>NZ_JBJQOQ010000019.1:0-93270 GCF_046036945.1 Brevibacillus sp. B_LB10_24 | reverse complement strand
GAGGGCCGTCCCTCAGTCATCTACAATGACTTTTGGGACACCCTCGTCATATCCGATCGATTCACCTAAACTGCGACAATGCCGCAAAATGCCCTTCCACTGAATGGTACACCTGCTCGAACAACCCGAACAGCTCCTGATAACGGCCTGTTTGCGACCGGTCAGGCGAATAGATTTTGGCGATGTGCACCATCGCAGCCGATTCATCCAGCGAATCAATCGCTCCTGTCGCCAGCATAGTCAGCATCACCGCTCCCAGGCAGGCGCTTTCCGGCGAATCGGGGACATGTACCGGAATGCCGAAGACGTCTGCCGCAAGCTGCAGCCAAAACGGGGAACGCACAAAGCCGCCCGTGGCAAATAACTGCTTGATCTCCTGCTCATCCGTCTGCAGAGAGCGAAACACGCTGTAGGCGCAGAATATCACTCCCTCCAGCACCGCGCGGAGAAAGTGCTCGCGGCGATGGTGCAAACCGGCGCCGAAAAAGACGCCGCGCGCCTGGGCATTCCAGTATGGA
Source organism: Brevibacillus sp. B_LB10_24 (assembly GCF_046036945.1). Classification (NCBI taxonomy): domain Bacteria; kingdom Bacillati; phylum Bacillota; class Bacilli; order Caryophanales; family Paenibacillaceae; genus Brevibacillus; species Brevibacillus sp. B_LB10_24. The sequence goes on along the minus strand of NZ_JBJQOQ010000019.1, from coordinate 92,752 downwards.
GCCCGCTCACCCGTAAGATACGGCAAAAACAGCAGTCCTTCGGAGCCTGCCTTGAGCCCAGCTGCTTCCCCTATCAGCTCGTCGTAGCTTTTCGAATCGTTCGCTCCCGTGCAGATGAATTGATCGCGGAACCACTGCAGGGAGAGGCCTCCGTTGTTAAAGGGACCGCCCGTAACCCAGCGTTCGGCGGCAAGCGCGTAACAGAACGACTTCATGTCCCGATCGGTCCGCGGCGTCCGGCTCACCGTCCGAACCGCTCCGCTCGTCCCGATCGTGATAACCGCCGTCTCCTCGTCGCTCGCCCCTGCACCCAGATTGGCCAGCACACCATCGCTCGCCCCTACGACAATCGGCGTGTCCAGCGGAATGCCCAGCTCATCGGCCAACTGCCGATTTTGGATGGACAAAATCTCCGTGGTAGGCACGGGATCGGACAGCTGTTCCCGGCGTACCCCTGCCAGTTCGAGGGCCTGCCTGTCCCAATCCAATTGATGGATGCCGAACATCCCCGTCGTAGAGGCGATCGAGTAGTCTACGACGTAGGACTGGCACAACTGGAACAGCACGTATTCCTTTATCGAGAGAACCTTGTGTGCTCGCTTGAGAAGCTCGGGGGAGAAGCGCGACATCCAGCGCAATTTGGTCAAGGGGGACATCGGATGGATCGGAGTGCCCGTCCGGTGATACAGCTCTAACCCCGGTTCGCACCTGATCTCCTCCGCCTCTGCCGCACTCCGGCTGTCCGCCCAGATGATGCACCTCGTCAACGGCCGGTTCGCTTCATCCACCAGAATCACGCTGTGCATGGCGCTGCTGAAGCCGATTCCGCCCAAAACGCCCTGCATAGCGGCGGACGACTTCAGCAGCTGCTTGATCACCTGCCAGACTGCGCGGGAAATCTCCTCCGGCGATTGTTCCGCAAACGAGGGCATGGGTTGATAGATGGAGTACTCAGCCTGCTCGCCGGCGAGAATCTCTCCGGCAGCGTTCGCAATGATTCCCTTCGTGCTAGTAGTGCCGATGTCGATCCCCAGGTAGAATATTTGCTTTCCCATTTGTTCTCCCTGCCTACACCTTCTCTACGGCATGTCCGCCAAATTGATTCCGCAGCGAGGCCACCACTTTTCCATGAAAAGTATCTTCCTGGAGCGAACGATATCGCATTAACAGCGACATTGTAATGACAGGCGCTGCAATCTCGAACTCCATCGCCGTTTCAGCCGTCCATTTGCCTTCTCCGGACGAGTACATGACCCCTTTGATAGAAGACATGTCGGGATCCTGCGCAAAAGCCTTCTCCATCAGTTCCATCAGCCAGCAGCGGATGACGGACCCGTTGTTCCACAGGCGGGCAACCTGTTCGTAATGATAGGTAAACGGCCCCTTTTCAAGGATTTCAAAACCTTCTCCGATCGCTTGCATCATTCCGTACTCAATTCCGTTGTGAACCATCTTCAGGAAGTGGCCGGAGCCGGCCGGGCCGGTGTACAGAAATCCGTCCTGCTGAGCGATGTCCCGGATCAATGGTTCTACCGCCAAATACGCGTCCTTGTCCCCGCCAATCATCAAGCACAGTCCGTTGATCGCGCCTTCGATCCCTCCGCTCGTTCCCACATCGAGAAAACGAATGCCGTCCTCCTGAAGCTGCTCGCTTCTGCGGATCGAGTCTTTATAAAAAGAGTTTCCACCGTCTATGACAATATCACCAGGTGATAGGAAAGGCTTTAGCTGCGAGATCAGAGAGTCGATCATCTCGCCTGCCGGGACCATCAGCCAAATCGCTTTCGGTTTATCGGACAAATTCCCGGCCAACTCTTCAATCCCATGGCAGCCGATCCCGCCCTTTTGCTTAAAACGCTCCACTGTTTCCTTCGATACATCGTATCCGACGACCGTATGGCCTTTCTCAATCATGTTGCATCCCAGATGAAAGCCCATTTTCCCAAGTCCAACGATTCCAATTCTCATAGTTTCACCGTCCAACATCAAAGTAGCCTCACTTGTGTATTCACGTTTCTGCTGTCAATTCTTCATTTTTGGGTCCAGGGCATCTCGCAAGCCGTCTCCGAACAGGTTAAATCCGATGACGCTTAACATAATGGCAATCCCGGGCGTCATCACGGCCCATGGCGCCGAGGTGATGTATTCGCGGGAGTCAGCCAGCATTTTCCCCCACTCCGCTTCCGGCGGCTGAGCGCCCAGTCCCAAAAATCCCAGGGCTGCCGCCTCCAGAATCGCCGAAGCGATCCCCAACGTTCCTTGCACGATCAACGGCGTCCAGCTGTTAGGCAGGACATGCCGAAACAAAATCCGCCACTGTGACATCCCCTGAGCCCTGGCAGCCATGATGTACTCTTCCTGTTTTATGCTTAGCACCTTGGCGCGAATGATCCGTCCGTACATCGGGATGTTGACGATGGCAATCGCCAGCAGAGCGTTAAACAAGCCCGGCCCCAAGATCGCGACGATGGCGATTGCCAGCAAAATGCCGGGGAAGGCCAGCATGATATCGAAAAACCTGGAGATAACCGTATCGATCTTTTTTCCGAAATAACCCGCTACCAGTCCCAGAAATGCACCGACGATCAGCGACCCAATAACCGAGAAAAATCCGATCGTAAGCGAGATGCGCGCACCGTAAAGAACCCTTGAGAAAATATCGCGGCCGGAGTCATCCGTCCCCATCCAGTGGTCTGCTGACGGGGGTTTCAACGTGTTGGAGAGATTTTGCGCAATGGGATCATAGGGAGCGAGGAGGGGCGCCAGAATTCCGATGACGATGAACAGAACGATCAGCCCTCCGCCTACCATTGCCGCCTTTTGCTTGCGCAATCGTCTCCAGCTCTCTCTCCACGGTGTCCGCTTGGTTGACTTGTCAGAAGAAATTGGATTTGTCTGCTGGGCAGCCGGTTCCAATTGCATAGTTGAACCCCCCGTTACTTATACTGAATTCTTGGGTCAAGATAGGTGTACAGCAAATCGACGATCAAATTCACAACGATGAAAATAACGGCGAGCACCAGAATTCCTGACTGGATGACCGCGTAATCGCGATAACCGATGGCGTTGTAAATGTATTGGCCCACGCCCGGCCAGCCAAAGATCGTCTCTGTCAGCACCGCTCCCCCGAGCAGCCGGCCCACCTCCAGGCCGATGACCGTCATGACGGGAGAAAACGAATTCTTCAAGGCGTGCTTGTACACGACAAAAAACTCGTGCAGCCCTTTGGCTCTGGCGGTGCGAACGTAGTCGTGCTTGAGGATTTCAAGCATGCTGGAGCGGGTCATCCTGGCGATATACGCCATCGGAATGGTTCCCAAAGCCACAGCAGGCAGGATTAGGTGTTTTATCGACTCCCAGAATTGGGTTATATTCCCTTTTAAGAGTGTATCGATCAAGTAAAAATTCGTGATCGTCTCCACCTGTACTCTCCCATCCATCCTTCCGAGTACCGGCAGCCACTGCAGCTTAATCCCAAACAGCCACTGTTCCAGCAATCCGAGCCAAAAGATCGGCATCGACACCCCGACGAGCGCGATGATCATCGGCATGTAATCCAGCCAGGTATTTCTCTTCCATGCTGAGACGATCCCGGCATTCACCCCGATGACAACGGCAAATATCATTGCGAATAGCGTCAATTCGGCAGTGGCAGCCAGATGCGGAACAATTTCTTCGATAATGGGTTTTTGCGTCAACAGCGAGGTTCCCAAATCGCCTTTCAACAGTTGCCAAACGAATTGAAAATACTGTTGGTATAACGGTAAATCAAGCCCCAATTGATGCCTTAGCTGCGCAATCGCTTCGGCACTCGCCTGTTCGCCCAGGATGACCTGCGCCGGATCACCGGGAATGAAGTGAATGATCGCAAAGACGATGATGGAAACACCGATCAGTACAGGGATAAGTTGAAAGATTCTTCTGGCCACATACTTAACCACTGGTTTACCCCCATTTATCCGTATAGTGAAAGTCGCCTTACATTAAATGGCACGCAACCTGATGCCCGTTTTCAACCTCTCTGAACTCCGGCCGCTCTGTCTTGCAAATGTCCATGGCATACGGACACCGCGGGTGAAATGCGCAGCCTACGGGAGGATTGATCGGACTGGGGACGTCACCATGAAGGATGATGCGTTCCCGCTGCCAGTTCGGATCAGGTACGGGCACTGCAGACAACAGGGCCTGCGTGTAGGGATGCTTGGGGTTTTCATACAGCTTTTCGCAGTCCCCCTGCTCGACGATCCGCCCCAGATACATCACGCCAATGCGATTGCAGATATGGCGCACGACGCTCAAGTCGTGTGCGATAAACAGATAGGTCAGCTTGTACTGCTGCTGCAAGCTCTGCATCAGGTTGATCACCTGTGCCTGGACGCTCACATCGAGGGCCGAGACCGGTTCATCGGCGATAATCAGCTTAGGGCGAAGCACCAGAGCCCTGGCAATGCCCACGCGCTGCCGCTGCCCGCCGCTGAATTCATGGGCATACCGGTTGGCGTGACTCGGATGCAAACCGACTGCTTCCAGGAGTTCGCCCAGCCGCTTTTTGCGCTCTGCCTTTTCCTTGATGCCGTGCACGATCATCGGTTCCTCCAGGATTTGCCCGATCGTCATTTTAGGGTTCAACGAAGCGAACGGGTCCTGGAAAATGATCTGCAGATCCCTGCGCACCCGCTGCATCTCCTTTTCCGGCAGGGTGACCAGATTTTTGCCCTGAAACAGGACTTCTCCGTCTGTCGGGTCGGTCAAGCGAAGAATCGACCGGCCTGTCGTAGACTTTCCGCAGCCGCTTTCCCCTACCAGGCCGAATACTTCGCCCTCCCGGATGCGGAAACTGACGCCGTCCACCGCTTTGACGTATCTCGTCTCTTTCTTGAACAAACCGCCTTTGTCAATGGCGTAATAGGTTTTCAAATTGTTTACTTCCAACAGGGCCCTGCTCATTTTCTCGCCTCCATGTCAGTCCATCGCTCCGCGGGGAGCCTCGGAATGCTCCTGATACAACCAACAGCGTACTTCGTGCATCTCGTTCTCTTCCAGTCGTGTCAGTTCCGGCTCCGCCTGTCGGCAGATGTCCGTCGCGTGCGCGCATCGCGGGGCGAACTTGCAGCCCTTGGGCAGTTCCGACGGTATCGGGACATTTCCGGGGATTGCATCCAGCTTTTCTTTCCGTTCATGGAGTGTCGGCATCGACTGCAGCAGGCCAATCGTGTACGGGTGTTTGGGACTGGCAAACAGGGTTTGAACATCGGCTTGTTCCACCACTTTGCCTGCGTACATCACAACCACCCTGTGGCACATTTCCGCGACAACGCCGAGATCATGCGTGATCAGCATGATCGCCGTACCCGACTCCCGTGAGATTTTTCGCATCAAATCCAGAATTTGCGCTTGAATCGTCACGTCCAGAGCCGTCGTTGGCTCATCGGCGATCAGCAGCTTCGGATTGCACGCCATCGCCATAGCGATCATCACCCGCTGACGCATTCCGCCTGACAATTGATGCGGATATTCGTGAATCACCTGTTCGGCTCTCGGCAGCCCGACTTGTTTCAACAGTTGGATCACCCGTTCGACCGCCTGTTTTTTCTTCAACCCCATGTGGAGCTGCACCGCTTCGCACATTTGGTCGCCAATTTTAAACACGGGATTCAGACTGGTCATCGGCTCCTGGAAGATCATCGCGATCTTGTTTCCTCTGATGGAGCGCAGTTCTTTTTTGCTCAGCTCCAGCAAATTTTTGCCTTCGAACCGTATTTCCCCTCCGACAATCTTTCCGGGAGGAGAGGGGATAAGACCCATGATGGACAGCGAGGTGACGCTCTTCCCGCATCCCGACTCGCCGACAATGCCGAGAATCTCGCCCTCGTTGATCTCGAAATCGACATTGTCTACTGAACGAACGACCCCTTCATCCGTGTGAAAGTATGTTTGTAAGCCTTGCACAGACAGCAATTTACTCAACGGTCCATCCCCCTTCCGCTCTTCCTCGTTCATGTTGTGAAATCTTATTTGACTAATTTGAAAGCAAGATGAAGGAAAGCCTGCACACCGATAACCAGCGAATCTTCGTCGATCGCAAAGCGCGGGTGATGGTGCGGATGGACAATTCCTTTCGACACATTTCCCGCTCCTACCCAGAAGTAGGTCCCGGGCGCTTTTGCCTGAAAGGCGGAAAAATCTTCTCCTCCCATCGTTGGAATCATCGGCTGCACCGCTTCCTGGCCGAACGCCTCGATCAAGGTTTCCTTGACCAGTTCTGCCGTCGCCTGATCGTTGATGACCGGATCGTGTCCGTGTTTGTAGCTGAACTCGTAGGTTCCGCCGTGGGCTTCAGTAATCCCCTTGACCACCCGTTCCATCATCCCGGGCACATGCTTGCGAACTTCGGGATTAAATGAACGCACCGTCCCTGCCAGTTCTACCGATCCGGGAATGACGTTGAATGCGGAGCCGCCCATGATCTTCGTGACGGAGAGGACCAGATTTTCCAGCGGATCCGTGTTGCGGGAGACGATGTGCTGCAGATTGGTCACCACTTGCGCCGCGATCGCCAGGCTGTCGATCGCATCGTGCGGCTGGGCAGCGTGTCCGCCCACTCCGATGACGGTAATCGAAAACTCGTCGGAAGCGGCATGGGTAGGTCCCGCTTTGATGTTCAGATTGCCCACTTCCAACGGGGAGTGAAGATGCAGGCCGATCACCCGGTCGACACCTTCCATCACGCCGGCATCCACCATCTGCTGCGCGCCGCCCGGCGCCTGCTCTTCCGCATGCTGAAAGAGGAAGCGAATCTCCCCTTGCAGCTGATCTTTGAGCGATGAAAGGATTTTTGCCGTACCCAGCAGGATTGCCGTATGACCGTCGTGTCCGCAGGCGTGCATGACCCCCGGATTCTCAGAGACAAAGTCGCAGTCGTTCTCTTCGTGAATCGGCAGCGCATCGATATCCGCCCGGATCGCCAGGGTCTTGCCCGGCCGAGGGCCCTTCAGCTTCGCCATGACGCTCGTTTCTGTAGGGCGGGACAGCTCCAGTCCGTCAAAGGTTTGCAGCGTATCGCAGATAAATTGGGAGGTATGCTTTTCCTGAAAGGACAGTTCCGGATGTTTGTGCAGATAGCGTCTCCAGCCGATCAAATCATCCTTTATCTGCTGAGCCAGCTCGGCAAGCGATTCCTTCGAGATCTCCATAAAGTACACCCTTTCTTTCCCCTTTTTTACGGTGGGCATGAGATGAATGATCCCGCCCAATCGGTTTGTCCGTTTGGGCGGGGCAGCAGTTCACTTCGCTTTATTTCACAATGTCGACGTCGGTCAGCTGCGGGCCGTACGTCACTTGCGGTACATATCCGGCAACGCTTTTGCTTGCAGCTCTGACAGGCGTTGAGTGAACCAGCGGGTTCATCGGCGCATCGTTGTAGATAAGCTCCTGCGCTTTGTTGTAAAGCTTGGCTCGTTCAGCCTGGTCATTCACTTGCAATGCCTTGTCCAGCAGTTCGTCTACCTCAGGATTCTTGTAGAGCGAGACATTGTTCGTCGGTTTTGCATCGGTTGAGTGAAGCAGCGTATACATCAGGGTAGTCGGATCCCAAGTTGCTGCGGACCATCCCAAAAGACACATCGGCGCTTCGCCGTTATTCGTCTTTTTGATATAGGTCGCCCAGTCATACGTAACGATTTTGGCATCGATGCCGATCTGCTTCATATTGGCTTGAAGCGCGGCACCGATTTTTTCCGGCTGCGGCATGTACGGGCGGGCGACCGGCATGACCCACAGCTCGGTTTTGAAGCCGTCTGGATAGCCTGCTTCTGCAAGCAGCTGCTTGGCCTTTTCGAGATCATTCGGATAGGTTTCCAGGTCGGTGTTGAGCGCCCAGCTCTTGGACGGCAGCACCGTGACAGCCGGTTCTGCTTGTCCGTAGTAGAAGGCGTCGATCAGCCCTTGCTTGTCGATCGTCATGCTGATCGCCTGGCGGACTTTTGGATTGTCAAATGGTTTCATCTGTGTATTAAAGGCCATATAGCCGACGTTATTGCTCGGGCTGGTATAGACCTCCAGATTCGGGTCGCTCTTCAGCGACTCCACATCCGACGGACTGACTCCCTCCATCAGGTCGATCTGCCCCGTCTTGAGCGCATTCAGTCTGGCGGAGTTGTCCTTGATGACCTGAAACACCAGCTGATCTACTTTCGGCAGGCCGCTGACGCGGTATTCAGGGTTTTTCTTCAACACGATCTTGTCGTTCGGCGCCCAGCTGACAAACTGGAAGGCTCCCGTTCCGACCAGCTGATCTTTAAATTCGCCGTTGTTCTTCTTCATGCTTTCCGGTGAAACAATGCTGTACTGCGGCTCGGTCAGCATGGCGATAAACGGTGCGAAGGAGTGGGCCAAGCTAACTTCAACCGTGTTCTCGTCCACTTTCTTCACGCCGCGGATAACGGATTTTTCGTCTCCCTTGAATCCGCCCATATCGGTCTGGAAGATCGAGAAAGCGCCATTGTGATAAGGATGATCAGGATCCCACCAGCGTTCGAAGTTGTACACGACCGCGTCTGCGTTAAACGGCGTGCCGTCGTGGAATTTTACGCCTTCCTCCAGGTGGAAGGTAACCGTCTTTCCGTCTTCGCTAATTTGCCAGCTCTTTGCAAGCAGCGGCACGATTTCGCTCGTTCCTTTTTTGTAGGTTACCAATGTTTCGACGACTTCCTCGGTGACCCGGTTGGTCTCGTCGTCTGACGACTGGGCAGGATCAAGCGTTACGGTGTCGCCGCCCCGTCCGATGACGAGAATTTTTTCTCCCTGGGTCTGTCCCTGGCCGGCCGCTGCCGAATCGCCAGGCGCATTGCTTGACGAACACCCTGCCAGCATTACCATGGCAGACAGAATGGCGGCCAAGACTGGTTTATGATACTTCTTCATAATGCAACCTCCTTTTCATACACCCCAAAATGATAGCGTTCACATAATTTCTGCTATTTTCGGATTTTTTGCCCCCCCTATGTCTGTCGCTTGTCAGAAGTTGAAAGAGTAAAACAACTTCCTCAATTCGAAACCTATTATATAAAAATATATTACATTTTTTCAATAGACGAAGAAAATTTTTTTCTAAAACAAAAAAGATCTCCATATTTTTTCCTGTAAAACTATTATACAAAAAATTATTTTCGTTATGTAAAAGAGTATATTTTACCATTTTCGCATGAAAGCAACAAAAAAAGCTTCCTTACCTTTCCAAAAGTCAGCAGGAGCCTCGCAAAAATCTGAATTGATTGACTTTATTTCGGAAAATATTTTCAAAAACAAAAAAAGCTTTGCTATTCAATAGCAAAGCTTTTCATCAGGTCGTTCATGGTATTAACAGCACTTTGCCTGTTGTCCGGCGCCCCTCCAGAAGCTCGTGAGCCCTACTCGCTTCCGTCAGCGGCACTCTTTCCCCGATGATCAATTGCAATGTCCCCTCAGCCACATAACGCAGCAACTCCCGTACGCTCTCCCGATACATAGCCGGACGCTGCATGATTCGCGTCAACCAGAAGCCGACAACACTGGTATTGCGCTGCATCAGGACAGACGGATCAAACTGGGTGGTTTCGGCACCCGCTCGGCCGTAGATGACGAGGCGCCCGAACGTCGCCAGACAGCAAATGCTTTTTTGGAAAAACTCACCCCCAACCATTTCCAGAACGATATCAACGCCTTTTCCATCGGTGTGTTCCGTCACCTGGTCGTTCCAATCCGCCGCTGAATAGTTCACCCCGACATCCGCTCCGAGAGAGAGGGCCAGCTCCAGCTTCTGCGAACTGCTTGCCGTCGCGATCACCTTCCCTGCTCCCCACAGCTTTGCCAACTGAACAGCCAGTGTTCCCACGCCTCCTGCTGCGGCGTGAACCAATACAGACTCACCTTCAGAAAACTGTCCTGACGTGCGCAATACGTGGTAAGCGGTAAGCCCCTGAAGCAGCAAGGCGGCAGCCTGGTCAAAATCTACCTGTTCGGGAATGGGAAAAACGGCATTTTCGGGGAGAGTCACGTACTCTGCGTAGCCCCCGCCGCCGGTTAAGGCAACGACCCGATCCCCCACACGGAACTGGGTGATCTCAGGTGATACCTCGGTAATCACCCCTGCCACCTCTGAACCGGGAATGTAAGGAAGCGGGGTTTTCGCCAAATAGCGGTTTCGGCGGCGCATGGTGTCCGCAAAGTTTACCCCGACAGCTTTGACCTGTACCAACACCTCACCCGGTTTTAGGGTTGGCACGGGGATATCGACCACCTGCAGCACATCAGGTGTTCCATACTCCTGAAATTGAATCGCCTTCATTCACGCTCATCCCCCTAACTGTTCTGTCCGTATGGACCAGCCTCTGTCGACAAGCACTTCAGTACCTCGGAACCTACATCGACTCTCCCAGTTTTACATGCCCTTTCAGCAGGTTTCGGGAAATGATCAGTCGCTGTATTTCATCTGTCCCGTCGTAGATTCGCCACAGCCTTGCTTCCCGGTACCAGCGCTCGATTGGCAGTTCCTTGGTATAGCCCATCCCGCCGTGGATTTGCAGAACGCGGTCGACAACCCGATTCCCCATGTTGGCGCCAAACAGCTTTGCCATGGAAGCGTAATGGCGATTGTCCATGCCCTGATCCAGCATCCAGGCGGCGTTAAAGACCAGCCATCTGGCCGCTTCGATTTCAACCGCCGAATCGGCAATCATCCACTGAATCGCCTGCCGCTCTGCGATTGGCTGCCCGAATGTCACCCGCTGCTTGGCGTAATCAATCGCCATTTGAAGCAGGCGTTCCGCGGCGCCAACCGCTCGTGCTCCGACAATCCAGCGGGCAAATCCAATCCACTCCAGACCGAGTTGATACCCTCCGTGCAATTCTCCCAGGATATTTTCTTCCGGCACCCGCACATTGTCAAAGATCAGGGAAGCAGGGCCCCACTCTCCCATTGTATGGATGTACTCCGATTTCCAGCCCATGTCACGGTCGACGAGGAAGCAGGTTACGCCGCCTCCCTGTCCCTGCTGTTTGTCTGTGACCGCAAATACCATCGCAAAATCAGCTTCATTTCCGTTGGTAATAAAGACTTTTTCTCCGTTTAATACCCACTCGTTTCCGTCTTTTTCCGCCCGCAAGTTGATCCGCCGGGTATCTGAACCCGCTCCCGGCTCGGTAAAGGCAAAGCAGGAAATCCTGTCACCGTTGATGGTCGGAATCAGGTACTTCTTTTTTTGTTCTTCATTGCCGTAGTAGAGGATATTGTCGGCATAGCCGCCAAAGTTGAAAGGCACAAAGGTTCTGGCCAATTCCATCGCGACGATTGCCTGCATCATCTGCCCCAGGTTTGCCCCGCCGTACTCCGCTGGCGTGTTGATGCCCCAAAACCCGAGATGCTTTGCTTTTAATTGGAGTTCTTTTTTTTGCTCGGGAGTAATGCCCGGTTTGCCCTCTCTTTCATTTCGCAGCACGTCCGGCTCAAGGGGCATCAGTTCCTTTTCAACGAATTTTCTGACCGTTTTTTGGATCATCTTCTGTTCTTCGTTTAACCGCATATGCATGGTATCGTCTCCTTTTTTCTATAGCTCATCCTGGCGCTTGCAATCCACCCGTCACTCTTTGACAGGAAGTGGAATTTGTACGAATTTGCCCTCTTTCATGGTTGTTGCACGCGGAATGACGATCAGCGCTCCGTCTTCTGAGAAGCCTTTGGCCAGCGACGGCAAGTCGTCATCAGAGAGCTGTTTGCAAGCCTCATCGAGCTTCGCGCGGATAGCAGCGGCATCATCCGTCGTTCCCGCCAGTTCCATCGCCTTGGCGAATACGTGCATAGCCATGTAGTGGTACGCCACTTCAGAGGTAGGGACTTTGTCCGCCCCAAACTTCTCTTTGTACCTTTCTACGAATTTTTTTGTCCCCTCGGTCGGATGCAAGGAAGCGGGATTCACCCCGATAAAACCTTCCAACATGTTCGGATCTTTCAAAATCGGTTCCATCTCTTCTACTTTTGCCTGGTCCATTACGATGATTCCGCCGTGAAACCCCTGATCACGCGCGGCTTTGATCACCAGTGCCGTCGGCTGGGAAGCGCCGCCGACAAACAGCACATCGGGCTTTGCGGCAAGCGCCTTCGTCACAGCAGGGGCGAAATCGCTTTCTTTATTGTAGTCCACCGGATTTTCCGCCACGATTTCCCCGCCCAGCCCGGTCCAAGTCTGTTTAAACAGGGCGCTCCAATCTTTGGCATACTGGTGGGTGCCAGGTACGAGAGCTGCCTTTTTGCCAAAGCGGTTCATCGTTTCTTCCGAGAAGGTTTTCGGATAGTTGTCATAGCTGGGAGGGATCCGGACGGTCAGGGGGTTTTTGGCTTCCGTCACTTTTGGCTCGCTGGTATAGGCCGCGATCAGGAATTTTTCTTGCACGTTGAAGGTTTGCAGGGCAAATACACCGCCCGAATGCGGAGTAAAGATAATGGTCGCTTTGTTTTCAGATCTCAGCCGGCGGGCATTGGTCGCCGTTTCGTTTGGGAGGTACTTGTCATCCAGCGCTTCCAGCTTCAGTTTCACCGTATCTGATCCTACCTTGATTCCGCCAGCGGCGTTAATGTCATCGATTGCCATTTGCAAGCCATTCAATGTGTTTTTTCCATAAAGGGCTTGGCCGCCGCTCTGAGGTCCGGACCAACCGATGGCAACTTCTCTTGCTTGCCCGCTCCCGCCGCTGCCTGCGCTTTCACCGCCTGAAGCGGCCTGGTTGCCGCACGCCGTCAGAAAGAACAGTGAAGCAGCGGCAGACAAGGCAAGCAGTACATTCCGTTTACTTTTCATTTGACCCTCTCCTTCTGTTCCCATTGATCTTTCACCCGTCAGGCACCCAAGTATGCCCGTCTGACTTCTTCATTGTTTTGCAATCTGCCGCTTGACCCTTCCAAAACAAGCCGGCCGTTCTCGATGATGTAGCCGCGGTGGGCAATCTGCAGAGCGGCATGTGCATTTTGCTCCGCGAGCAGGACGCTCGTTCCGCTGCGATTGATGTCGGCGATGGTCTGAAACATTTGTTCTACGACCAGGGGAGCCAGTCCGATGGAAGGCTCATCGAGCAGCAGCAGTTTCGGTCTTGCCATTAAAGCGCGGGCGATGGCGACCATTTGCTGCTGGCCGCCGCTCAGAGAGCCTGCAGCCTGGTCTTTTTTCTCATACAAGATGGGAAACAATTCAAACATGCGCTGCAATGACCTCGCCTGCTCCGCTTTGTCCTTGCGGTGTACAAAGCCGCCCAGGATGAGATTTTTTACGACGGACATTTCCAGAAAAAGCTTTCTGCCTTCCGGGCACTGGGCGATTCCGGCTCTGACAATCCGGTCCGGCGACCATCCCCCGATCTGCTTCCCGTGAAAATGAAGTTCGCCCGAAGCCGGCTTTACCAGGCCGCTGATCGTCCGAAAGATAGTGCTTTTTCCCGCGCCGTTCGCTCCAAGCAGGACGACGAGTTCCCCTTCGTTTATCTCCAGGTTGATGGAATGAAGCGCTTTGAAGCTGCCGTACCTGACGGAAACATCAACGAGTTTGAGCATCGCGGGCACCTCCCAGGTATGCTTCAATCACTGATTCATTTCGGCTGATTTCTTCCGGTGTGCCTTCCGCAATCTTCGCCCCCTGGTTGAGGACCATGATTCTGTCGGCAAGGTTCATGATCATCTGCATCTTGTGCTCGATGATGCAAACTGTAAGACCCGCTCGTTTCATTTTTTTGATCAGATCGGCAAGACCGCTTGTCTCATCCGCATTAATGCCGGCTGCCGGTTCGTCCAACAGCACGAGTTTTGGATCTGTAGACAATGCCAATGCGATTGCTACTCTCTTCTGCGCTTCCTGCGGAATACTTGCCACCGGCCGGTTGGCCAGATCAGAGGCTCCGACAAAATCGAGCACTTGCAGCGCCCTCTCCCGGCATGCCGCTTCTTCTGTCCGGTAACGCCTGGTCCGAATCACGGCATCCCAAAAACCGCTTCTGGTCCGCAGCCGATGACCGATCATCAGGTTGTCGATGACGGTGGCCTCGGCAAACAGTTTCGTGGTCTGAAATGTGCGGGCTACCCCTATTTTCGCCATATGATAAGGCGGCTTTTTGGTTACGTCCCTGCCTTCAAGCAGCAATCGGCCGGAGGTAGGCCTGTGGAACCCGCTGATCAAATGGAAAAATGTCGTCTTTCCCGCCCCGTTCGGCCCGATGATCGCGGTAATTTCACCATGGTTGATGGTAAAATCAACGGCATTGACAGCCGTATTGCCGCCGAAACGCTTCGTCAACTTCTCCGCTTTAAACATCCAGTTCCCCTCCCGCGAGCCGCTGGTCCCGCATCCCCGGCCGTTCAATGGAATTTTCTTGCATTTCCTGCTCCCACTGCCGTTTCATTTTTCGCCGGACAAAAGCTCCGATAATGCCGTACGGGAGGAACATCACGAGAATGACGAGAATGGGACCGAAAACGATCATGCGGTACTCCTGCCAGGATTGCAGCCATTGCATCAAGACGGTCACCAGCGCGGTTCCAACCAACGGTCCCCAGAGCGTGCCGATTCCGCCGACCAACAAGTACAGCAGCATGTCGAACGTGTGCTCCACATTGGCGATATCAGGTCCCAGAAAGCGGATATACCCCGCATACAAAGCTCCTGCCAAACCGGCCAGTACGGTCGAGTAGACAAAGGCGAGGATTTTGCTCTGCATGACGTTGATGCCAACCGCTTCCGCCAGTTCTTCGCTGTTCCGGATCGAGAGGAACGTTCGCCCGACCAGCGAATGAACCACCCGGCGGTTCACAAAAAACGTCAGCATAAGGAAGAATAGAATCAAGTAGTACTGGGCTGAAATGTTCGCAAATTCAAACGATCCGATACTCGGAGATGGAATGCCGAGCAATCCGCGGACCCCTTCTGTCAGCGATTCCCACTTCTCGATGATCAGCAGGATGATGACGCCGACACAGAGAGAAAAAATCGCAAAGTAATGTCCTTTCAAGCGAAGCGAGATAAGTCCCACGACACTGCCTATAAGCCCGGTCAGCACAACGGCGATCGCAAGTGAAGGGAGAAATGGCATTTCCGCCTTCGTCATCAATAGACCGAATGCATACGCCCCGATGCCGAAAAAACCGGCGTGTGCCAATGACAACTGTCCGGTGTATCCGGCGATGATGTTCATGCCGCTGACAGCGATCGTCCAAATAAATATTTTTACAAAAATATCCAGGTAATAGGTATTGGAAGTGAGCAGGGGAATTGCCGCGGCAAACAGGATCAGCACGGGGACCGCAAGTTTTGAAACCCGGTGATATACCGGATTTTTTTTCATATTATCGGGCCTCCTTTGCAAACAACCCAGTCGGTTTCACGGTCAGGATCAGCACCAGGATGACGAACGCTGCCAGGTCCTTGTATTCGCTGTTGATGTACGTCCCTGAAATGCTTTCCGCCAATCCGAGGATGTACCCGCCAAGTACCGCACCGGGTATGCTCCCCATCCCTCCCAGGACGATGATGACAAACGCTTTGAGATTCACCATCGCCCCCATCGAAGGGTAGACCAGGTTGATCGGGGCAGCCAGTGATGCTGCGGCAGCTGCCAGCCCGGACGCGATCCCAAACGTCAGCAGCGATACCTTGTTGGCATTGATCCCGACGAGGAAGGCTCCTTCCCGGTTTTGCGCCATCGCTTCGATTGTCGAGCCGATAACCGTTCGTTTCAGGAACAGGTTAAGCCCGATCATCAACACGATCGCGGCGATGATGATGATCAGCCGCTGCTGTGTGATCGTGAGCCCGAATATGGAGATGGTATCTTCATACGGCGAATCGAGTCGGTGGTAATCCGAGCCCCACATTTTGCGGGCGATCGCTTCGATAAACAGCATGACGCCTACCGCTGCAATCATCGAGTTGATATGGGGGGCGTTCTGCAGCGGCCGAAACACCAGTCGCTCCAGCAGCATCCCGATCAAGACAAGCGCTGCTACCGAGACGAGAATGGCCGGCCAATAAGGAAATCCGTACATCGTCATCATAAACAGGGTCAGGTAAGCCCCCAGCATGTACAGGTGACCGTGGGCAAAGTTCGGCAGCTGCATGATCCCGTAGATCAATGTGATGCCGAGGGCTACCAGGCTGTATATACTGCCGAGCACCAGGCCATTGACGATCTGTTGAAAGAATAATTCCACTTCCATCACCCCTGTTTCTTGGCTTCCTCCGCTAATACCCGGCGCAGTATTTTTCCGACCGCTGTCTTCGGGAGCGACTCGCGGAATTCGATCAAGCGCGGCACTTTAAAGGCGGCGAGGTGCTGCCGGCAGAAGTTTTCGAGTTCCTCAGGCGCGGCACTTTGTCCGGGTTTTAGGACGATAAACGCCTTTACCGTCTCCCCGCGATACTCATCGGGCACGCCGGCAACCACCGCTTCCAGGACAGCGGGGTGCATGTAGAGCACCTCCTCGATTTCCCGCGGATAGACATTGTATCCGCTCACGATAATCATGTCTTTTTTGCGGTCGACAATGTAAAAGAATCCGTCTTCGTCCATTCTGCCGATGTCGCCGGTGTAGAGCCAGCCGTCGCGAATGGCGTTTGCGGTTTCTGCCGGCATGTTCCAATACCCCTTCATCACTTGCGGCCCCCGTATCACCAATTCCCCCACTTCACCGATCGGAAGCGTTCGCGTACCCGTCGCGTGGTCGACAATCCGCGCTTCCGTACCGGGCAGCGGCAGACCGATGCTTCCCGGTTTTTTCGAGGAGTTGCGGGGATTGGAGTGGGTGCTGGGCGAAGCCTCTGAAAGCCCGTACCCTTCATACATGTTGGCTCCCGTCTTTTGTTCAAAGGAATGCATCAGCTCTACCGGAAGCGGGGCCGAGCCGCTGTTGCAAATCCGGATGGCGTCAATTCCGTACTGATCCGCGTCCGGATACGAATTCAGCGCGACGTACATGGTCGGGACACCGGGGAAATAGGTCGGCCTGTGCTCTTTAATCGTCTCCAACACTTCACGTACGTCGAACCGGGGGAGCAGGATGACGTTGGTAGCGGTCAGGATTCCCAGATTCATCCCACAAGTCATTCCATAGACGTGAAACAGGGGAATGACGGTCAAAATTTTGTCTCCCTCGGTTAACGGCTGTTCGCTTCCCAGTTCTTTGCCCTGCTGGGCATTGGCAACCAGATTGCGATGCGTCAGCATCGCACCCTTGGAACGGCCCGTGGTTCCTCCCGTATACTGCAAAACGGCGACGTCTTCCTCCGGATCGACCGATTCATCCGGTACAGGCTGAGCTGCATCGAGAAAGCGATCCCATCCGATCGCATTTTCTTCAAGCTCAAGGCTGACGGGAGCTAAAGAGACAACAATGACTTTTTTCAGATTGGCATACCCGGCAATCTTGCGCACATTGGCGTATAGATCGGCGAAGACAAACAGCACCTCGGCACCGGAATCCTGCAGGATATACTCAATCTCCCGTTCGGCATACTTCGGGTTCACCTGCACGACGACGGCTCCCCGCCGCAGGACGCCGTAAAAAGCTGCCACATACTGTGGGCAATTGGGCAGCATGATGCCTACCTTGTCGCCTTTTCCGACTCCGGATTGCGACAAGGCTGCGGCCACTTTTCGCGTCATGTCCTGCAAATGCCTGTAGTTCAACTGCAGCCGGTAGAACGTGATCGCCGTCCGATCCGGGTATTGATCCGCTGTCCGATCGAGCATTTGCGGAAGTGAAATCCTGTCGTACTCGAAGGCTTTTCCCTTCCCGTAGCTTAATCCGTCAAAAACAGTCACATGGGCCATGTGAATTCCCCCTTTCCCGTTTTTCAAGGATTTGAAAGGTACATGCGTCCGTTATGTCGCCGTCACCCCGCCGTCAACGGCTAGCACTTGCCCTGTTATGTAGCTGGCTGCATCGGATGCGAAGAACAAGGCGGCTCCTTTCAGGTCGTTCTCTCCGCCAAATCGGCGCATTGGCGTTCGTTCAAGAATCCGATCCCCAAATTTTTCCAGAAGGCCGGTAGACATTTTACTGGGGAAGAACCCGGGAGCCAAAGCATTGACGGTAACCCCCTGATCAGCCCATTTAACGGCTAAATCTCGTGTAAAGGAGATTACGGCTCCTTTGCTGGCGTTATAGCCAATCGCATTCATGTAGCGCGGATCGCTGCCGACCAGACCGGCGACGGAAGCGATGTTTACGATCCGTCCGTACTGCTGCGCCACCATTTCGCGTCCAACTGCTTGCGACATTAAAAATAAACCAGTTACATTTACCTGCAGAATCTGATTGAATTTTTCTAGCGGGTAGCTGTCGAAAGGGGCCCCCCACGAGATCCCCGAATTATTAATCAGGATGTCGATCTTGCCAAACACCCTTTTGGTTTCCTCCACCACCCGCTGGACATCTTCCGGATTGGTTACGTCGCACGCCAGCGACAAGCTTTCTCTGCCTGCTTGCTTGATCACATCAGCCACCCTGTCGCACGCTTCTTTTTTTCGGGAGCAGACCACAACATCAGCGCCGGCTTCTGCCAGTCCAATCGCAATCTGTTCGCCGAGGCCGCGTCCTCCTCCCGTCACAATGGCAACTCTTCCGCCAAGATGAAATAACTCTTGAATATGCATGGAATCCCTCCTCTTCTTTTACGGCACAGCTAGAATCCATTCATCGCGATCCGGTTCGCTTGATGCATAAGGCTCTCTACAACCCCTCCAAGGCGTTCAAATCGCGGATCATGGGTTTGCCCCATTTTCCAGCGATAAAAAATTTGTTGGCAGATGACCGCCACCTTGTAGTACGCATACGTCAGATAAAAATCAATCTCGCTCAGGTCGCGACCGCTTTTGGCGGCGTACAGTTCAAGAAATTCGCGGCGTGAAATGAACCCCGGCAGCGAGGTGACGGAAGTGAAACCGTTTCGCAGCTGCTCTGCGTCACCTGCCTCATCCCAGTAGCTGACCGTGATCGCCACATCGGAAAGCGGATCCCCGATCGTCGTCATCTCCCAGTCCACCACGGCGACCGCTTCTGCCGGATCCGCCGCGGAAAAGATCATATTATTCAGCTTGAAGTCATTGTGGACAATCGTGGCTGGTGGTGATGTCGGAAGGTGGTCCAGCATCCACCTGGCCGTTTTTTCGACCACGGGTATGTCGTCTGTCTTCGCCCGTTCATACCTTCCGATCCACCCCTGTACCTGGCGCTCCATAAAACCCTCCGGCCGTCCGATGGCTCCAAGCCCCGCTGTTTTCCAGTCAAGAGAGTGAAGCCGGGCGAGCGTGTCAACGGTTGATTCGGAAATCCGGCGGCATAATTCCGGGGAGCACTCTACACCTTCCGGCCACTGGCGATCGAGCACAATTCCTTTTTTTCGTTCCATCACATAGAAGGGCGCCCCTACGATGGAGTCATCCTCGCAGAAGACATACGGTTTTGGCGCAAGCGGAAACACTTTGTGGATCAGCGACAAAATCCAGCTTTCCCGCTTCATGTCATGGGCCTTCGGGGCAACCGGTCCGAACGGCGGGCGGCGCAAAACCGCTTCCCAGTCGCCGCAGCGAAGCAAATAGGTCAGATTGGAATGGCCTGCCGGAAATTGCTCCACTTCAAGCGGCGCATCCGGTATCCGGGCAATATGTTCCCGCAAGAAATGCTCTACCTTTTCGGCATTCAGTTCTTCACCGGGCCGAACCGGGATGGTGTCTTGAGGTGTTCGTTGGGTCAAATTCGCTCCTCCTTTCATCGTCTTCGCACAAACGCTCTTCCGGATTCGGATTGTCCAGTCGCCCACGATCGCCTGCCAGGCGACTTGTTTATATGGCTTACAACTTATCGGAATACTCAGCCAACTCCAGTTTTGCGATGGCCCGCTTGTGCACCTCGTCCGGCCCGTCTGCAAGGCGCAGCGTTCGCGAGTGGGCCCACATCGAAGCCAGCGGGAAATCATCGCTAACGCCGGCCCCGCCATATGCCTGAATCGCTCGATCAAGCACGCGAAGAGCCACATTGGGCGCCACCACTTTTATCATGGAAATCTCCTTTTTCGCCTGTTTGTTCCCTACCGTATCCATCATATAGGCAGCTTTCAGCGTCAACAGGCGCGCTTGCTCGATTTCAACGCGGGACTGTGCGATCCACTCTTGAATAACTCCTTGCTGGGCAAGCGTTTTTCCGAAAGCGGCCCGATTTTTTACTCGGTTGGCCATCAGTTCGAGCGCTCGTTCCGCTACCCCGATCTGTCGCATGCAGTGGTGTATGCGCCCTGGCCCCAAACGGCCCTGCGCAATCGCAAATCCCTTCCCCTCTCCCCACAGCATGTTGGAAGCGGGAACACGCACGTTGTCATACGTTATTTCTGCATGTCCGTGCGGCGCATGATCGTAGCCAAAGACCGGAAGCAAACGTTCTATTTTGACTCCCGGAGTATCCAGCGGAACGAGAATCATCGACTGCTGCTCATGTTTTGCCGCAGTCAGGTCGCTTTTGCCCATGACGATTGCGATCTTGCATCTGGGATCTCCCGCGCCGGACGACCACCACTTGCGCCCGTTAATGACGTATTCCTCGCCGTCTCTCACAATGCTCGCCTGAATATTTGTCGCATCCGAAGATGCCACGTCCGGCTCCGTCATCGAAAAGCAGGAGCGAATTTTGCCGTCCAGAAGCGGAAACAGCCACTCTTCTTGTTGTTCCTTGGTGCCGTAGCGAACCAAAACCTCCATATTTCCGGTATCAGGTGCGCTGCAGTTGAAAACTTCAGGAGCGATGGAGGAACGCCCCATGATTTCGCAAAGCGGTGCATACTCCAGGTTTGTAAGCCCAGCGCCAAAATCACTTTCCGGCAAAAACAGGTTCCACAATCCAGCTGCCTTGGCCTTTTCCTTCATCTCCTCCATGATCGGCGGCTCAGTCCAGCGACTTTCGGCTTCATTCAGCTGTTGTTGGTAAACCTTTTCGTTCGGATACACGATCTCATCCATAAATTCACACAATCGCGCTCTCAACTTTTTTACCTTATCCGAGTACTCGAAGTTCATAAGCTCCTCCTCGTTCGATACCTACCGGTCAGTATCATTTTGAAAATTCTATCTATTTTATGTTATATTGTATGCCTTTTCCACATGCGAACAACATTTATTTTTCGCGCTTATTTGACAAGAAACGGGCGTGGTCACCGCATAAAATCGCCTGTTGAATGGGCCGCCGGCTTGCCGAGCGGCTCGTCTCTCTCCATTCTATGCAATTTCCGCTCCAAGCCTGTTTCACCTAAAAACTGCCGTTCACTGATTCAAGAATGAATGAAGCCAAGCTTTTTTTCTTGCCTGTTGCAGCAAACATGGTCTGCACTTTAGCGAATGGTCCGCACGTCACGAAAGGCTGCGTCCGGTTCGAATGGTTAAGTCATTTTTGTATCGCCGATTCACTTCTGTATCAGTGTTTTCCGCTGAGCATCATCCCTCCGGGCAAAAAAAGAAGGCAGCCTAGTTAAAAGCCCCTTCTCCTTACCGGCGGTTCGATGTTTGCAGTCTGTACTTTTTCAGCTTGCGGACAATCGTAGGCTGACTGGTGCCCAATTCTTTCGCAATCTTATAGGTGGTGTCGAATTTTTGCACGGCCTTGGCAAGAATCTCACGCTCAGTTAACTCGATGACATCCTTGAGCGACTTGCTCTTGCTTCCGGGATGTGCGGTTTTTTCCCGATACTCTTCGGGCAGATCTTCCAGCGTAATGACATCGGAGGGCACAATTAAGATCAGCCTCTCTACCAGGTTGGACAGTTCCCGAACATTGCCCGGCCAGTGGTATTCGTAAAAAAAGTCCTTCACGCCGCGGCTGAATTCTTTGGTGATGCGATACTTCTCCTGGAAGTGCTGCAGAAAAAATTGGACCAGCGGCAAAATGTCCTCTTTGCGCTTGCGCAGCGGGGGGACGTAAATCGGGATGACGTTCAGACGGTAATACAAATCTTCCCGAAAAGTCCCTTGCTCTACCATCTCTTTCAAATCCCGGTTCGTCGCTGCGATCAGCCGCACATCCACGTTTTTGGATTTCGTACCGCCGACTCTTTGGATTTGCTTTTCCTGCAACACCCGAAGCAGTTTCACCTGAAGCGAGAGCGGCAGTTCGCCAACCTCGTCCAAAAAGAGCACTCCTTTATCGGCGAGTTCAAACAGCCCTGGTTTTCCGAATCGGCTGGCACCCGTAAACGCTCCGGCTTCGTATCCAAACAGCTCCGATTCCAGCAGGTCTTGCGGGATCGCCCCGCAGTTTACCTTGATAAATTCCCCATTTTCATACCGGCTGCTCGAGGAGTACAGATGGCGAGCCAATACATCCTTGCCGACACCGGTCTCCCCGAGAATCAGCACCGTAGCGTCAAAATCGGCAATCCGATCCGCCATCTCATAAATATCCAGCATGTACTTGCTTTCTACGATGACATCGGGATCAAAGCGAGCTTTTGATTTTATCTTCTCCAGTTCTTTCCTGTATTGATCATTCAGCTCCAACGCTTTTTTCAATTCGTCATGAAGCTGGTTCAATTCGGAAAGATCGCGGATATTGGTGACCACTTTCTCTACTTCTCCCGCTTCGTTAAAAACTGGCGTTCCGGTGAGCAACGTCTCTTTGCCGGCGAAGTTTTTTTGCAAAACGGTCACCGGCCGCCTCTGCTTCAATACTTTAAAGGTCACGGAATCCTTCAAAATCCCCCTCTGCATAAGAGCCCTGGTATTTTTGCCGAGGTAGTATTCCTTGGGGATTCCCGTGATCCGCTCGATCGCGGAGTTTGTTTTGACCGTCGTCCCCTGTTTGTCTGTGATATAGATGGCATCGTGGGAGTTTTCGATGATCGCGTCCAGCTCCCGGTTCAGCTTGTCCAACTCGGCAACCTTTTGCTGCAGGAGCTGGAGCGGCGAACCGTCGGCAGCGATGTACAAGATCATTTGTTGGCCTTCATGGACAATGGGATGGCCATACAGCAGATACGGATCTCCTTGAAATTGGACCGTGAACAGATGCTCGCTCAGTTCCTCCCATTGCTCAAAGACATCCTTGATACTCTCCTTGCCTCTCGGATCTTCAAACACAGCGGCAAATTGCGCGTTGTGATAGGCAATGATTCCGCCGGCTTCTGCCACGATCAGGGGGAACGGGACTGCTTCGATCCATTCGCTCAGCGGAAGCATCGCTAAGAGACCTCCTTTGCCTCGATCGACTTCAATATCCCGTACAGCGCCTGCAAGACCGGAACATCAATGTGAAGCGCTGCAGCTTTCCTGACAAAAAAGCCGCAAAGCGATTCGATCTCCATTTTTTTCCCGCTTTCCCTGTCCTGCAGCATGGAGGTTTTGTGATGTCTCACCTCTTCGGCTCCCGGAAAAATCCGGTCGATCACCTGCTGGCTGATTTCCACGCCGCATGCCCTGCCGATCTTCACCGCTTCCCCAAGCACCCGTTCCGCCGTCGAACGGAGGTCTTGACCGTCCAGAATCTCTCCTACCGTCGCCCTCGCTGCAGCAGATAACGGATTAAATGTGACGTTCCATAATAATTTGTTCCATTTTCGCACCAGGATGGAATTGGACAGACGGCACTCGATCCCCGAGGCCTGGAACATCTCCTGCACAGCTGCAGCACGCTCCCGGGCAGATGGCTCGAGCGCCCCCATGATGATGGAGTACGGCCCTTGCTGCCGGATCAACCCCGGCTCCTCGATGCGGGAGGAAAGGTAGGCGGCACCTGACAGGACACGCTCTCTGCCGAAAACCTCCGCAAGCACTTCCTCATTGTCTACCCCATTTTGCAAGGTGAGCACGGATGAATCTGCTCGTAAAAATGGCGAAAGGGCGGTCGCCGTCTCCCAAGTATCAGTAGATTTGACGGTAAACAGGAGCAGCTCCGCCATACCTGCGCTCTCCAGACTGTCGGTAAACGTACCGTTCACTTGGAAGGAAGCAAAATCGGCATTGACGCGCAGCCCATTTTCTCTCATCGCTTGCAGATGTCTGCCCCTTGCCAAAAAAAGGACCTCGTGTCCTGCTTTGCTCAACATGGCACCATAAAAGCCGCCAACAGCACCTGAACCGATCACGCCGATCTTCATTCGCTTCACGCTCCCCGAAAAAGTAAGCTTGCTCCCGACCGATTAGCTTATCGCACATATTTCCAAATATTCAAAATACTATTCTCTATCTTAGCTAATTCATTATTGAATCGTCAAGCTGGACCAGATGGATATGCCATGCCCCCTCAAAAAACGCGGCATTCCTTGATAGAATGCCGCGTCTTTCGCGAATGTGGGGCCGTCGTCAGAATGTGCGTACGAAAGCAGACTTATTTCAATTGGTTGACATCTACCGGTTCTGCTTTCATCAATTCAGCGACAATTTGTTGTTGCTGCGGAATGTCTTCTATGAACGTTACCTGGTAGCAGAAATCGTTCTCTACCCAAAAATAACTGATATTGTCAACCTCATCTGGCGAGCTAAATCGTCCATCTCTTTTATATTTTGCTGTTTTGAATACTTCTTTCCCCTCTATTTGCAAAGGAGTCGTTTTGACGATGTTATAGTCAGGTCTGAGGATTTCATAACCATAGGTGCCCGTCTTCTTGATCTCTTCATAGATGCTGGTGTCTTTCCTTTGATCAAAATAGAAGCTTGTCTTCCGGCTTCTGCCGCTTTAAATATCCCAAGCAGTTCCATGGGAAGCTTTGGAGCAAATCCTAGAAGCCAACAAAAATAGGGGCTGATCGCCCCAAAATCGTTTTTTGCTGTCTAGTGAAAATAGTTGCTCTTACATCTCCCACGCTGCTACAAAAACCTTCTTTGCACCTTCTTGCCGTCGTAGGTAAACATGACGGGCTTCTCCTCGATCACTGTCTCCAGGTGGATCGTGCGCCCCCAGAGCTGATGGACGTAAGGCATCGTTTTTTCCACGTACTTCACGTCCAGTTCCAATCCGTCGAAATGATGCTTTAGATAAAGCTCTCCGGTGCGCAGGTAGTCTCCGTCTTCGACAGTCAAATAAGGGAAGCCGGCATTGACGCGGACGTTGGCCAGCGTATCCCGCACCTGTTCCCAGTCTTGTTCGGTCACCACCCAATCATTCCCTTGCTTGCCGAACAGGTACAGGTCGAGATCGCGGACCAGTTCCTTGGTCAGGTAGTTGCGGATAAAGCTGATATCCGATTCCAGCTCGCGGACTTCAAAAATCTTGGCCCGTCCGCCCCCTGGCCTTCGTCCAAAGCGTTCCTGTTCTTCTTTCGTCGGATTGTCGTAGCGTTTTTCGATGTCCTCAAAAATCTTCAGCCCCAAATGGTACGGGTTGATGCTGGTCGAGGACGGCTGAATGACCGAGGCGTGCAGCCGGGCAAATTCGATCGTCTCGTCTTCCGTCAAGTCCAGTTCTCTGAGGATGCGGGAGTGCCAGTAGGAGGCCCAGCCTTCGTTCATGATCTTCGTCTCGATCTGCGGCCAGAAGTAGAGCATCTCGTCGCGGATAATCGTCATGATGTCGCGCTGCCATTCCTCCAGAATCGTACTGTACTCCTGAATGAACAGCATCAGGTCCTTTTCCGGCTGCGGCGGGAATCGACGGGATTGTTTTACCGGTTCCGGTTCATCTGCACGGTTCTCCAGGCCCCACAAGTCATCGTACGGGGTCGGCGCCTTGCCCGTTTTGGCAGAAGGCTGCGAACTGTCGTCGCTCTCCCGCTTCCAGCGCAGCTTTGGCCTGAGCAGGCTGGGATCGATGTGTTCCTGGATGGCCAGGCAGGCGTCGAGAAAATTTTCCACCGTCTCTTTACCGTGGATGATTTCGTATTGGCGAATGCGCTCCGCACTGGCCGCCATGCTCTCGACCATATCCCTGTTGGTGTTGGAGAAGCGGGCGTTGTTTTTAAAGAAATCGCAGTGGCCCAGGACATGGGCGACGATCAGTTTGTTTTGGATCAGACTGTTGCCGTCCAGCAGAAAGGCGTAGCAGGGGTTGGAATTAATCACCAATTCGTATATTTTGCTGAGATTCAAATCGTACTGCAATTTCATTCTGTTAAAGGACTTTCCAAAGCTCCAGTGCGAAAACCTCGTCGGCATTCCGTAGGCGCCGAATGTATAGATGATGTCGGCAGGACAGACCTCGTAGCGCATGGGGTAAAAATCAAGACCGAAGCCTTTGGCAATCTCCGTAATCTCATCAATGGCCCGCTCCAGCTCTCTTCGTTCGTCGTGTTCCATCTCTTCATCCCCCTAGCAGGCTGTTGTGTTGCTACTTTATGTATATGGGGGGAAGGGGAAAAAATAAACCCCAACGGGAGAGGATTGGGGGCGTTGGGGTGCAAGTTGTTCCCTCAGAGGGACGGCTCATAAATGACGAGAAACGACCGCCTGGCCTGGCAAAGCTCAAGGGCGGTCGTTTCTTTTTGTAAGGGCGCCCAAACGCCTCTCTACTTCACCAAATGATTCAACATACCAGCCGCTGCCTTGTCGGCGATCAGCAGGACATCAGGATGCCGCTGCAGGATGGAAGCAGGCATCTCCTCCGTGACAGGACCTTCCACCATCGCCGCGACGGCTTTCGCCTTCCGTTCCCCACTGGCCAGCAGCAAAATTTTCTTGCTGGCCAGAATGGTGCGAATCCCCATCGTCAGGGCGTAGCGGGGAACCTGTGACTCGTCCTTGAAAAACCGGGAATTCGCCTGAATCGTGCTCTCCGCCAATTTCACTTTATGGGTGCCGGATTCAAACGACGTGCCCGGTTCGTTAAAGCCGATGTGTCCGTTCTCCCCGATCCCCAGCACTTGTATATCAATGCCGCCCGACGCTTTCAAGGCTGCTTCGTATCGGCTGCACTCCTGTTCGACATCGTCAGCGGCGCCATTCGGTATATGTGTCTGCTCCGGTTTTATATTCACGTGGTCAAATAATTGCTCTTGCATAAAATGGCGATAGCTTTGCGGATGCTCCGGTGCGATCGGATAGTACTCGTCCAGGTTGAACGTGGTGATCCCGGAGAAGTCCAGGTTGTTCTCCCGGTATTGCTTCACCAGCTCCCGGTACATGCCGACCGGGGTTGCCCCCGTTGCCAAGCCCAGCACAATCCGGGGGTTTTTCCGCCACCCGGCAAGGATTTCTTCTGCCGCGAATCGGCTGATTTCTGCGTAATCATCCACGATTTTTACTTGTATCACGAATGTTTCTCCTCCAACCCAATCCTTTTCCCTTCCACCCAGGTAGCCTGGACTTCAAGGTTTTTATCTAACAGTACCAGATCGGCGTCTTTCCCAACGGCGATGGTTCCCTTGCGGTCGGCTAATCCCAGCTTTCGCGCAGGATTGCTCGTCAACAGGGGGATGACCTGCTCCAGCGGCAGGCCGGTAAAGCGCATCACATTTTGCAGCGCCACATCCAGCGTCAGCAAGCTTCCTGCCAGACTGCCGTTTGCCAGCCGGGCCTCCTTGCCGTGCACCGTTACTTCCTGACCGCCTAATTCGTAACGGCCGTCGGCAAGACCGGCGGCTCGCATCGCATCCGTGATCAGCATCAGCTGATCAAGCGAACAGATCCGCGTCAGCAAGCGGATCAGCTCGGGCGCAACATGAATGCCGTCGGCGATGAGGTCAAAGGTCATTTCCCGCTGTTCCATCACCAGCCCGATCACCCCGACATTTCGGTGGTGAAAGCCGCGCATGGCATTTCCCAGATGCGTGGCGTGGCTGAGCCCCCGTTTCATGCAGCGGCAGCCCCCTTGGTAGTCAAGATCGGAATGACCGACCGAGATGATGATCTCTCTCTCTTGCAGAAGGGTAAACACCTGATCGTCATCGACCAGCTCCGGCGCCAGCGTCATCATCTTTACCAGACCGCCGCCTGCCGCATCCAGCACCCGCTGCATATTCTCCACGGTCGGCGGCTCAATCCACGCATCGTTTTGCGCTCCTTTGTACGCTTTGTTGATGAACGGCCCCTCCAGGTGCATGCCCAGAATGGCTGAGCCGTCCGTCTGCAGCGGCTGCCGGTAAAAGCGAATCGTCTCTTCTGTCACCTCGATCGGCGCCGTCATCGTAGTCGCGAGCAGTCCAGTCGTCCCGTGCTTGGCGTGAAAACGGCAGATCGCTTTGATTCCTTCCACATCTCTGTCCATAAAATCAGAACCTGCACCGCCGTGCACATGCAGGTCAATAAAGCCGGGAACCAGCATCCCGCCTTGCCCGTCGTAGACAGACGCGGCGTCCGTTCCATCCTCCGGGCCGATATGAACAATTTTCCCCGCTTCCATCCATAAACAACCGTTCGTCACATAACCAGTTTCTGTAAGTATGTTGATGTTCTTGATTTTGTCCATTTTTCTGTAGCCTTCCCCTGTGTCGTTATCTGAATCATATCACTTGTCACCCGGCTGTCAAGTTGACGCAAGCCCACAGCCGCAAGCAGTTTGCGAGCGGGCTATTGATCAAGCCAGACCGTCTTTTCCTGGAATGGTGTCCTTGCTCCCGGGCGAATCTCCATGTTGGGATACCCGATGTAGATAAAACCGAGCAGTTTTTCTCTTTCCGACAGTTGGAAAAAAGCTTTCAGCTCAGGCTCATATGTAATCTCCCCGGTCCGCCACACCGCCCCAAGGCCAAGCGAATGAGCTGACAGCAGCATATTTTGCACGGCACAGGCGACCGCTTCCACTTCTTCCAATTCAACCACGTTTGGTTTATCGGATGGGCTTACAGCGACTGCAACCAGTACAGGTGCCCGCAGCGGCTTGCTCCGTTCGCGTTCCAGCCTTTTGCGGGATTCTTCGGAGTCCTGCTCATCCAGCTGCCGTGCGACGATGTCAGCCATGGCTTCCCCAAGCCGGCTGCGTGCTGCCCCTCTCAGGACAAAAAACTTCCACGGCTCGGTATGGTGGTGGTTGGGCGCCCATGTAGCCGCCTCAAGCACCTGTTCGATCAGCGCGACTGGCGGTTCCTCCGGTTTGACAACACCGACGGACCTTCTCCCTTTGATTGCCTCCATCAGTTCCATCTTGACAATTCCTCCTTTGTGTTCCCTTATTTTTCCGCAAGTTTTCGTCTGTAATGTACTTTTCTTTTCGGATTGTGTCAACTTGCTCAGACACAAATTTCCCCGCGTGGCGAAAACGACCAGCTCTCCCTGCTTGTCACCAGGAAGCCCGTTCATACTCCGGAGAGGATGAGGAGATAATGATTGCAAGGAGGTGTGACAAATGGCCGACGCAAAAGAGCGCCGCGACGTCGATACCTGGGCGTTGTGGACTGGTTGGATCGGAATTGTTGCCGGGATCCTCGCTTTCCTTTGGTCACCGTTTTTGTTTGGAGCAATCGGTGTAATCTTGGGGATCATTACACTGTTTAGTCCGGCAAAGACCCTTGCCTGGTGGGCAATCGTCCTGGGAGTTGTCGGAGGAATCGCACACGGGTTTTTTTACTAAATCAGGCCGGCGCCAAGCTTTTTACGCAGGGCGATGAACATACTGCAGGGAAAAGTTCCTTCACCGACAAGTGAAGGAAACTTTATTGTCTTGATCGGCACACAACTGTGAGAAATATATATTGTAATAAAACGACAAAGCCGGCCTTCACGGGCCGGCCTTTCCTATTCGTATCGCAAGGCATCGATCGGTTTGAGCTGGGCGGCTTTCCGGGCGGGATACACCCCGAACAAGACACCGACCGCCATCGAAGAGAGGAAAGCGTAAATAATCGGCGGCAAGCTGATCGAGATCGTCATGCCGGTTGCCTTGCCAACCAGCAAAGCTCCCCCGGCTCCGATCAGAATCCCCGTGATTCCCCCGAGCAGGCTTAAGGTGACGGATTCAATCAGGAACTGCCGCAGAATATCCCAGCGCGTCGCGCCAATGGCCTTGCGGATGCCGATTTCCCGCGTCCGTTCTGTGACAGATACCAGCATGATGTTCATGATGCCGATCCCGCCGACGACTAGAGAGATCGCGGCAATCCCCGACAACAGCGTCGTCATCACACCGGTAACCCCTTGTGCAGTCGAAAGAATCTCGGATTGGGAGCGGATCTGAAAGTCATCTGCCGCCTGCGGCCTCAGGCTGTGCTGCGCCCGCAGCGTACTTTGCACATCGAACTGCGCCTTGGGCAAGGCATCGGCTGATGCCGCTGAAACGTAGATGCTTCCCACATTCTTGCTCCCGGTTACCCTGTTCATCGCGGTGGTGATCGGAATGAGGACCTTGTCATCGTTGTTCGTCATCCCTGAGCTCCCCTGGCTTTTCAGTACGCCGATGATCTGAAACGGGATTTTGTTCAGTTGAATTGTCTGGCCGACGGGATTGATGCTGCTGTCCCCGAACAAGTTGGCCACCACCTCGGTGCCCACGACAGCCACATTGGATTGGGCTGTCACCTCAACATGGCTGAAAAACCGGCCTTGCTGCACCTCGGTATTGCGCACCTGGGGGAAGCCGTCCGTCGTTCCTTCCAGCGAGGTAGAATAGTTTTGGTTCCGCCAGACCAATTGGGCGCGACCCGTCAGGCTGGGAGCAACCCCGGCGATAGAATCGTTTTTGCTAATCGCTTCTGCATCGGCCAGGGTCAAGGTATTCAGCGAGCCTGCTCCCAGGCTGATCTGTCCCTGTCTGGCCTGGCCAGGCGTCACAATCAACAGGTTGCTGCCCAATCCGTTGATTTGCGACGCGACATTAGCCGAGGCTCCCTCCCCGATCGAAACCATCGCGATCACGGCTGAGACGCCGATGATGATGCCCAGCATGGTCAGAAACGAGCGCAGCTTATTTGTCTGGATGCTCCGCAAAGAGACCCGCAAGCTTTCTCTAAAATTCATGTGCCCACTTCCTCAGCGTTTGCCCATCTTCTTTGGGCAACCCATTCATTTGATACGATCTGCCCGTCGCGAAAGCGGATGAGCCGTTTGGCGTATTGGGCAATATCCGGTTCGTGCGTCACCAGGATGATCGTCTTGCCCGCCTCGTTTAACTCTTGAAAGATCTGCATGATTTCAACGCTGGTTTTGGTGTCCAGCGCACCTGTCGGCTCATCCGCCAACAGGATCAGCGGGTTGTTCACCAGCGCCCGGGCAATCGATACCCGCTGCTGCTGTCCGCCCGACAGCTCGTTCGGCTTGTTGTACAGCCGATTGCCCAGCCCTACGTTCTCCAGTGCCCGGACGGCCCGCTCCCGGCGCTCTTTGGCTGAGATCCCGGCGTACAAGAGGGGCAGTTCCACGTTCTCGACCGCACTGGTACGGGGGAGCAGATTAAAGTTTTGAAACACGAACCCGATCTTCCGGTTCCGGATGGCGGCCAACTCATCGTCATCCGCTTCTGAAATGGGCTCATCATCGAGGTAAAACTCCCCTGATGTAGGTTTGTCCAGGCAGCCGAGCACATTCATCATCGTAGATTTTCCCGAGCCGGACGGACCCATGATCGCTGCAAAATCTCCCTCGTCGATATGCAGGTTCACTCCGCGAAGCGCTTGTATCTCTTGATCCCCGATTCGATACTCCTTTTTCAGCTCTTCAATCCGGATAACGGTTTTCATCGGCTGATCACTCTCTGACCGCCGCCGCCCCATCCGCCGCCGGGAATTCCCATGCCGCCCATGCCGGGGAATCCGCCTGCGCCGTTTTGCCGGCTGCTGCTGGAGGAAGTCGACCTGGAAGTGTCCATGGTCAGAACCACTTGATCTCCTTCCTGCAAACCCTCTGTGATTTCCACCCTGTCCGCGCTAAAGTAGCCAATCTTCACCTCTTGGAAGCGGAACGGGAGATTTGCGCTTGATCCTCTTGCGGTTCCCTGCCTGGTCTCGCCAGTTCCCTCCTTGGCTGCGGAAGCGAGGTAGACGCCGTCTTTTCCATTCTGGGTTTTCAAAGCGGCAGGCAGGACGTACAGCACATTTTTATGCGTTCCGACCTCAATCGTCACGTTCGTGGACATT
Organism: Brevibacillus sp. B_LB10_24; assembly: GCF_046036945.1. Lineage (NCBI taxonomy): Bacteria > Bacillati > Bacillota > Bacilli > Caryophanales > Paenibacillaceae > Brevibacillus > Brevibacillus sp. B_LB10_24. Next base: position 60,767 of record NZ_JBJQOQ010000019.1, on the reverse strand, counting down.
CCCGTTTTGAGCAACCCTTCCTTGTTGTCTACGGAGAGAAGAACTTTATAGGTGGTGACCCCTGATTCCGTCGTCGCTTCCGGATAAATCAACGTAACTTTGCCGGAAAATTCTTTGTCGGGGTAGGAGCTGGACGTAAATGCCGCCGTTTGTCCTACCTTTACCTTGCCAATATCGCTTTCACTGATCTGTGCCATTACCTCCAGATTGCCGGAGTTGGAATTGTCCATCACGATGAACGGTTGGGACGGCGGTTCTCCCAGATTCCCATTGATCGCCACAATAACACCGTCCATCGGCGCTTTTACCGTCAGTTTCTCCAGCGCCATTTTTTGTTCCTGCAGTTGAGCCTCGGCTTGCTCTACGGAAGCCTGGGCCGACTGTACGGCTGTGGCGTCCGGACCGTTCTTGGCCTCCTGCAATGCCGACACCGCCGACTCGTAGGAAGATTGTGCCTGCTCCAGGCTGCTCTTGGACTGCCCTTGCGATTGACTGGCTTGCAGCACGGCGTTGTCGTATTCTATTCTTGCTTGATCGAGGCTTTGCTTGGCTTGATCGTATTCACTTTTGGATATACCTCCCTCGTCGTACAGGTTTTTTTGGGAGTTATATGTATTTTGGGCATTTTGCAAATTCATTTTCGCCTTTTCCAAATCGTTGCGGGCTTTCTGCGTATCGTAGGAATTCTTGGCCGAATCCAATACGACCTTCGCCTGATTTACATTTGCCTCAAGTGCTCTCATTTCGGACGCTGTCTTCGGCTTTTTGGCCTCTGCCAGCTTTGCGAGCGCAGACGACAGGTTGGCTTGCGCCGCCTTCATTTGAATCTGTGCGGACGAGTCGTCCAAGGCAGCGAGCACTTGACCTGCCTTTACCTGATCCCCTACCTGGACATGGATTGCGGTAATGTCTGCGGAATTGCCCGGAGACAGCGAAACGCGCTGGGACGCCTGAACGGTACCGGATGAAGCCACTGTTTCAGTCACATCTCCCCGCTTGACAGTCATGATTTGCATGAAAGTACCCGTATTTTTAGCCGACACCCATTTTTGGTAAACAAATACCCCTGCTGCACACAACAGTACCGCGAACAAAATGATCAGTGTCAGTCTTTTCCTTTTTTTCACTTTAAAAATAGCAGACAGATTCCCCTTCAAGACTTCTGCCATGACTCTTTCTCCCTCCCTAAAACCATACTAAGACAAATATATGTGGTGTGTGTGTCGGGAGTATTTCAGAACACGCAAAAAGACGGCACGGGTTTCCATGCCGCCTCAATCACTTGGGCAAAATAAGGGTAAAGGTCGTACTGCTTTTCACGCTCTCTTGCAACAGCAGATTTCCCCCCAGCGCCTGAGCCAACAATCTGCTGAACGGCAGCCCCAATCCAAGGCCCCTGACTTTCAATTTTTTCTCCTCGCCGCGGAAAAACTTCTCAAAGATCATCGACTGCTCCTCTTCGGGAATCCCAACGCCGTTATCCTTGACATTGATTCTGATTTCATTGTCCGTTTCGTACAAGGAGATTTCGATCACCCCATTCTCTTTGCTCGCCTGCTTGGCATTGTTCAACAGGTTGTACAAAATCTGCTGAACCCGCAGCGGATCGGTGACGGCTACAATGCTGTGATCAGGAAACTGCTTGCGTAAAGTGATCGAATTTTCTTCCTGGACAATCAGCCATTGGTGGGTAATCTCCTGGATCAATGTATTGATGTTTTGCTCTTCCTTTTGAATCTTGACATCTCCTACGGCAAAGGAATTGAAATCCAGCAAATCTTCCACCATTTTGTGCAGTTTACTGGTTTCCTTAGCGCATATGTCCAGGAACTCTTCTGCTTCCTCGCCGGTGACGATGCCGTCCCTTACCGCCTGAATCAGACCGCTGATCGAGGTGACAGGCGTCTTTAATTCGTGCGTCACTCCGGCCAAAAGCTCTGTCCGCATCCTCTCCAGTTGTCCCAATCGGTCAGCCATGTCTTTGAAGGAGTGGATCAGTTCAAAAATCTCCTTCTCCTTGCTGTTCGGCTCCAGGTGAATGTCGTAATTGCCGGCGACGATCTCTTTGGCTGCATGGGCTACTCCCTTTATCGGCTTGGCCAGCTTTTTGGTGAGTAAATAGATAATAATCCACCCAAGCAACGCCAAGGCCCCCAGCATGATAAACAAAAACTGGGAATCTCTGACCTTGTAAATCTCCTTTTCAGGCGACATCAGGACGACCCAGCCGATCGTCAGATTGTTATGCTCCAGTTTTCGTTTGACCACGTAGATTTTCTCGCCGCGTTTCAGCGTCAGCTGGTCGCCGTCCTCCTCATTCAATTTCGTCGTGACGTCGACTAAAAGCTCTTGGGGCATTTTACTCGGCAAAGAATTAAACAGAACGTTATTATTCTGATCGAGGATGAGCAGGAAGGGCTGTCCATTAAATTGCAAAAACTTTCGCTGCCGGTCAAATATCGGCGTCAGAAACGGACCGATCTGGATATGCCCGTTATCATCGACAATGCGGTCGGAAATTTCCGCAGCCATGAACCGCAAAACGTCGAGACGCCTTTCTTTTTCACTATAGTTCAACCACAAACTGGTAGATACGCCAAACACGACCAGTCCTACACAGAGCGTGATCAAATAACGGGTCGTCCAATATGTTAACAGTGATTTTCGCTTGCTTTTATTCGTAGACACAAAACTTATACCCCATCCCTCTATACGTGCGGATTTCCCCTTCCGAAACAGGCCAATTTTGCAGGATTCTTCTGATTCTGGTGATGGCCAGGTCTACGGCCCGATCGCTTCCTTCGTAATCGATCCCCCACACATTATCGATCAACTGTTCCCGCGTAAACATCTGATTCGGCTTTTGGGCGAGAAACAAAAACAGGGAGAGATCGCGCGGATTGAAGTTGAGCTCGATGCCGTGCAGAGTAACGCTGTGAGCTTTGAAGTCGACTCGCAAACTGCCATAGTACTTGGTCCCATCCGTCTCCAGGACCTGTCCCGAGCGCCGCAAAACAGCCTTTACCCGGGCGACCACCTCATCTGCATTGAACGGCTTGGTTATGTAGTCGTCCGCCCCCTGATTGAGTCCCGACAGCTTGTGATCGATTTGACCGAGTGCTGTCAGCATAATCACGGGGCAAGCGCTTTGCTCGCGAATGCAGCTTAGAATGCTCCAGCCGCTTTGCCCGGGAAGCATCACATCCAACAGCACGAGCGAAGGATTCATCGCCGCAAACTTTTCCAGCGCCTCATCCCCGTCGAATGCCTGCTCCACGGTATAGTCCGCCTTTTCTAAATACGCTTTCAACACACGCGAGATCGACAATTCATCTTCTACGATCAGGATGCTTTTCAATGTCTCTCCCCCATTTCTATCCGCCATTATACACGAAACTCCGTTTCTAGCGTACAGAGGAAATATGTCGGTGGGATGTCGGAGAGGAACTTTTTGGCTTTTGTCGAAAAAACAAAGAATGATGCCAATTAGAAAAGTTATCCTATTACTCAGCTTATTTTTCATAGCGCTGTTTCTGATTCGCACGACTTGGTACAGCCTGATCGCGAAGCCAACTCATTCTGAGGCCGTACATGGCGTACTGGATTTGCGAAATTGGGATTTTCAAGCCAATCATGTGATGCCGCTGAACGGGGAATGGGAGTTTTTCCCGAGCCAGTTCCTGCAGGAAAATCGCGGCGATAAGGGCAGCACCCTACAGAGTTACACAATGATACAGGTTCCGGGTACCTGGAACGCGACATTGAATCCCCGCGGTCAGTCATCGTACGGTTACGGCACCTATCGGTTGCGCATTTTGGTCACGCCCGATCCCAAGCGCACTTACAGCATGTACGTCCCGTCCGTTCGATCTTCGGCGAAACTGTATATAAACGGCCAACTCCTCGCAAGCTCCGGCGAACCGGCAGACACGGCCCAGCAGTATGCAGCCCGCACGGTACCTTTCTCCTTTGCCTTTTCCAGCGACAAAGGCGAGATCGAGATCGCGATCCAAATGGCCAATTACGACCACTACCGCGAGGGCGGCATTATTCGCTCCATCAAGTTCGGCTCCTATGACGCGATCGAAAAAGAGAAGTGGTTTTCCATCAGCATGCAGATCATCGTTTGTATAGTCCTTGCGCTGCACGTTGTTTACGTCTGTATCTTGTACGTCATCGGCGTGCGCCAGAGAGCATTGGTTCCGTTTCTGCTGCTCATTTTGAGCGCGATCGTAATGACGCTCGCCGACGACGACAAATTGCTTTTGCAATGGCTGCCCCTTGACTATTTGTGGTCCATCAAACTGCTGTTCTGGTCTCATATCGCCGTAGCCGCCTTCCTGCTGCATTTTGCCAAACAGCTATTGCCAACCGTCGCAAAGCTGGACACCCTGTACCGCCTGATCACCTGGCTTTGCATCCTGTCAGCCGTATCTGTGCTGTTATCGCCGGCGAACCAGATCCTGTCGTTTGCCATCGTGTACTTTAACATTACGCTGATCGTCTGCGTTGTCCTGCTAATTCAGTCGGTTCACACTGCGGCCGCGAAAGACGAAGATGCTCTCTTTCTGGCCCTGGGACTTACAGGGATTATTGCCAATGTGATCGGCGCCCTCATCAAAAGCCGTGTCTGGCCGGACATGGGCTACTACCCCGTCGATCTGATTATCACCTTTCTGATGTTCGCCTCTTTCTGGTTCAAGCGCTATTTCCGCGCGACGGCCCAGACCGTCGAGCTGGCCTCCAGGCTGCAGGCGGCTGACAAGGCGAAGGATCTGTTCCTGGCCAACACATCCCATGAACTGCGCAATCCGCTCCACGGCATGATCAATATCGCCCAATCGGTATTGGAAGGTTGGAAAGACAGCCGCGACAAAAAGGGGAAGGAGAGCCTGGAACTGCTCGTATCCGTAGGGAAGCGAATGTCCTACTTGCTTAACGATCTGCTGGACATGACCCGCCTCCGGGAAAACGGGATTCACCTGCACATTCGAGAACTTCAGGTGCAAGCCGTCACATCCGGCGTGACGGATATGCTGCGCTTCATGTTGGGGGGTAAGAATATTCGCCTTGTCAACGCCATTCCGGACGCGTTCCCGGCCGTGATGGCCGACGAAAATCGGCTCACCCAGATCTTGTTCAACCTGCTGCACAACGCGGTGAAGTATACATATGAAGGAACGATAACCCTGCATGCAGCTGTCGAAGGAGGCATGGCGAAGGTATATGTTACCGACACAGGAATCGGAATGGACGAACAGACAAAACAGCGAATTTTTCTGCCCTACCAGCAGGCCGATGCGGACCAGGCGACATTCACCGGCGGAATCGGCCTCGGTCTAAGTATTACCAAACAGCTCGTGGAACTGCACCACGGATCTCTGGAGGTCCGTTCGACGCCCGGCCAAGGCTCGCAATTTTGTTTCACGCTGCCGCTCGCCGGCGTACAGCAGCAGGAGCGTGTGGTTGGCTATCGGGAAACGGCGACAACCCGGGCCGACAACCAGGAAATCGCTGCGGCAGCCAGCGCCGACCTGCCGGGGATCGCCGCTGCAGTCTCGCCGCCTCACTCTGCGCGGACAGGAAACAGCACAGCGGAAGCCTTGCCGCTTCTCACCTCAGACCGTCCTAATGTCTTGGCCATCGATGACGATCCGATCAACCTGAATGTCCTCGTGAGCCTCCTTTCCCCCGAATGCTGCCAGATCGTCACGGCTGCAAGCGGCAAAGAAGCCCTTACTCTGCTGGATACACGGAATTGGGACTTGGTCATTTCCGACGTCATGATGCCAGGCATGTCTGGATATGAGCTATCCCGCCTGATCCGGGAGCGCTTCACCATGTCCGAGCTGCCCATTCTGCTTTTGACTGCGCGCAGCCAGCCGGAAGACATCCAGGCCGGGTTCATGGCAGGGGCCAACGATTACGTGACCAAGCCGGTCGATGCCCAAGAACTGCGGTCACGGGTCCGGGCATTGACGGAGATGAAAAAATCGGTGCGTGAGCGATTGCAACTGGAAGCTTCCTGGCTCCAGGCACAAATCCAGCCTCATTTTTTATTTAATACGTTAAATGCGATCACTGCCCTCAGCTCCGTTGACCCTGACAGGATGAACAGGCTCTTGGAGGCCTTCAGCAACTATTTGCGGGCAAGTTTCAACTTTAAAAATTCGGAACGCTTTGTCCCGCTCGCGCATGAGCTGGATCTCGTCCGCTCTTACCTTTATATTGAAAAGGAACGGTTCGAAGACAGGCTGGACATTCGCTGGGATGTCGATGAAAGCCTGGACCTGCTGATTCCCCCGCTTACGATACAACCGCTCGTAGAAAATGCCGTCCGTCACGGGATATTAAACCGGCTTAAGGGAGGAAAGGTCCAGATTCGCATCGCAGACAAGGGAGAATATACGGAAATCTCCGTCATGGACGATGGGGTGGGAATGAGCGAGGAAAAACGGAAGGGTCTTCTCGACGCCCGGCAGCATCAAACATCGGGAATTGGCATTGCCAATACAGATCGTCGCCTGCGACAGGCGTATGGAAAAGGCCTGGAAATCGACAGTGAGCCAGCCAAAGGAACGACAGTGCGCTTTTTCGTTCCAAACTAGGATAATGGCCTGAAACCTTGATCACGGTAAAAAATCGGTACACCACTGCCGTTACCCAAAGATTTTTAGATGTGATTCGAGAGGTTGTTGCGATCCATGACGCTGATCGCCAAGAGACGCTTGCCAAAATGAAATAAAAGATCGTCGCGCGAACGCAGTCGGCGACGATCTTTCCCCTTTTTCCCCTCACGTCAATGCCTCTTCCCTCTTGCCGAAAAACGTCCGCAGCGCCTTGTACACCTCGCCCTTCTCGCGAATCACACAGTGCATGAACTTCGGCTCTTTGATGTGACGGTACGCCGACATCAGCGTGCTGTGGCGATTGTACTGATTGACTTCGCCGTATCCGAACAGATTGCAGCGATCCATCAGTTCCTTGACCAGCTTGACGCAGCGCTCATTGTCGGAGGTGAGGTTGTCGCCGTCGGAGAAGTGGAACGGGTAGATGTTGTACTGCGAGGTGGGGTAGCGCGCATCGATAATCTCCAGCGCCTTCCGATAAGCGGAAGAACAGATCGTCCCCCCGCTCTCCCCTTTGGAGAAAAAGGCATCTTCCGTTACTTCCTTGGCTTCCGTGTGATGGGCGATAAAGACAATTTCCACTTTTTCGTACTTCGTGCGCAAAAAGCGGAGCATCCAGAAGAAGAAGCTGCGGGCAATGTACTTCTCGAAAATTCCCATCGAACCTGACGTGTCCATCATCGCGATAATCACCGCATTGGAGTGCGGTTTGACGATTTCTTCCCAGGTTTTAAACCGCAAGTCTTCATCGGAGATGCCAAGCTGCAGGTCGTCATAGCCAGCCAGGCCGTTGCGCCGAATCGCGGCTATCAATGTGCGCTTTTTATCGATATTGCTCATCAGGCCTTTTTTTCGCACATCGTTAAACCGCGTTTCTTCGACGATGATTTGGTCATTGTCCTTTTGCTGCAGATTGGGCAGCTCCAGTTCGGAGAAAAGGATCTCTTCCAGCTCTTCGACGGTGATCTCCGCCTCGTAGTAATCCGCGCCTGGCTGATCTCCGGCACCGGAGCCTTTGCCGGGGGCCTGGGCGGGGTCGCCATCCTTCGCGATGACGTCCCCTACCTTCGTGTTGCCCTTGCCCTGCCCGCCGTGCTGCCCTTTTTGAAAATTATAGCGAAACCGGTATTCATCCAATGAGCGAATCGGGATTTTCACTACTTCCCGCCCATTTGACATGATAATGCTCTCTTCGCTGACGAGATCCGGCAAATTTTTCTTGATCGCTTCTTTTACCTTTTCCTGGTGGCGGGTTTGATCTTGATGACCTTTGCGGTGAAGCGACCAATCTTCCTCTGAAACGATGAAAGTACCATCGCCCATGCGTCTCAAGCCCCCTCCTTTATCTGTTTAACAAACTTCCTACGTAGCGGAGAAGCTCATTTGCACAGGTGGGGCAGTAGCTGTGTTCCTCGATCAACCGCTTGGTAACCTCGTTGATTTTCTTTAACTGGTTTTCGTCAGGTGTCTTGGTTGAGGTCGTGATTTTTACGACATCCTTCAGATCGGCAAACAATTTTTTCTCGATCGCCTCGCGCAAGCGATCGTGGGTACTGTAGTCAAAACGCTTGCCTTTCCGGGCATAGGCGGAAATCCGAATGAGAATTTCCTCGCGAAACGCCCGCTTGGCGTTTTCCGAAATGCCGATTTGTTCCTCGATGGAACGCATCAGACGCTCATCGGGATCCATTTCCTCCCCGGTTACCGGATCGCGCATTTTGTTCATATTGCAAAACGCTTCGACGTTATCCAGGTAATTGTCCATCATCGTCTTGGCGGATTCCTCATAGCTGTAGACAAACGCTTTTTGCACTTCTTTCTTCGCCAGCTCGTCAAACTCTTTGCGTGCCGCCGAGATGAAGTTGAGGTACCGCTCCCGCTGTTCCTTCGTGATGGACGGATGCTGGTCAAGCCCTTCCTTCAATGCCCGAAGGATGTCAAGCGCGTTGATGCACTCGGTATCGCGGCGTATCAAAGCGCTGGAAATCCGGTTGATGACGTAACGCGGGTCGATTCCCGACATGCCCTCGTCGACGTGCTCGTTGCGCAGCTCTTCCAGGTCGGAACCCTTGAAGCCCTCTAGCGTCTCCCCGTCGTACAAGCGCATCTTCTTCAGCAGATCGACCCCTTGCTTCTTCGTCTCCTTCAAACGCGTCAGGATGGAGAAGATAGCGGCGGCCCGAAGCGCGTGGGGAGCGATATGCACATGGCTCAAGTCTGACTGTTTTATCAGCTTGTGATAAATTTTCTCCTCATCGGAGACCCGCAGATTGTACGGCACCGGCATGACGATAATCCGCGACTGTAGAGCCTCATTTTTCTTATTGGCAATAAACGATTTATACTCCGCTTCGTTCGTATGAGCAATAATGAGTTCATCCGCCGAGATAAGCGCGAATCGCCCCGCTTTAAAATTCCCTTCCTGCGTAAGCGACAACAGATGCCACAAGAACTTCTCATCGCATTTTAACATCTCTTGAAATTCCATTAACCCACGGTTTGCCTTGTTTAACTCGCCATCAAAACGATAGGCCCGCGGGTCAGATTCAGAACCGTACTTCGTAATCGTCGAAAAATCAATGCTTCCTGTCAGGTCGGCAATATCCTGCGATTTCGGATCTGACGGACTAAATGTGCCAATCCCGACGCGTTCGGCCTCCGAAAACAGGACGCGGCGCACCGGAAAATCTTCAATCCGTCCGTTAAATTCTGTCTCCAGTCTCATGCGGTTATACGGGGTCAGCTCACCCTCAATTTTGATACCCAGTTCAGCCTCAATCTCAGGGCGCAATTCGCGGGGAATGAGATGGAGCGGTTCTTCTTGCATCGGACATCCGTCCAGAGCGTAGACTGCTCCTTCATCGGTACGGCTAAAATCCTCCAAGCCTCGTTTCAGCATTGTCACAATCGTCGACTTCCCGCCGCTGACCGGTCCCATTAAGAGCAAGATCCGTTTTCGAACGTCCAGCCTCCTGGCCGCAGAATGAAAATACTCCTCAACCAACCGTTCGATGGCACGGTCCAAGCCGAAGATTTCCCGGCCAAAAAACTTGTAAGAACGCGTTCCATCCTCATTTTCTTCTACGCCGGCACTTTTTATCATATTATAAACACGGGAATGAGCTGTTTGTGCAATCAACGGATTTTTGCGAACCAATTCTAGGTATTCGGCGAACGTCCCTCTCCACGTCAACCTTTCTTCACGGGCCCGGTGTTCGGCGATGCGTCTTAAGATATCCATGTTATTCACTCCTCCCTAGATCCGCCCATCTCTCTTCCTTTGATGTACTTCATGTATATGTCCCGCCTGAACCCTGCATTCTTAAAACTGGATGAGTGAGCCTTTCCCTATATTTATGCAATTCCACAGAAGATGTAACTCATCAACGCAAAAAGAGCACTGGCAACAAAAGTGTCATAGTCCCCGCGAGTAGGCGGTTTGCATTCGGGAAAAGCTACGGTATAATGTGAGGGAAGAAGGGATTGAAAGGAGTATCGGTATGGGTACCTTTATCGTTGCCTTTGTGTTCGCTCTGTTCCTCATCGCCATTCTTACGGCTGGTTACAATGAGGACAAGACGTTCAATCTGTAACAAAAGTCCAAACCAAAAAAGCTTCCTCTAGAGAGACCGCATCTCTTTAGAGGAAGCTTTTTTTTACGCAAATACACCCGTTCGCCGGGATATCGCCTGATACAGTTCTTCCAGTGAGCCTTGCTGGTCAACAGGGTACACAGGCTCCCCGCGGTCTTCCTGATAATTATTGACGAGAAACGTCTTCATTCCCAGTTGGCCTGCAACCATATCCTCCTGCATGTGATTGCCGACCATGACGCATTCGTCTGGCGATACACCCATTTTTTGACAAATTTCTCGGAAATAGTTAAGGTTCGGCTTGGTAAAGTGGGACTCTTCGTACACCGTTACCAGCTCAAAATCGCCGGGAGACAAGTCGATCCAGGCCAATCGGCTGTGAATCGCCTCGCGCGGAAAGATCGGGTTGGTGGCTACGACGACGCGAAAGCCTTGCTCCTTGGCCGCCTCAACGATTTTCTTGGCCAGGGGCGATGGGAAGGCCAGATGGGAAAGGGTGGGAAATACCTCTCGATAGAACGCGTCAAAGACAGGCCACATTTCCTCTTTTTTCACTCCGCTTTTGCTGACAAAACGTTCCATGAAAACCTCTTCATTGGTCACATCGGGATTCTCATTGGCGATCACGGCATGAGTCGCATCCCAGATCAGCCGCAGCAATGTCTCAGTGTCAAAGCGGTCCCCCACATAGGCGCCCAGTTCCTTCAGATAGCCTTTGACAAACGGCTCCGTCCACATCTCCAGCAGAGTACCGTCCAGATCAAACAAGATCGTAGTCGCTTTTTTCATTGTGCAGATTGCTCCTTTTGTTGTGGTATGCTCCCCTGCAGATCAGTCAAGGCCGGGAAACCCGATTTGTCTAAGTGCCTCATAGACGACGATGGCGGCGCAGTTGGACAAATTGATCGAGCGAGTCGCTCCTCCCATGGGAATGCGGACGGTTTGCCCCGGGTACCGCTGGATGATCTCTTCCGGCAGTCCCGCCGTCTCCTTCCCCAGGATGATGTAGTCGCCGTCGCGAAAAGAGATATCGGAATAATGCTTGTCGCCAAAGGTTTCGACGAAAAAGAATCTGTCGGCATGCCCGCCGTGCTCTTGTTCAAAATGGGCAAAACTGTCATGATAATGAATCGTAACCGCATGCCAGTAGTCGAGACCGGCCCGTTTCAGATATCGATCATCGGTAGAAAAACCGAGCGGGTGGATCAGATGCAGATGAGTGCCGGTGGCAGCACAGGTCCTGGCAATATTGCCCGTATTCGCAGGAATTAACGGTTCGTGCAGTACAATATGCAAAGCCATGTTTGTTTTTCACCTCGTCCATACTCACCCTCTATTATACAAACTGTCAGACCGGATTGCGAACCTTCCTTCCGGCGGGTTTGTCTCCATAAAAAAAGCTTCCGTTACCCGCTGAACGGAGGCTTTTTGACAGGCACCAGTTATCAGGACGGCAGACTTCTCAAGCCTGCCCGTATATGTGAAAAAAGCTGTAGCGAATATTGCTGGTGTAGTCCGGAGAATCGCGGTATTCCCAGTACCGCATGCGGCTGCTGTTCGTGTGTGCGTTGACCAGCGGCTGACCCAGACTGTCTTTTCCCGTAACGATTGCGCTGTGATCCCAGCGCCCATCCCCTTCAAAGTCGTAGCTGATCACGTCTCCCAACTCCAGCTCTGCAGGGTCGGACAATACCTTCGCGTAAAAGGGAGCTTTGCCGGATTTTAACTGCCAGTAAAGGCTGTGGGCAACCGTCCAACTGTAGCTCCAGTCCGGACTGGACCCGCCGCGATACCACCAGCCCTGGCTGCGGCCTCCGTACACCATCGGAATCCCGCCCGCATACAGGCATTGTGAGATAAAGTTAGTGCAATCGTCATCGACAAACACCTTAAAGGCCGGATTATATGAATCCCAGTAGGTCTCGGCATAAGCAACCGCCTGCTCGCGATCGTACCCCTCTGCCGCATAAGCCACCTCAACCGGTCCGGAAGCGGCGTCGCTGTCCGGTTCTGCACCCTCTGCTTCCCCTTCATGCGCTCCCGTTCCCATGTCTTCCTGACCGCCTTCTGGTTCATCTTCATAATGGTCTTCGGCTTGTTCTTCGGGAAAATACTCGCCCCACGTATCGAGAAAAGCCCAATGTTCTCCGTCCCGCATCAGCTTCACCAGCTGAACATGCGACAGCTCCTGTAAAAAGACCCTGTCTTGCTGCATGTAATGAAGCTGGTGGTGAACCCTGAGCAGTGCCTCTACTCGGTTTCCGCCAATTTGCATGATTTGAAGCGGCACGGCATGCGTTTTGGCCGCCAATGCGTGGACCCCGCGCGCCCGATTTTGTTCCTTTGCCCGCTGCAGACGCTCCCGCTCGCTTTGACATGCGGCGCCTGCTGGGAAAAAGGGAGCCACCAACTCATCCTTCCCGTTTACATATGCCTGATTAACCGCCGCCAGATACGCTTTGATCTGTTCCTTCCACGATGTATCCACGCATAACACCACCACTCGCAGTACTGTGAAGGCAGAACCGTACACATCCTTCTGTTGCAAGTGTATGCTGCGTTTTTACTGTGTAGTAACGATCTGTTCAGGTTTTAGCCAGCCTTCCAGTGTCAGCAGGCGTTCCTTGATGGAAAGACCGCCGCCGTATCCGACCAGTGCGCCATTGGACCCGATCACTCGATGGCATGGAACCACGATCGGAATCGGGTTGCGGTTATTGGCCCCGCCAATCGCCCTGACCGCCTTGACGGCGCCCAGCGCCATGGCAATCTCCTTGTAAGAACGCGTCTGGCCGTATGGGATCCGCGTCAACTCCTGCCAAACAGCCTTTTGAAACGGTGTGCCGTACAAGTCCAGGGGCAGGTCAAATGAACGTCGCTTCCCGGCAAAGTACTCATCCAACTGGGTCTTCGCAGCGAGGCTGCCCGCTTCGTCCCGAACAGGTTCGCCTGCAAGCTGCCACCTTCTGCACCATCTTTGCAGCGCGATGAGCGCTGTATCCCCGCCGGCAAACTCGACAAAACACAACCCCTGATCCGTTGACGCCAGCAACAGGGTACCGATCGGCGAATCCATCGTGGTATAGGTTACTGTGTTCATGTGTCCCGACCTCCTGAATAATGAATGGATGCTATTCGCTTATTACAGCTTTGGTTTTATGACGATGCCTTACATATGCCAAACAGCCATAGGACAATTTTTCACCGCATTCCACATGGTTTCTTCTGAAAGGTCATCCACTTTGCTCGTTCCCTTCCGAATTTTACCCCTGTTATATCATGTCGGAGCGCCTTTGTTCGTCCTTGTTCTTGCGGACTAATTTTTTTAGGCCAGCTACTCTCTTGGACGGTTAACGGGGGAGAGTCGTTTCTTCGAAAAAAGACAATCCCTTGCGGATTTCTTCCAGCACTTCTGCCGATTGCTCTCGTCCCTCGGCTTCGATCAGTGCTGCTTTCGCTTCTTCGCCGCCAATTTTTCCTAATGCCCAGGCCGCAGTCCCGCGAATGACGGGGCGCGGATCGTTTTCCATCAGGCGGATCAACTCCGGCACTGCACTGCGGTCCTTGAAGTGGGCCAGTGCGAGAATCGCGTTTCGCTGAATGGGCTTCTTTCCCCGCCACGATGCAGAAGAGGTGCCAAATTTCTCTTTAAATTCCTTGTTGCCCATCGTCAAGAGCGGCAGCAGCAGCGGCTTTGCCACTTCGGGATCCGGGGAGAACTCGGGATGCTGGCTGAAGTGCTTGCCCCGGTTCTTCGGACAAACCATCTGGCAAGTATCGCAGCCGTACAAACGATTGCCGATCTTTGCGCGGTACTGCTCAGGTATAAAGTCCTTTACCTGGGTGAGATAGGAAACACACTTCTGAGCGTCAAGCTGTCCGCCCTGTACCAGCGCCCCTGTCGGACAAGCCTCCACACAGATGTTGCAATCGCCGCAGCCTTCCTCTACGGGAGTGTCCGGCGGCAGCGGCAAATTGGTCAGCAGTTCTCCGAGGTAGACCCAGGAACCGTATTCCGGCGTGATCAGCGCACAATTTTTCCCGACCCAGCCCATCCCGGCCCGCTCCGCCACGGCCCGATCGGACAGGGCGCCGGTATCCACCATCGACTCTACCTCTGCAGCCGGCTCAAGCTGCTTGATGTACGCCGAGAGCAGCTGCAGCTTGTCTCTCAGCACATGGTGGTAGTCCGTCCCCCATGCCGAACGGCTGAGAATGCCGCGGTAAGCGCCCGGCTCGGATTTTGGCGGGTTTTCCAGCTTGGACGGGTAGGCCAGTGCGATGGAGATGAGGGACTTCGCCCCGGAAAGGCTCCGCTCCGGCACCGTCCGCTTCTCCAGGTCCGGCTCCTCAAAACCGGACTCGTATCCTTTCTCCCGGTGGGCCACCAGCCGCTCCTTTAATTCAACGAACGGATCGGCGCTGGCAAAGCCGATTTTATCGATCCCGATTTCTTTGGCGTAGGCAATAATCGCTTGTTTGGTTTGCTCCCAATACGCTGATGTGGTCACGTCTGCCGGATCGCCCCCGTGGCCAGCTCGTCACAGCGGTTGTTCCATTCGTTGTCGGCGTGGCCTTTTACTTTTATAAAGCTGACCTGGTGAACCTCTGTCAGTCGCAGCAGTTCCTTCCACAGGTCCTGATTTTCGACAGGCTGGTTTTTGCTGTTTTTCCAGCCGTTTTTCACCCAGCCCTTATACCAGCCCTGGGCAAAACAGTTCACCAGATAAGCGCTGTCGCTGTACAGCGTCACCTTGCATGGTTCCTTTAAAACAGACAACGCCTCGATCGCTGCCTGCAGCTCCATCCGGTTGTTGGTCGTGTTCTCCGCTGAACCCGACATCTCTTTTTTATGCTGTCCGTAGAACAGCACCGCCCCCCAGCCGCCAGGGCCGGGATTTCCGGAACAAGCGCCATCCGTATAGATCGTCACATCTTTCATGATTTGTACTCCTCCCTGGCTATGCTTATCTTTATTGTACTGAACGATAAGGGCTTTCACAAAATGATTTTCGCGGGTTTGGGACGACTGTGCTATACTAACCTTCAAATGGATTTTTTAGGAAAGGAGCGATACCTTTGAAGGTCACGATCTCCCCTGAAGTTTTAGACAAATTGCCGGACTTTTCGCTTGGCGTCATTCACTACTCCGATATCGCCCTCACTGAATCTCCCAAAATGCTGCGGGGACGGATCAATCTGTTCGTCGAGTCGCTTCGGATCGAATACGAACCGTCCAAGCTGACGGAAATAGAAGGGGTCCGCGAGTGGCGGACAGCGTTTAAACGACTTGGCATCGACCCCTCCCGCTACCGCCCCTCTTCGGAAGCGCTGCTGCGACGGCTGATCCAAGGGAATCCCGTTCACTGGGTCAACTCCGCCGTGGACGTAAATAACTTTTTGTCCATCCATAACGCCCTTCCCTACGGCATTTACGACCTGAGCAAATTATCGGGGCAAGTCGTCTGCCGCCTGGGTACGGAGACGGACACCTATGAAGCCTTGAACGGCCGCGAGGTACAGATGCAGGGAAAACTGCTGCTGTCTGACGACGAGGGCGCATTCGGCAGTCCCATCGTCGATTCCGTCCGTACATCTGTCATGGACGGGGCGAGCCAATTATTTCAGGTCATCTTCTTTCATCCGGCGCTGTCAGTCAAGCAGCAGGATGACATCATCGGTTCGACAGCGCGCATGTTTACCGAGATCAACGGCGGCGAAGTCGTCTTTGCTGATGCAGTCAGAGCCAATTCCTAGCGATAAAAAAAGAAAAAAGGCGCTGCTAATTGGAAGCAGGGCCGTTTTTTTCCTTTGCTTTCGGCTGGCGGAATACGACATGTTCGAGCTGCAAGGCGGTCGGCACTCCGAGCAGCAGCCCGTTTCCGAGCAAGAAGCGCCATCAGACCCCAGTTTCACCTCGTTCTGTCCTACCGCCTGCAATTCTAACTCGGTTGCCTCTTTCCTTTTTTTTGGAAATGATCTTTTTCACGATTGCAGTCGTTTCAATACCATCCTCGCCCGGAAAACGAATGTGATACTCGCGTATGCTGAGTGTCGCTTCCCCGCGGGAGGGTTTGTCGCTAAAATCCTTTCGTACAAAGAACTATTCATAAGTTTGATCCGCCTTGATTTCATTTATATACAAGTGGTTGTCTTTTGAAAGGACCGTATACGCCTTTTTGATCTTTTTCGTTTTCGTTTCGTCTGCTTTCGTGATTTCCAGCTCGGTTACCACTTCTACAAGATACTCATTCCGTTGATCCGATTCCTTGATGTCTTCGATGCGGGATTCAATCAGATTGAGACTTATCCCTTTTTTCCCCAATTCCTCGATCAGCTTTTCTTGTTCCTGATTGACCGGGCTGTCTGGAAACAAGAAATCTTTCACGTAAGAAAAATCCTTTTGGTTAACGGCACCGATGATCAAGTCTTCATAACTGGATACAATGTTTTCCACGTGGAAGGTGTCTGCCTTCGCATCATCACCCTGTAGTTCCGTATCTTCAGGCTTTTCAGCAGATTGTGGTTCCGCTGCCGATGGTTGTTGCCCTGCATCTCCCGCTTGCGGATTTTCCTGGGAAGCTGCCTGGACAGGATCCGTAACGCTTTGGTTAGGCTGTGCATTCACAGTCGACGCATCTGGTGCTGCGCTTTCTTTCCCTCCGCAACCTGTCAAGACCAGGGTAAAGGTCAAGAGAAAAAGAATCTTTTTCATATTAGCTTCCCCTTCTTTTCGATTGGCAGGATTCCCGCTATAAAACTGTGGTATTTTCTCATTTTGCTTGCCTCTCTAGCGACTCCTTCGATTGCATCTGATCCATAAACAGATTTTTGCGCGTAGACTCCAAGGAAATAATTACTTCACATTTCGTTTGTAGATCTCATCTATTGCCTTGACTGCTTCTTTGTATGATTTGTTACTTACGGAATTGAGTAAGTTTTCTAGTTCCTTTTCATGTCTTTGAACTAATTTGTAACGTTCCTGCCTTTTTTTCGATAATGGAGCAATAATTTCTTTTGGCAGGGTATCCCTGTAGCTTAATTCTTGTAACGCACTATATATGTTGTAATCTTCATTATTTGACTTGGCTACCCAATCCATGCTAAATCTTAGGATATCCAATGACTGATCGAGATGGGCTGAGAAACTTTCATAGGACGAATCAGATTTCCATTGCCACCACTTGTCCGCGATTTCCTGAGCCTGTTCAAATTCCTTTTGCAGCTCTTCTTGATTTTGAATCAGTACAAATCGTCCACCCGCAGCTTGTGCCACAGCTTTTAAATGCTGCTGTCCTTCTCCATCCGTTCCAAATCCGATGACATTGACAATCGGGGTGATGTCTGAAGATGCCAACTGCTTTGCAACCTCTACCGGATCACCGCCGCACGTCTCGATCCCGTCGCTGACCAAGTAGATGATATTGGTATTCTTCTCACCAGGGAAGTCTCGAAAGTCTTTCATTGCTTCCTGCAACGAATACGCGATCGGTGTATATCCTACAGGTCTGAACTGAGAAAGGGCTTCTAGCATTTTGTTTGCATTGTATGGCTCCATCCCATATACCAGTTCGCTGCTTCCACAGGAAAGTGCTTTATCCGACTCCTTGCCGCTGCCTTTGTGGCCATATACCCTGAGGGCTACATTGGCCTCTTTAGGCAACGATTCGGCAAATGATGCAATGGCCTCTTTAGCAGCTTCCATTCGCGTCTTTCCGCCTGCTTTTTCCGCCATGCTGCCGCTCGCATCCAGGATGATCTCCACATTGTAGTTTTCCTTTGGTTTATAGCGGGGATCATCGATTTCCGGACTGCCAAAAGAGGCAAGCTTGATCTCAGTTATGATGTCCATAGGATCTGGATAATCTTCGGCAAATAGGCCAAGCAGCGCCAAAAAATACATATCGATTATTTCTTGGTCCGGATTTTCGATGTTTGGGAACTGGCGAAGCTTCGTATTGATTTCCTCTTCTGCTTCATAAATGGTCTTGCCAGCATAGTAGCCTGGCGGGAAGTCAACAAAATCTTGTGCGGATTGAGGGATTTTAGTTCTACCCTCCGGGATCAGGGACTGCAACTTCTTTATTTTTGCTTCTCTACTTAGCCCTTGAGCTTGTTCAGACTCCGGTTTTGTCGAAGCCAAAACAGCTTCATCAACAGTATCCGCAGCTGTCGGGTCCGCTGCCTGTTGTTGGACTTCGTCAGTCTTTGCTTCTTGCGATACTGACGAACACGCAGTCAGGCTAAGCAAGCTGAATACCAGAATTATAGCTGCAAATCGGTTATATTTCCTCATCTTCCTATCCCCTAGCACTCCCATGAGAATTTTTACTTCTTTACATTTTGATCGTACTTCTCCACTGCCGCCACTTATCGGCCTTTTTCTTTTGTTTGGTCGAACTCCTTCTGCAGCTCTTCCTGATTTTGAATCAACACAAAACAACCACCCGCTGCTTGGGCTACAGCCTTTAACTGCTGCTGTCCTTGACCAACTGTTCCAAATCCGATCACGTTAACGATAGGCGTGATATCCGAGGAAGCCAACTTTCTTGCCACTTCCACCGGATCGCCATCACAAGTCTCAACCCCGTCACTGACCAGGTAAATGATGTTGGTATTTTTATCTCCGGGTAAGTTACTGAAATCCTTCATTGCTCTTTCCGCCTGCTCTCTCTGTCATGCTGCCGACTTGGGGATGGATTGCTGCTCTCATCCGGACTACAAGCAACCATGTAGATAGACGGTGGAGGCAAAATCCCCTCCATCCATTGGCTTTTTCACAGTATGGTGAACAATTTGACAACCCCAGCCAGCGCGATCCACCCACGCTACAGCTTGAGCACCTTTCTCGTTCTGCGGAGCACCATACCATGCACCTTGACGTACGAGTTTTTGCATCATCACTTTCATACTTGAGCCATTTTCAGAAATCTAAGCCGTTGATCCACAAGGTTTTGTGAACATAAAAAAGGACTTCACCCCGACGGGGAAGTTTTCAAGTGAGGAAACAGGAAAACCCAGAAGATGGAAGTCACTTTGTCGTCTATTCTCCAAGAAAGTCTGTTTTCCTGCGAGGAACTGAAAAATCGGGAACAATTACCTATCCCCTTCTGTGTGCCGGACATACTCCCCTAGGCCCTACAGCTTAGAAGTGCTTTACCCCTTGGAGCTGAAGAGCACTGAGATCAAAGAAATCCCCCCATATATAGACAGGGTGAGGGTCTTGTTTTTCCTGTCTACTATGAGGGGATCCTATCATTGAGCAGGGCCGTTTTTTTCTTTTGCTTTCGGCTGGCGGAATACGACATGTTCGAGCAGCAAGGCGGTCAATACCCCGAGCAGCAGCCCGTTTCCGAGCAGAAAGCTCAGCAGCGGGTGGACCGTCTTCCAAGCCTCCGTCGGCACGAACATGACGCCAATCCCGATCAGCAGCGAGCTTCCGATGACGATGATGGATCGCTCATTCATCTGCACACGGGTAAAGTCTTTTAAGCCAAAACCGAGCAATTGCGTATAGGTGACAAACATCGCAGCGTACGCCACAGGCGTCGGAATTGACGCCAGGAAATGCGACACGCCGGGAAGAATACCGATCGCCATCATCGCGATCATGGCCACGATAAACGGCAGGCGTGCTGCCATTTTCGTGGTTTCAATCACCGCTGCAGACAAGGAGAGCGGAATCATCCCGACTACCCCGGACGTACCTGACAGTAAATGGGAAACACCCGTAAAGACACCGCCGCGATTAAACTCTCTTAACCCCGCTTCCTTGCCTGTAACCCGGCCCAACACGACAACGCTGGTGATCAGGTTGGTCAACAGGACAAAACCGGTCAATACGCTTGTCAGCAGGATACCGGCATCCCACTGCGGCGGCCCCCAGAAAAACAATTTGGGCCAGACGACCAGTTCGCTCGTCGGCCTCACGGGCTCGGCCCAACCCAGCAGCGCATACCCAATCCACCCAATCACCATGCCAAGCAGCACGGCGTAGCTGGTTATTTTCGGAATTCGCATAAATAAGACCACAAGCGCCATGATCACGATCGATGCAATCGCGATTTTTGGCTGAACAACCTGGGACTGCTGAAAGTCGATGCCCAGCATGCCTTTCACAAAAGTGGTGCAAAGGGAAACAGCAAGCAAGATCATATACGTCCCGGTGATGGTTGGCGTAAACCACTGCTGAATCTTACCGATCCACCGCAGCGCCCCCAAAATGATGAACAGTACGCCGGCAACTATCAGCCCCAGTTCAATAGACTGCCCAATATGGCTCGGAGATAACCCCATTCCCGCGCCAATTTGCGCCAGTATGAGAAAGATGCTCCACCACATGCCGGCCGGCCCTTCGATCATCGGATAGCCATGTCCAATGACAGCTTGCAAGAGCGACGCCAATCCCACAAAAAAAATCGTCTGCTGCATAAAGCGTCCGATCTCTTCCGGATTTAATCCAAAGACATTGCCGACAACGATCGGAATCGCAACCGTTGTCGACAAGGTCACGATCAGCCACTGCAGGGAAGATAAAAACGTAACCCCCATCGGCGGCCGATCATATAGCGAATACTTCATCTTGTTTCTCCCCTGTTCTCTTCTTTCTGGCGGAGCTGATGATACAACTGGAACGCCTGTTGAAAGTCACCCCATGCTTCGCGCTTTGCCCGCTGCAGATCTGCACCCGTCTGCCGTAAAATATACGACGGATGCCAAGTAGGAATGACAAAAGCCCCTTCGTAAGCCAGCGCTTTGCCGCGAACGGCTGATATGGATCGCTGCTCCGGAAAAAAGTGCTGCATGGCTACCTTACCCAGCGCGAGTACGACATAAGGCCGGATGTGCGCGAATTCCCTGTGCAAAAACTTGCGGCAAGGATGAGTTTCTTCGCTGGTAGGCGTCTTGTTGCGGCCCGCATCATCCACTACGCGGCATTTCATCACATTCGTAATGTAGAGCTGCTCACGGGCAATCCCCAACTTTTCCAGGATAAGCGAAAGCAAAGTACCGCTAATCCCCACCAGCGGCTGCCCCCAAGCATCTTCGTCCTCGCCCGGCCCCTCACCGACAATCATAAAGCGGCTGCTGCTGTTTCCCACTCCCGGGACGCGGTAGTGGCAAGTCTGATGAAAGCGGCAGTCAGTGCATTGCAATACATATCGGCGAAGTCTCTCCAGCATGACGATCCGGTTGGTCGTCTCTACAGCCTTCCCTACATCCTCACTGCGGTATCCATCCGACGTCAGACGCCGATACAAGTCAGGAAACGCGTCTTCAGGCCTGCGCATACGCTCTCCCCCCGCCCTTTCTGCCCAAAAAATAATACGCCCTCCCGCTGCGTAAGCGAAAAAGCGCACAACTGTCGTATCACTTGATTATGCGGGAGGTAAAAAAACTTGTAACAACGAAAAAAATCTTCCGAAACTATTGTATCATACAAACCTTTCTTTGCAAAATCTCAATATGGAGAAGATGTCAGGATATTCGAATGTACCGTACGGCATCTTGACGATGAACCGGTCCCCTAACTTCAGCTTGGCAAAATCCCGAAAAACCGTATCGCGATGTCCGGACAATACGATCCTGTTCCCCCTCCGACGGAAACGCGCTTGTAAGGTAGTGTCCGACGCCTTGTTTAAGCATTTCCTTATCCGTACCTTCTATAATCGGCAGCTCAGCCTTTATCTTCGGGATTAGCAGCGTTCCAATAACTTCGTTCTCGCTGGGGCTAAATTCGGGCCGCTCGGAAAGGGAATCAGAGGACGCAGCAGAGGAGGCGGTCAGTTCCGCAGCAAAAGTATCCTCCATTGGCGAGGACGCGACTAATGCCTCTGCCTTTGCCAAAGCTTGTTTCATCTTGATCTGATGTTCAAAATATTGGAAAATGGCGATCGCAACGACGAACATGCCAATCGCCATCAGAAGCGTCCCTGCTTTCCTCCGCATACACAATTCCCCTCCATATTAAAGCAGAAGAAAACACCTTTCCCGAAGAAAAGTGTTTTCTTCTCTGTTATGGCTGCCGACCTATTGCTCCTTGCTCTCTTTTCTTCGCAGCAACCAGCCTGCCAACAACGAGATCGCTCCTAGGAATCCCAGGTTATAGAGATTCGTCGCGGTGTTGGGCAACCTGTTCGGATGCTGCGCTCCGTCTTTCGCTTCCGTTATTGCGCTTCCGCCTTTCGATTCAACCGACAGCGGCTCCGTTCCCGGCTTCAGCGGCCCTTCTACAGGCTCTCCCAGAGGAACAGACCAAGGACGAACTCGACGAGCTCGCTGTCGGAAAAATCGTCATCCGTTTCGACTCCAGGCCTCCATATTCAGCTCATTGTTTATGACTGCGGCAGCAAATGCGCCCATAGAGGCGGCAGCAATGGCCTGATGCATTCGCGATGCCGCATCCCCGGCGCTGTAGACCCCCGGAACATTCGTTTTCCCGAAGTCATCGACGACAACCATTCCTGTATCCGTAAGGTGGCATCCGATGGCTCGCGGCAAGTCCGATCCCGGAACCAGCTCCGGTTTAAAAAAGATCCCCCTACATGGAATGGTCGTCCTGTCTACGAGAACCACTTGACGCACGATCCCGTCGTTCGAGTCGATGGACTGGATCGGCGATTCGAATAAGGGGACACGATGCCGGAGGAGCTCCTCGCGCTGCGTGTCCGTAAGCTCATCGGGGCCGTTCGTGCAGATAGTAAAACGGTTCGACCATCCGGATATCAAAGGAGCGAAGTGCATAAGCTCAGCCCCCTTGTTAATGACGACAAGCGGCTCGTCTCTCAATTCCCAGCCATCGCAATACGGGCAGACGAAGGCGCTTTTCCCATAGACCTCCGCCAGCCCTGGAATGTCCAGCGGCCGGTCCTTCATACCGACGGCAAATAGCACCTTTTTGCTCTCAAAGGTTTTTCCTTGCGCAGTCGCAATATGAAACTGACCGTCCTCTCCCGCAATCGACACAGCCGTATCCGCCACGAAAGACACAGAGGGATAGGCGCTGATCTCTTCCTGCGCAATTCGTCGAAATTCACTAGGGCTTATTCCATCGCGGGTAAGAAACCCGTGGGCCTCGCGAGTCACCGCGTTACGGGGGCGGCCTTCATCGATCACCGCTACGTTTTTTCTCGCCCTCCCCAGTACGAGGGCGGCGTTCAATCCTGCCGGTCCTCCGCCAATAATCGCCACATCAAGAAGTTGTTTTTCCATTCTCATCTTACACCTCCATAGATCTATAATATCCATAATTAAAGCGCAAGAAGTGCATCACTTCTTGTTTACCTCATGGTTGCAACGCTTGAGCGCCTCATCCAGTACCGACTGGATCGTGTGTTCCCGCAAATATTGGTGCAGATGCTGTTCCGCGCCGTTCATCACTTTCTCAACCAGACATCCGTTCATTCTTGGACGTTCCTGTTTCTGATCCCGCTCTGCAGCTCCCTCTTCAGCTAGCAACTGATGCTGCCGCGAATTCGAATTCGAGCATTCGAACAGCTGCTGTCTTCCTTCAATCACTTGAATCACATCAAGAAAAGTGATCTGATCGGCCGGCCGTGCAAGCTCGTAGCCGCCGTTGACCCCTGGCACAGCGCGTACGATTCCATCCTGCCTCAGCTTGGACATGATTTTGGATAAATAGCTTTCGGAAACGCCAAGTATCGCAGATAATTCCTTGATTCCGATGTTGTTGCCACGCTCCGAGTGACCCAAATGAAGTAAGGCGTGCAGGGCGTAATCTGTACTTTTAGAGAACTGCATGTCTCCCCCTCCCTTCCCAAGATTGTTCTTAATATGGACCTGCAATATCCATAATATTCGATTCGAATCCAATTTGCAATAACATACTTGTTCTGCAATCTGCTATTCTTCGTCTGCAAGTGTCAGGGCGAAACCAGATATCGCATCAGCGGTAGATGTTGCGATCCTCTTAATTAACTATATATCATTTAACTATATTTCCGGGAGGTTTACTTAATGACGACGACGGCTTGGCTTTTGCCTGTGCTGGCTCTCTGCTCTTTTTTAGTCGGCTTTGATTCCATCGCCACCGTACCGCTCTTGCCGGCAATATCAGCAACGACCGATATGCCTTTGCATTCAGGCGGGCTACTGTATGTCAGTTATGCAGTGGCTTATGCGATCACGGCCCCGAGCTGTTCCTGTTCGGAAGTCGGATCGAGACGAAACTGAAACGTGATCTGCACGAAGGACCACCACCTTAATGGGAACGTACATTCCCATCATACCACAAAAAACTCCGTCAGTCGTCTCTCTCTTAGAAAATGAGACAGCATTTTTTGACGATGGACGACTCAGGCAATAGACAAGTGCATGTAGGCTTCGCCTAACCGAGNGAACGTACATTCCCATCATACCACAAAAAACTCCGTCAGTCGTCTCTCTCTTAGAAAATGAGACAGCATTTTTTGACGATGGACGACTCAGGCAATAGACAAGTGCATGTAGGCTTCGCCTAACCGAGATTCATCCCCTACCTGCAGAGGAAGGGGATGAATCTCGGAAACATTTCAGATCTTTTTGACAGTTCTTATTTTGTCTTTTAGGAAATCTCCTCCAACAGTTGAAATAAGATTATTTCGACTGATCCGTTTCATTTAATTTCCTCCATAAGGTACTTCTGCTGATTCCCAATAACTTGGCAGCATCCTTCTTGTTCCCGTTCGTTTTCTGCAGAGCGCCTTTGATGGTATTGATTTCCGTTTCTCGTAGAATATCCTGATAGGAATCGTTGTCTTTAAAACGATTCGTGATGACAAAATTATTATCGTCGAGTGTCTCGACCAGGTTGTTCACGACATCACGTTTTGTTATGGTTTCGGGATTCTCTAGGTAAGTAAACAAACGCTCCAGGTTATTTTCCAGTTCCCGTATATTTCCATCCCATGAATACTCCTCCAACAACTCGGTAATATCGGCTATACACTTTTGAATGATCTTCATAAAGTCAGGGTACTTGCGAGATGTATAGGAGAGTACCAAATCCGGCAAATCCTCTTTTCGGTCGTTTAAGGAAGGGAGAATGAGATTAAGGACACTTATGCGATAGAATAAATCCAGGCGAAACCCTCCTTGCTTTACTTGTTCAAGAAGGTTCACATTTGTTGCTGCAATGATTCTGACGTCAATCGGGATCGAAGTAGCGCTCCCGATACGCCGTACCACCTTTTCCTGGAGAATACGCAATAATTTTGATTGCATGCTTAAGGGAAGCTCCCCCAGCTCATCCAAAAATACCGTTCCTTTATGGGCAAGCTCGAACAAGCCAGGCTTTCCCCCCTTCACAGCCCCTGTGAAAGCCCCTTCGCTATAGCCGAAAAATTCAGATTCAAGCAGGTTTTCTGGTATGGCTGCACAGTTTACCGCGATAAACGGTTCCTTCGATCGCATGCTTGCATTATGAATACTCTGGGCAAAGAGCTCTTTTCCTGTACCGGATTCACCGATGATGAGTACGTTCGCATCTGTTTTGGCATACTTTTGCGCCTTGCGCTTCGTCCTTTGCATGATCTCACTTTTACCTACAATATCTTCAAATTCATAAATAGCGCTGTTTGAATCATCATACAGCTTTCTGCGGATTTTCTTCTCGTGCTTCTGGATATCCGCTGCATCCGAAATGAGAATGACAGAACCGTCGTTACTGCCTTTCACATCAACGGGAAAAGAGTTAAAATAGAGCGTTTTGTTCCGGTATTCCAGCAGTTTGTCTTTCAAGTAATTATTATTTTCATAGTGCTTGGAAATGAAATCGAGTTCTTCGACTTCCTTGATACTGACACCACGTAAATCCCTGTACTTTTGCAGCTCTAACAGCTCGATCGCCTTCGGGTTGATTTGGATTATTCTTCCTAATGCATTCAAGCTTATTACACCCTCATTAAAATGATCGAGGATGTATTCTTGCCGGATATTATTGCTCTGCTCTTCAAAACGTGCCGACAGGATGTGGAAAGCAATATCGACTGCCAGCTTTACACTCTCTTTTCCGTACCAAATAAATCCCTTCATGCCTCTGTAGATCGCTTTTAAGACAATTAAACCGGAGCCAATGACGATGCTTTGGTTTTTTTGTGCAAGCTCTTCGATTAACATGTTTGCAGATTCGGAGTCTTTATAATAATACTGGTTAATTTTTATATCAAAGACCTTTTCAAGCTCGGAAGGATCGTTCTTCAAAAAGATTTCTTTGTAATTGATGATGTTGATTTCATTTCCTACTCTGGCCGCTTGCGTAAGAGCATTTAGAAAATCGGCAGTTTGAACGCGCAAAGGAACCAATTGTCCTCTGACATTGATTTCTTTAAAAACCTCGTAGATGGTCGCGCCGCAAATTAGGACATCGTCTTTTTGAATGTACGTCGGATTTTTCAGGATGTCTGTGGACTCGAGCCGCTGCACCACGAGTCCTTGTATGTTGGCTTTTCTAATTTTGATCTCGTCCTCGACGTATTGATCCAAAGGTGAAAATCCACTAACAAACAGCTTCATATTCACCCTCCTTCCATAAATGATTGCCTCCCCCAAATTTATAACGGGAATCAAGCATCTGTGGTTCCCCTCCCGCATCTGGCTGTGTATGCCGATCTTATCCTGCCAACGTCTTCTCCTCGATCCAGGAGGGGTGTTTGAATCATGTTCCGATCTTGCCTTTCTTTAGCGCAACCACTGCTTTACATTCTCGTGCATCATGAGGTGGATATCGTTTTCCGAAACGCCTTGCTCGATCAGGGCAGGGATTACAGCGTCGAAAAGGAACGTCATCGACCAGTCCGGTAGCTTTTCCTTCTTCAAGTGTTCCGGTTTATAACGGTCCGTTGTACAACAATAGTCTTGAGACAAGAACATACGGTTTGCATACCCTTTTTTCACCAAAGCGCAAACGGTTTCATTTCTTTTTTCCGTAGACAGAACCGTAGAAATACCGTAACGGTCCATCCCGATGAAAACTCCTTTATCCAGGACTCTTTCGATGTAGTCGAGATTGTCGGTATCTCCGCAATGCCCGATCAATACTTTGCTCAGATCCACTCCTTCTTGCTCGAAAATTTCGATTTGCAGCAAGCCGGTTTCTTTGGAAGGAGCCGAATGGGTCATGATCGGTACTCCTGTGCGAAGATGGGCGCGAGCTACCCCCCGTAACACTTTTTCTACATCCGGAGTCACCCCTTGGACCTCGGTTGCACATTTTAAAAACCCTGCTTTAATCTCGCTGTTTTGTACTCCCACTTCAATGTCTCGTACAAATTGATCTGCCATGAAATCGATATCATTAGACATAAATCTGGTCGGCAAATAATGGAAGGTAAAGATTCCGGAAGCCGCAATAATCTGTACGCCAGAATCTTCCGAAACCCGTTTCATAAATCGAACATCTCGATCCAGCCCCATGACGCTTGGATCAAAAATGGTTTTCACGCCATGCTCTCGAGCGCCCACGACCTGATTCATCGCCAATCGGTATTCTTCCTGGGCATCATACAAATGAGGAAACTGAACCGCTACTTCCTCTGCCCTAGTTCGCAAATGCTCATGAATCAATGTTTTTCCCAATTGGTTAACTTCAATCGGACCCGTTACAGACTGTATTAGTTTCATAGCTCCCTCCATCACTATCAATCATCTATCGATTACGAAAAGAAAGGGGAGGATCAAAGGGATTGCTTCTTTGTCCTCCGCGCCCACATATTGATTGAATCGTCAAGTCATCTGATTCAATACAGCTTAATTTAATGGAAAATTCACTCAGCTTATACTTTAGCATGCCATAAACTACTTTTATTGTACATAGTTAGGTAAGAATAAAGCGATTTCCGGAAAGATATACAAAAGCCCAATCAATGCGAGGATCGGTACCATAAAGATAAAAGCACCCTTAAAGATTGATTTCAGATCCAATTCTTCTACTACACCCTTTAAAACGAAGCAGTTCATCCCTACCGGCGGTGAGATAAGCGCCATCTCCACCAGAAGCACGATGATCACCCCAAACCAAACGAGGTCAAATTCGAGCTTTTGGACAATCGGCAAGATGATGGGAAGCGTTACGACAATCATCGCCATCGTATCCATGATTGCACCCAAGACGAGGTACATGAACACGATCAGCATGAAGATCAGGGTAGACGATAAATCCTGACTAAAGAGGAAATCTGCTAGAAGATTAGGGATCCTAGTGATTGTTAAAACAAAGTTCAACAAGAATGCTCCCATAACGATGGCAAAGATAAAGCCGGTAGTCTTTACCGTGCTGAGAATAGCCTCCGAGAAATTCGCGAAGGTCAGTTTTTTGCGGAGCAAAGCGATAACGAAAGATCCCAGCGCTCCAAATCCGGCAGCTTCTGTAGCAGTAAACAGGCCGACGTAGAGGCCGCCCATCACGAAGATAAATAAGAGGATGATCCAGATGTTTGCCTTTAAGGACTGTACCTTTTCCTTCCAAGAAACAGTCGTATTCACTTGACCCTTGACCAAGTCAGGTTTGATCAGAATACTGATGTAAATGGTGAGCATAAAGAAGATCGTCAGTAAGATCCCAGGAACGATCCCTGCCATGAGCAATTTTCCTATCGACTGCTCTGTAATCATTCCATAGATAATAAACATCGTGCTCGGCGGAATGAGGATCCCAAGTGTACCCCCTGCTACAATCGAGCCGCCAGTCAGGCTTTTGGCATACCCCGCCTTCAGCATCTCTTTTGAGGAAACAACTCCAATCGTTCCTGTCGTTGCCAAGCTAGATCCGGAAGAAGCGGCGAACATAGCGGATGCCCCGATCGAAGCGATACCGAGACCACCCTTTAGTCGACCAAACCAGTTTCTAAAGGCTGCGAACAATTCATCACTAAACTCAGCCACATATAAAAACTGACCCATTAAAACAAACAGAGGAATGGTACTTAGGGAGTAGCTGTAGCTATGCTCCCAAAGAATACTCTCAATCGCGGTGAATAAGGCTCTGTCACTTTTTAACGCGAGGATGCCGACACAAGCTGGAATTGCCATGGAAACCACAATTGGAATTCTCAAAAACATCAGCACGAAAACGGCAATGAGTACGATGCCCCCGATAGTCACACTCAAAGTAATTCCTCCCACTATCCTATTTCACTACTCCCTACTTCCACATCCATTCACAACGCTTCCGCTTTCCTATCGGTTTCTTGAACCATCTCCGTTTCCTTTTTCCCGGTTAACAGATGAACGCTTTCTACAGTCTGTCTGATAGACTCTAGTCCCCACCCTACAAAACCAATAATTAACAGGATTTTGAAATAAAAGAACGGCACCCTGAGCAGGACTGATGCTTCAACAAAATTCATTTTGTTGATAAAGACATAGGCAACCAAAAAGGCAAATGTCCCTTTTAACAGGGCTGAAACGAGATCAAGGAAGTATTGCACTCTCATAGGGAAATGGTCGACGATGATCCCAATCTCAATATGTGCCTTTTCCTTTTCGGCAAAGGCTAGCGCCCCCACAATCAGGGAAACCATGGTCATTTGCACCAGCTCGATATCTCCAATGATCGGAGTACCAAAGCCCCTGGTGATCGCACAAATCCCCACAATGATCATCATGGCAATGAGTGAAGCATAAGCGAGCCATTTGTTGAATTGGGTAAATCTTGTAACTATCGTAGATATAATCCTCATCACAAAACCTCCCTGGTACGATAAATCTGTACGAACATGATGAACATCTTGTGAGAAAGCGTTTGCACGAGGTTCGGTTCCTTTTCTTGCTGAAAAGGAATAGGAGGGCTCCCCCTATCGCATGGTCAGGAAGCCCTAATGAAAATTATTCCGGAATCGCAACGCCTTCCGCTTTTAACTGAGATGTAAAGTAATCCATCATTTCTTGCCCTGGATATCCTCTTTTGTTCGCTTTTTGCACCCATTCTTCCATGATCTTTTTGACGGGAGCTTTAAACGCCTTCATTTCCTCTTCAGTCGGTGTAATGACTTCCCCGCCTTTTGCCTTTACTTTATCCTCAAATGTAGTAATCGCTTCAGCTGCTTTTTCGGTATACAGCTTCGTAACCAGGTGGGAGTACTCAGGTCCAAATTTTTCGATAAACATTTTCCGTATATCTTCCGGTAAGCTTTCTAAAAAGTCGGTGTTGATCATAAACATTAAATTTGTCGCCCCCAAGCTTATCTTGGTCATATAGGGGGCAACTTCGTCGAGCTTGTAGCCATTCGCACCAACGGAAGTGTAGGCTACTCCATCGACAATGCCTCTCTCGAGGGACTCGTACAGTTCGGTGTTGTTAATGGAGACTGGAACCGACCCAAGTTCTTTTAACAACGCGATTCTTTCTGCAGCCGTATCCGCTATTTTCATATTCTGCAAGTCAGCAACGGTATGAATGGGCTTTCTGCTGTACACCTGGAATGAGTCTGTAGCCGAAATGGACATAAACGTCCCCTCAACAAAAACGTCCTGCATATACTTATGCACAAAATTTGTCAATACTTTTTCTGCAACGGCTGGACTTTCAATTAGGAACGGGATATCACCAATCGTTAGTGGGAAAATGTCAGTATCGACATGTCTTCCGGGAGAAACTTGCCCGGCTTCATACACTCCTGATTTGATATCTTCGTACGCAGAGGACAGCTGTCCTAAGGCAGCGCTAGGATGAACATTCACCTTGACGATACCATTAGTTTCCTTCTCTACCATTTCGGCCCAAGGTTCCGCTACGTTTTTCGTAAACGGATGAACAGGACCTGCCGAGACATTCAGGTTCAGTTCATAGACTTTACCCGTACTGCCAGTGGCTCCTGACGTCCCTTCTGATGAAGAACAGCCCGCTAACAAGAATAGAGCGGAGAATAATCCTAGCATGTGCCTTCTGTATTTCATGAACACGCCCCCTATCTTCATGTAACCGCTTTAATTTCATCTCACTAGACGTTCGCTCTCCTCAAAATGAGGCATGACCTTTTCTGCAAAGAGCTCCATTGACTTGAATACTTGCTTTTGAGGCTGCCCGCCGATGTTCATCCACAAAATGATATTGTTAAGGCCTGTTTGCCGTTTGTAGCGCTCGATATCTTCGATGACTTTTTCTGGGGAACCGACCAATGTATTCTCAGATTGGAGGAAACGGTCGTAATCGACATTGCGTTCACGAGTAATCACTCCAAAGGTCGGACGATTGTCGCGCTCGCTCATATACCATTCCAGACCTTGTCTGTATTCTTGTTGAGCTTGCTCAGTTGTCTCCGCTACATAGCAGAACAGCAGCTTGCCGGATCTTGCAACAGCATTGGAAACAAATTCTTGGGATAATCCGGATTCGAGAGCTGTCTTTTTATACAACTCAATTTTGTGATTGGTGTCTTCATTGGTGATGCCACCGAGTACGAAGGAGTGGCCCTGTTTGGCTGCGTTGATGATCGATGCATCGTTTCCTGACACCATTACAAAAATTGGTGGTCCGCCAGGTTGAGTTGGTCTCGGATAAACGGGGATATCCTTAATGTCGTAGAATTTTCCAGAGTACGTCACCTTTTGATTTTTCAATGCCGTCGTCAAAATATCCAGCGATTCCAGATATCTTTCATGGCGCTCTTCGAAATCGAGATTGTACGCTTCAAACTCCAATGCATCGTAACCTTTGCCAACGCCCAAGTACAATCTCCCATTGCTGATGATATCGACCAGTGCCATATCTTCGGCCAATTGCAAAGGATGGTGCAGAGGCAAACGCGATACCGCAGAACCAAGCATAATATTCGATGTTTGAGCTGCAGCAGCTGCCAAGTATACGGATGTGGAACTCACGACACCGTAGAGACGGGCGTTGTGCTCTGCGATCCAAGCGGAATGAAAGCCAAGTTTATCTGCCAGTTTGATTTGCTCCAAACCGTCCCGCAATTCCTCCGCATCTGTTTTCCAAGGGGCCACCGAATTCAAAAAGAACAAACCAAACGTCATATCTTTTCCCAAAATTGCCATCTCAGCATACACTCCATATCGTAGTAGGATTTATCCAACGTCTAGTTAAAGCAAGTATCGTGCCAAAATTTAAAATATTTCTGAAGCCTGACAAGTGTTGCTTAATTCCCCTATAAATCGCCATTTATTGCTTTCGTTTTTCGTTTGATTACCTACTCCCTGATTGACGTAGTTTCAAACACGAGACGTATGTGTTTCAAGATTGAATAGAATCTTTAGATTAACTAGGCCCTGTAAGTCAATTTCGTTCTTAAATCGTTAGAGTCTGCAGCATATCTTTTCTTTAAATCATTGTTGACCATAAAGAAAAGCTCTGTAAATGCAAACATACCTACTAGCAAAGCAATGATACCGATCCCTTCCATCAATTCAATGAACCCAAAAGTAAATCGGGAAGCACATCCTCCTGTTCGTAGATTGTTAGTCTGATTCAATCAGGTCCTCTCGTCCGCAATCGCTCCTGATACATAGATTGATGAATAACCCGTTACACTTATCCGGAAATTTTTCAGCGCTTGGGAGAAAGGTAGGTCAAAAGAAAAAGCCATCAGTCATATTCTTCTTCAAATCGCCCTGTCAGAATAGATTTGATGGCAAAAAGACAAGTATCGTCCAAAATTCTTCTAAAAAATTGGGAACGATACTTGTGCGCCTTGATATCAGTCATTTTTTAATCATGCAAGTCTTTCGTTTCAAATTTGAACAGATAAGGTTTTCAAATTGATATAGTCTTCAATTCCATGGTGGCCGCCTTCTCTGCCAATTCCGCTCTCTTTTATGCCGCCGAATGGAGATTGCACGGAGAATGGCGACGGGTCGTTGATGCCGACCATCCCGTATTCCAACCGTTCACTTACCCTGTACATGCGTGATATATCTTTGGTGTAGAAGTAAGCTGCCAGCCCGTATTCCGCATGGTTCGCTTTTTTGATCACTTCGTCCTCGGACGTGAATTTCATCAGCGGAGCTACTGGTCCAAACGTTTCTTCATAGGTAATGAGCATATCCTCCGTCACATTGGCCAAGACGGTTGGAGAATAGAAGGAGCCTTTACAAAACGCACCCTCTTGTACCCGCTCTCCCCCGCACAGCACTTCTGCGCCCTTTGTTTTTGCGTCTTGCACATGTTGATCCACCTTAACGACAGCAGACATATTGACCAGCGGACCAATCTGTACGTCATCCGAAATTCCGTCCCCTAATTTGAGCGCCTTTGCTCTCTGGGCAAATTTTTCAGCGAATTCCTCATAAACGGATTCATGAATGTAGAGGCGATTCGTGCAAATGCACTGTTGTCCTGCGGAAGTAAATTTACTCCGCAAGGCTCCTTCCACTGCCAGATCGATGTCTGCATCCTCGAATACGATGAAGGGTGCGTGACCACCGAGCTCCATGGAAACCCGCTTCAAGGTGTCGGCTGATTGCTTCACCAGTTCTTTTCCTACCTGGGTAGAACCAGTAAAGGAAACCTTCTTGACCACTTTGCTTTCCATGATTGGATTTACGATTTCCGCTGCCCCGCCGATTACGAGATTGACGACGCCTCTCGGAATTCCGGCTTCATCAATAATTTTGATCAGCTCGACGGACGACAACGGTGCTTCTCGAGACGGTCTCAAGATCACTGTGCATCCAACAGCTAGGGCCGGTCCCAGCTTTCTTGCCGCCATTGACAGCGGAAAGTTCCATGGCGTGATGGCTGCTACGACGCCGATTGGCTGCTTGATGACCGAAACCCTCTTATTGCTCGCCGCTGGAATCACCTCGCCGTAAACTCGCCGCGCCTCTTCCGCAAACCACCGGAAGAATGCGATCGTACTGTCGACTTCTGTTCTGGCATTCGTAATGGGTTTTCCCATTTCTTTCGTAATCACCGAAGCGAGATGCTCTTTTTTCCGCATCAATATTTCGACGATTTTTTGCAGGTAATTTGCTCGCGTTTCTGCCGATAAACCGGACCATGAGGGAAATGCCTGTTCAGCAGCTTCGATAGCTTGAAGGGTTTCTTTTTCTCCAACGAGTGGAACTACCCCGACGAGCTCACCGTTGGCGGGATTATGTACGTTCAGTTCCTTGCTGGACTGGATCCATTCTCCATTAATATACATGTCCAAAGCTCCTTTCAATAGTTGTCAGCAGTACGAATCAATCGCTTTCATTTTTGGGATTTCCTTCACGCATCTCGGAAAGAATGCTTTGCAAAATCGGGATACCCACATAGAAGGTGTTGACTCCTTGGGCACTCGTCAGTTTGTATACTTCCATGATTTCTTCAAAGGTTGCCCCGTATTTCAGCGCATTGCGAATATGCACTCTGATCCCGGCTTCAAATAAATGGGTGGTGGAGCTGTCGATGGCGATATAGATAAACTCTTTCAATTTCGGTGAGAGGATATCGCTGTGCCAAGGATCGGTGAGATAATCGTAATAGCTGTCAAAAAAGTGCTCGTCATTGTCTAACAGCGTCTCTCGAAAGGCATTCCAATATCCCATCGTTTCGATGAACTTTGCCTTCCTCTTGCTCTGGCTGTCAGTCCACTCTTTCGGATGCTCCTGATCTTTTCCCAGTTCCTCTACCAGAATCGGGACACCTACTGCACAGGTATGAACTCCTAGGACACTGACCACCTTTAGTACCTCGAAGATCTCCTGCTCCGTGGCCCCTTGCGCAATGGCATTTCTCATGTGAATTTCGAGCGTTTCTTTATGCAGACTGGTAGGTGAGGCGCTCAAGGCAACCTGCAGTAGTTCGCGTGTTTTTGCGTCCAGTCCATTGTTTTTGTAAGGAATCGTTACGAATGTTTTGTAAATTTCGAAAAAATTCTCGTCATGTTCGACCAAATATTGCAAGGTCGCGTTCCAGTGGCCCATTTCCTTTTGATAATCATCCGCCAGCGTTTGCTTAGCTTGGTTGTTTTGCGCCATTTTACCAACCCTTTTCACAGAAAAGTGGGTGTTGACCTCCTACAGGCCTGGTGACCCCGAAACATAAATAATTTGGCCGGTGACATAATCCGATTTCCGCGATGCCAAAAACTCGATGACATTCGCTACATCCTCTGGCTGACCTACCCGTTGAATGGGGTTTTTGGCTATGATCGCGTTCTTGTACGAATCAAAATCGGCAATTCCTCGATTACTTGCAAACGCTTTCGATACTTGGCTCATGTCCGTTTCAATAAAACCAGGTGCAACTGCATTCACATAAATGCCGTCATGTCCGAGCTCCAGCGCCAGGGCACGTGTCATACCTTGAATCCCGGCTTTGGCGGAAGCGTAGTTGACTCTGGCCGTTGCTCCCAATGCTGCGAGAGAGGAGAGCATCACAATCTTGCCGTAGTGCTGCTTCTTCATGTAGGGAGTGACGGCTTTACAGCAATGAAAGCTTCCTTTCAAATTGACATCGATGACTTTATCCCATGCTTCTTCTGTCACTTGCTCGATGAAGTTATCCTCGAGAACGCCTGCATTGTTGACCAAGACATCGATCCGGTTCCAGGTGCTTCCTACCGTTTCGACAGCCTTTTCTACTTCCGCGAAATTTCGAATATCAACGGGAAGGAGCATGACGCGATCTGAAACGTCTGCAAACTTTTCTTTTGCACGATCCACCAGCAAATCGAATATAGCTACTTTCGCTCCCTGCTCCAGTAGCAGCCGAACGGTGGCCTCGCCAATTCCTCTGGCTCCACCCGTGACAATCGCAACTTGCCCTTCAAACAAATTCACTACCAGCCCTCCAATCGTTTACACCTCTTGTTCATTGAACCACTGAATCGCAGCTTTTAAACCCAGCTCGTCAATCTTGCTTCGCATCAGCTTGATTCCGTCAGCTGTATGAATGATGGCATCCTGCTCCGGTCCGTACATGACACCTGTTCGGAAGCCCTGCAGCTCCATGATGCGATTGTGTGCTTTCTTCTTCAGCTTCAAAATATCGAGGGGCGTTTTCGCAATCCTGCGAGCGATCTCAAGCGTTTTTTCCTCGATCTCGTCAGCGGAAAAGCAGCAAGCGGCAAAACCGTATTCGGTTGCCTCTTTGCCGCTGATTCGGCTGCCTGCTGTCAGATCCAGTAGCTTGGCTCTCTGGTAGCCTACATGCCATCCCCAATAAAGACCGACAAACCCGCCACCGAGAGGCAGCGACGGAAAGCCAAACACGGCATCCTCCGACGTGACCACGATGTCGCAGGATGCCAAAAGCTGGGTTCCTCCTGCGAGCGCATAGCCTTGAACCTGTGCAATGATAGGCTTTGGATATTCCCAGACCCGGAGCCATCTTCGCGTAAACTCTTCCAGATTATCCCGATCTTGTGTCACGGTTGGATACGAGTATTTACCGACATCGTAGCCCACGCTAAAGGCGCGTCCATTGCCTTTCAAAATCACCACGCTGATCTCATCATCTTTTTCGATGTCTGACAGTTCGCTGTCGAGTTCCTGCAGCAGCTGACTGTTCAACGCATTCAGCTTCTCGGGACGGTTTAGGATTACATAGGCAATTCGCCCTTTTCTTTCGACCAATACGGTTTTCTTTTCCATGTTTTCTCTCCTCCAATAACGATTTTCTGGTTAGAATCCGCCACCCGTTACATCCAGTATGACACCCGTTATGTAAGAAGCTTCATCAGAGCAGAGGAACGTCACGGCAGCAGCCTGTTCTTCAGGAGTTGAGGTACGTCCCATCGGCACATTTTTCAGCACCGTTTTGACATCTCGATCCTTCCAGACATTCTGGAGCCGCTCGCCGCTGATGCAATAGCCTGGTGCGACTGCGTTCACCCTGAATCCACTGGGGGCAAATTCCTTTGACATATGCTTGGTTAGCCCCACCACTGCTGCTTTGGACGAACTGTAGTGCGGTCTCATCGATTCGGTGGGGACGATGCCAGCCTGTGAAGCCATATTGACGATATTGCCGTAGGTACCTCTCTCCATGTGCTTCCGAATAAACGCCTGGGAAAAGAGGAACACGCTTTTTGCGTTCAAATCGAAGACCTGGTCCCACATTTTCTCTGTGATTTCCAACAGGTGATCCCGCCTCCACCTGCATTGTTGACCAAAATCTCGATATTCCCAAACTCTTCCCAGGCCGCATCCATCACTTCCGTCACTTGCGAACCGATTGTAACGTCGCACGTTTTCGGAATGCAGGAGCCGCTCACCTTTTGATTGATTTCCTTAGCCGTGTTCTTCAACAGCTCTTCTTGAATATCGATCGCAATGACTTTTGCCCCCTCATCGACGAACCTCTTGACGATGGAACGCCCGATTCCGGAAGCTCCACCAGTAACGATGGCAACCTTGTTCTGCAGTCTGCACATTTCGATTTCCCCACCTTTTTCCAAATGCGTTAGCTGAAATTCAAATCGCCTTTTAAGAGACTTCTGGCAATGGTACGACGATGAATTTCAGAGGTGCCGTCCGGGACGCGAAGGATTCTTGCCAATCGATAGCCTGCCTCCAGCCCCAGCTCGTTGGAGAGTCCCATTCCTCCGTGGATTTGCATCGCTTTATCGAAGACACGCCCCATCATTTCCGTGCAATACGCCTTGACCATGGAGATTTCTTTTACTGGCTGGGTATTCGTATTTTCAATCTTCCAGGCGCAGTGCAGGGCCATATTGCGTGCGGCATAGATATCCATCGCACTTTCAGCCAGCATGTTTTGAATGGTTTCGTATTCACCGATCTTTTTGCCAAAAGTCTGACGAATGTTCGCATAGTCCACTGCCTGCTTCAAAGCCCACTGCGCCATACCGATGCATTTTCCACTCATGCCGAGGCGGCCGTTGTTGATACCGTTCATCGCTTTGGTAAACCCGTGATCCAGCTCACCGATGATGTTTTCTTCAGGCACGCGAAGGTTGTCGAGACTGATGATACCAGCGTCTCCACCAATTTCACCCATGACCGGAATGACGGAGTCTACGTGGAAGCCCTTGCTCTTGGTATCCACGAAAAAGCAGGTGATACCGCCTTTTCTCTTCTGTTGCAGCTCTGGATTGGTAACGGCAAACAGCATGCAGTAATCCGCATACGGAGAGTTGGTAATCCATTGCTTCGTGCCGTTAATGACCCATTCATTTCCGTCCTTCACAGCCTTTGTTTTGATTCCCCAGACGTCAGAGCCTGCATCCGGCTCTGTCAAACCGAAGCAAAGTGTTTTTTCCCCTGTACGGATCCCCTCGATATATTCGTCCTTCAACTCCTGGCGCAGACCTTTCAGGACGGGAGTCAAACCGTTTGTAAACGGGGAAGGAATCACGATGGCTTCGATCAGCTTGCGATTGGAGTAGTACTTTCCGATTGCCTCTTGTACCAGCAAGGCAGTAACCGGGCCAAGATCTTCTCCACCGAGCTCTTCCGCGCCAAACATGGTGTAAAACCCAGCTTTTGCGGACTCCATCCGCACTTTTTTCCGCAGCTCCTCTACCTGAGGGTGACGCCGCCCGTTTTCCAGATAGTAGTTCCGCTCGTTGTAAAGCAGATCTGCGTTGTCTTCTTCTAATGGGATAACGACTTTATCGATAAATTGTCTAAGACCGCTGATAATTTGGACGGTGTCTTCGGATGGATGAAAATTCATATGGGTGCCTCCTGTTATGGAATTGGTTTAGATAAGCTTGATCAGTGCGTCGACGACCTTTACGCCGCGCCCTTCCATAAGGACCATCGCTGGATTGAGATCGACCTCTTCCAGCTCATCGCGATGGGTATCGATAAAATAGCTGAAATTGGATACGAGCTCGCATAAAGCGTTTCCATCAAAAGCCGCGTTCCCTCGAAACGCCTGAAGGATGGCACGGGACTTCAGTTCCTCGATCATTTCTCTCGCCGTTTCCACGGATACGGGTGCTTTCCGCATGGCCACATCCTGGAAGACCTCGATGTAGATTCCGCCTAGACCGACGAGAACCATTTGGCCAAAAACAGGATCCTTTTTGGAGCCGACAAACATCTCTACCGCTTTCTCGGTTTGCATTTCTTGGACCAAAACGCCTTCGAATGTGGCATCGTCTGTTTCCTCAATGATTGTCTTCAACTTGGCGAAGCCTTCTCTCACTTCGTCCGGGTTCTGTACGTAAAGCAAAACCAGCCCTTTTTCCGTTTTGTGCAAAATTTGCGGGGACATGCCTTTCAGCACAACCGGATAACCGATCTGATCCGCGAAGTCTGCGGCTTCGTCTGCGCTCTGTGCCAATTTTTCCTTTGTCACCGGAATCCCGTAATTCCCTAGGACTTGTTTGCTTGTATACTCAGTCAATTCATTCGCGCTGATGGAGTATAGGGCTTTGATGCTTTCGTTCTTTGCTTCGCTTTGAAATGGCTGCGGCGCTTGATCCTTTGCTCTTCCAAGATCATAAAGGGCAGCAAGCATCTTTACGGCCCTCGTTGGATCTTCATTGACGACCAATCCTGCATCGCTGAGCATTTTCTCAGAGGTCGGATTAAGAAGGGTTACCACAATTTGCGGGATGTGCGGAAACTTTTCTTTCATGTTGAGCAGGGAAGGCAGCTTGGTCGGCAACGACTCCGCTTTCAATCCTGAGAAACCTAAAAAGACAATCGCTGCATCGTACCCGCCGCTTCCTAGTACCCCGTCCATAAAATCCTCTAACAAAGTGGGCATATAGGAAACCTGCGCAGTTGTATCCAAAGGATTTTTCACTCCGGCAATGGGGAGGATTTCCTTCAAGCGCTCCTGGACATCTTCTGGTGTTTCCGGCAGCGCCAAGCCGTTTTCCATGACTTGATCGGCAAGCATGATTCCTACGCCGCCAGATACCGTGAAGACCGCGACTCGATTGCCAGTCATAACGGGCAAATCAGAAAATGCCTTCGCTACATCGATAAACTCGTTGATCGTATGGGCACGATAGACGCCATATTGCTTGAATATCGTGTCGTAGACTGCATCCGAACCGACCATGGAACCGGTATGGGACATGGCGGCTTTCATGCCTACGTCGGTTTTTCCCACCTTTACGATCACGATCGGTTTCTTCTTCTCTTTGGCGAGCTGAAGGGCTTCGATCAATTTCTGCCCATCTGTCGTTCCCTCGAGATAGCAGGCGATCACGTTCGTATTCTCGTCTTCCGCCAAATACTTGATGCAATCGGCTACATCGACATCGCTTTCATTTCCGGTCGCCACAAAATGGCTGAAACCGATCTGATGCTGACGCGCCAAAGTGAATACGTGGGAACCAAACGCCCCGCTCTGACTGACAAAGCCAATCTTGCCGCCTTGGATCGGAGCTTCCTCCTCCAGGATGGTGGAGAATGTCGCATACATTCCCTTGCTCACATGGAAAAGACCCAAGCAGTTTGGTCCTAGAACCCTGATATTGTGTTCCTTTGCAAGCTTCGCCAGCTTCTCTTGCTCTCGTTTGCCTGCCTCTCCGACCTCTGAGAATCCTGCGCTAAAGATCACGACTGCCTTGACCTTTTTTTCAATGCACGCATGGAAGGTGGAAAGCACCAATTTTTGCGGCAGGGCAATTACGACCAAATCCACGTCTTCCTGGATGCCCGTAATGCTTTCGTAGCAGGTGAGACCACGGATTTCCTGGTAGTTCGGATTGACAGGATAAATCTTTCCCTGGTAGCCGTACTTAAGTAAATAATCAAGGGGTCTGCCTCCGATTTTTTTCGAATCGGGAGAACAGCCGATGATCGCTATACTGTCTGGATCGAATAAAGACCGCAAATGGTTACTCACACTGATCTCCTTTCTCCTCTTTTCATTTCTTTCATATAGCAAGTAGCATGCCAACGTTAATCCCTGATAAAAAGCGTATTTTCTTGATCGTGCACGAGAATTTTCGTTTTAAAATTGAAACGACAGATCGCAGCGATGAAACACGATAGCCATCCATCAAACTTTCGATTCGATCCGTGATTTCGACGATTACATTTTGATCGTCCATATGGATTCACTCCTCCTGTAAAGTATGGCATCAGCCGGATTATCCAGCCAAAGAACGCTCGACAATCTCGACAATCTCGACAATATCCATCGTTTTCACCTGCTCTTCCACTTCTGTTGCTTTCGTCCCGTCCGTGAGCATGGTCAAGCAATACGGACAATTGCTGCCAATCAGCGTAGGGTTTAAGAGGAGTGCCTGTTCCGTCCGTGCGATATTGATACGTTTCCCTTGGGTTTCTTCCATCCACATCCGACCTCCACCAGCACCACAGCACATCGAATCCTCCCACTTGCGCTCCATCTCCAAAATAGCAACCCCAGGGATGGAGGACAGGATCAGCCGTGGAATGTCGTAAATGCTGTTATAGCGTCCGAGGTAACAGGAATCATGATAGGCGACCGCTTCCTTCACTTCCTTCTGCGGCTTGATTCGCCCCTCCTGTATCCACTTCCATAGGAGCTCCGTGTGATGGTAGACCTCTGCCTGCAGGCCGAACTCCGGGTATTCATGCTTGAAGGTGTTGTATGCATGAGGATCGATGGTGACGATCTTCTTCACACCATAGGCTTCGAAGTTGGCGATATTTTCCTGGCACAGCTGCTGGAACAAAAATTCATTCCCCATTCGGCGTGCCATATCGCCGGAATTGCCCTCCTCATTGCCGAGGATGGCGAAACGGATTCCCGCTACGTTCATGATTTTCGAGAAGGATTGGACAATCTTCTGCGTTTTCCCGGTTCCCGTTGCGGGACACATATTCGTGCATCGACCGCATTCCACGCATGCGTACAGATCGATCAGCTGCTGCTGGGTAAAGCCCTCGATTTTCCCAACGCCGTATTCTTCTGCCTCTTCCTCTTCGAAATCGATCTTTTTCAGCTTGCCAACCGGCCCCGTCTTTTTAAAGAATACGTTAAAAGCGGCAAATAGCTCATGCGCCTGCTTCGATTGAGGTACGAACACGAGGAAGGACAGAACCGTCAGCAGGTGTACCCACCAAAATACGTAGAAAAGCACGCTTCCTGCGGCTGTTCCTATCCCCCCCAACAGAAGAGCAATCACTCCGGAGAACGGAGCGTGGACCAGATCAGGTTCATGCCCGAGCATCACCGTTTCAAAGCCTAGCACCAGCAGGATCGACAAGGTGAGCGTTGCAAGCGCTATGTACACAAATGCAGCTTTGGCATCACGCTTGAGCTGCAAACGCTTCAGCTTTTCGATGTAGCGACGGTAAAATCCGTAGATGACCGCGAGCAGCATGAGAAACGTTGTCCATTCCTGGAGGAAGCTGAAATATTTGTGAGATTCACCAATAGGGAACTCGAAGCCGATCCGAAATCCCTTCACGATGATCTCGATGAGTCCGATTTGAATGATGATAAAGCCATAAAACAAGATCAGGTGCATCCAGCCGCTTTTTTTGTCTTTGAACAGCTTTTTCTGGCCGAATACATTTACAAGTACCGCATACAAGCGTTCTTTCAGGTTCCGTTCAATCGCAGCTTTCTTTCCGAGCTTTACAAACAAATAACGGCTGTAAACAAGCTGAGCAAATGAGTAGACTGCATATCCTGTCACGATGAGGAATGCAAGGAAATTAAACAGCGCGAGCATCCTGTTTATCCTCCTTTGATGATGGTATATCCCCTCTAAGCGTAGAGGGGATCGAGATCA
This sequence comes from Brevibacillus sp. B_LB10_24, assembly GCF_046036945.1. Classification (NCBI taxonomy): domain Bacteria; kingdom Bacillati; phylum Bacillota; class Bacilli; order Caryophanales; family Paenibacillaceae; genus Brevibacillus; species Brevibacillus sp. B_LB10_24. The sequence goes on along the minus strand of NZ_JBJQOQ010000019.1, from coordinate 17,948 downwards.
GCCTGTTCCCTTCGAATCAAGAGAGGACTTTTTTGAATTCTTCTGTCAATAGAGGCACGATTTCAAACAAATCGCCTACGATCCCGTAGTCCGCGACTTGGAAAATCGGCGCTTCCGGGTCTTTGTTTATTGCCACGATAATCTTGGAATTGGACATCCCTGCCAAATGCTGAATCGCTCCCGAAATGCCGCAGGCAATATATAGATCAGGCGTGACGACTTTTCCAGTCTGTCCAATCTGCAGGGCGTAATCGCAGTAATCGGCGTCGCAGGCACCACGGGAAGCCCCAACCGCACCGCCCAGCACTGCTGCCAATTCCTCAAGCGGATGAAATCCTTCTTTGCTCTTAACGCCCCGGCCGCCGGAAACGATTACTTTCGCCTCGCTAAGGTCTACCCCGCTCGTTGCTTTACGGACGATTTCTTTCACGACGGTACGGAGATCCTTGAGTACGGGCTGGAAGTAAACAACCTCCGCTTGGACCGGCATGGTCTGTGTCTCGAAATTGTTGGCTCGCAGCGTAGCCATTACTCTCCCCTGCTGAAATACCTTCTTTTGGAACGCCCTACCGGCATAAATCGGACGCGCGAATACGAGTGTGCCGTCCTCGAGAGCTACCCCCGTGCAGTCCGATACCAGCCCGCTTCCCAAGCGCGCAGCTACTCTTGGCGCTACGTCTTTGCCAATCGCTGTGTGTCCCAGGAGGATTATGTCTGTTTGTATCTCCTCAATAAGCTGGCAAAGTGCTTGCGTATAGGCATCTGTGGTGTACACCGCGAGTGCATCCTCTTCCGCCACATAGACTTTGCTTGCCCCGTATTCGCTCACTTCCTGCACAAAACCAGAAGCACCTGCACCAAAAAGAGCGGCCGCAATTTCCCCGCCATCCGCAACCTTTTGGGCTACCGTCAGCGCTTCAAGGGATACATTACGCAGCTTTCCTTGCTTGCTTTCTGCCAAAACCAATACGTTTTTCGCCATTTTTCTTCGCTCTCCTCACTTGTTGTTTAGACCACTTTTGCTTCCGTACGAAGCAGCTGCACCAGCTCCCTCACCTGTGCTTCTTTTTCGCCTTCCAGAACGCGCCCTGCCTGTTTCTTTGGCGGTAAATACTGATCGCGGATGTACGTGCGGGCACTTGCTTCTACCGATGCAGCGAGATCCCCGAAGGTGAAACGATCCACCGGCTTTTTCTTCGCTTTCATGATCCCGGGAAGAGAAGGATACCGCGGCTCATTCAAGCCTTGCTGGGCTGTCGCGAGGAAAGGAAGCTGAATTTCGATCACCTCTACGTCGCCTTCCACATCGCGTTCGACCGTAGCCTTGCTCCCTTCCAACGTGAGCTTGGTGATGGTGGACACATGCGGCAGCCCCAGTTCTTCAGCCACGCGAATGGCGATCTGGCCGGATCCGGAATCCACCGCCATGTTTCCGCCAAGGATAAGATCATAATCGTTTTCTTTGATCGCCGCCGTGATGAGCTTCGATAAGGCGAATTCATCGGCTTCCTGGTCTTCTAGCTCCACCAGTATTCCTTTGTCCGCTCCCATAGCCAAAGCGGTGCGCAATGCACTTTCTGCCCGAGCTGGACCCACTGTCAGCACGGTTACGTCTGCACCAGTATCCTCTTTGATTTTTATTGCTTCCTCGATGGCGTACTCATCATAAGGATTGATAATGAACTTCACGCCGTCTTCGCTGATTTGCCCGTTTTTTATAAGTATCTTTTCTTCCGTATCGAAGGTTTGCTTCATCAATACCAAAATATTCATACTGTTCTTCCCCTCACTTGTTCCGTTTTACGCTCGTAGATTGCGCACTTCCCCACCATACTACTTTCCTTTCTGTTCCGTCGTGTAGTCGTAAAATCCTCGACCCGATTTTCTCCCTAACCGTCCAGCTTTCACATATTTCACGAGGACGGGAGATGTTCGATACTTCTCTCCCAGCTGGTGGTACAAATATTCCATGTTGCGCAAACGACTGTCCAAGCCAACGAGGTCAGCCAGCTCGAGTGGACCCATCGGATGATTCAGCCCAAGCTTGAGTGCTTTGTCGATATCCTCAGCCGAAGCTACTCCTTCCATGAGCATGTTCATGGCTTCATTTCCGATCAGGCAGTTCATGCGGCTCGTGACAAAACCAGGGAATTCGTTGACCTCGACTGTTTCTTTCCCCATTTTCTCCGCCACTTGCTTGACTATCTCTACCGTCTCATCCGACGTATCCAAACCGCGAATGATCTCAATCAATTTCATGCGGGGAACGGGGTTGAAAAAGTGCATCGCAGCACATTGCTCGGGTCGTTTCGTAGATGCGGCAATTTCTGTCGGACTCATGGTCGAGGTATTCGTCGCCAGAATCGCGTGCTTCGGTGCCCATTCATCCAGCTGTTGAAAAATGTTGATTTTCAGCTCCATGATTTCCAATGCTGCTTCGATGACGAAATCCGTGGTCTCTACTGCTTTTTGCAGATCAGTCGTATAGGATAGATTGTTTCTTGCTTCCTCCCGTTGCTGCGGCTGCACGAAGCCTTTCTCCACGTTTCTATCCAATAGGGATTCGATAAATTCTCTTGCACGTTCTATCGCATCCTCAGCTATGTCCTGCAGGGTGACGGAAAACCCGGCAAGTGCAGCGGTATAGGCAATTCCTTGTCCCATGGTACCGCCGCCAATGACGGCGATATGCTTTGTCATATCAGATAATCCCCTTTTCTTTGAAAGTCGCGATCTCTTCGCTTCGATATCCAAGCGTGCTCAAGACTTCTACGGTATCTTCCCCTAACAATGGAGGGGCTTTGCGAACTGAGCCAGGCGTATCTGACAGCTTTACCGGTACTCCCAGCATTTTCAGCATGCCAATCGTCGGATGCTCGACTTCCTGAATCATTTCACGGGCTTGCACCTGTGGATGGGACAAAGTCTGCGCCAGATCATGAATCGGCCCGCTGGGAACACCCGCACGCTGTAGGAGCTCCATGATCTCGGAAGACTTTTTCCCTTTTGTGTACGCCGTAAGAATGGCAATGAGCTCTTCTCGATTCGCCACCCGACTGGAATTTTTGGCAAACTTCGGATCATCCTTTAGCTGCTCAAATCCAAGTGCATCACACATCTTTCTCCATAGCAAATCGTTTGGCACGGCAATAATCATGTAGCCGTCCTGCGTTTCAAAGGCTTGGTAGGGAACGACCGTGGGATGTGCGGAACCGAAGCGTCCTGGCGCTTTGTTGGTAGCCAACACACCTTGCCCTAAATAATTGGAAAAAGAGACGACCGAATCCAACAGGGAAGCTTCTACGTATTGGCCTTTTCCGGTTCTTTCTCGGGTCAGTAAGGCCAAAACTACTCCAAGCGCCGCATAGAGACCGGTTGATAAATCTACGACCGAAAAGCCGACCTTTACAGGAGTACGACCCGGTTCACCGGTCACGCTCATCAATCCGCCAAAGCCTTGCAAAAGTAGGTCATAAGCAGGCTCATCCTTCATGGGACCTGTCCTGCCAAAGCCGCTGACTGCGCAATAGACCAGACGAGGGTTGATTTCCTTCAGTGTCTCATAGCCCAACTCGAGCTTTTCCATGGTGCCGTTTCGAAAGTTTTCGATCAGCACATCTGATTCGGCAACAAGCTGCTTGATAATCCGCTGCCCTTCTTCTGTTTTGAGGTTCAGCGTCATTCCCTTTTTATTCTTGTTCAGACTCATGAAATAGCAGGATTCGCCGTTGATTTCAGGCGGAAGATACCCTCGCGTCTCATCGCCTATTCCCGGCTGTTCGACCTTTATGACTTCTGCGCCCATATCCGCCAGCTGCATACTGCAAAAGGGTCCGGCAAGCGTCCTGGACAGCTCCAGCACACGAATTCCCTCCAGTGGACTCCCCATGCAACCTCCTCCTTCCACAAACTCTCTTATTGGTACGCGTGCATTTGATAGGTAGTCTAAAGCTGGCAATTTTCTACGATCGTGGTAATGCCTTGTCCCCCACCGATGCACAAAGTGACCAGTCCATACCTTTCTTTCTCCTCTTCGCTCCATCTCATGAAGCAGCTTCGTCATGAGCACCGCCCCGGTAGCACCCAATGGATGGCCGAGGGCAATCGCTCCTCCATTGACATTGACCTTATCGAAGATTCATGTTGACCGCTTTGATCACAGCCAGCGCTTGTGCGGCGAAAGCTTCATTTAATTCGATCAACCCCACTTGCTCCAATTGCAGTCCCGCCATGGCTAGTGCTTTTAACGTCGAGGTCACCGGACCGATTCCCATGATTTCCGGAGACACTCCTGATACCGCTTGAGCAAGGATCCGCGCTTTAGGCTTATAGCCTCGTTTTTGTGCAGCCTCCTCCGACATGACCAAGACCGCCGATGCTCCATCATTTCGGCCGCTGCTGTTTCCTGCTGTCACGGTACCGCCTTCTTTGAACACCGGTTTTAACGCACGCAGTTTTTCGATGCTCGTCAATCGAGGATGTTCATCCTGATCAAACACCTTACCATCTTTTCGCCCTTTGATTTCATACGGTACGATTTCTTTTTGAAAGCGCCCTTCCAAAAAGGCTCGATGGGCAAGCTCCTGACTGCGAAGGGCAAATTCATCCTGTTCCCCGCGTGAGATCTCATACTGAACTGCCAAATTTTCTGCTGTAAATCCCATGGACAGATTCCCGTAGACCTCAATAGGCTGAGAGCGTGGCTGGCTTTCCGTATTGGGATCCAGCAAAAGACCATTGCCCGCGCCAAAGCCAAAGCGTGCATCCCTTATATAGTAGGGTGCCGTGCTCATTGATTCAGCACTTTTGGCGATGATGACAGCTCCCTCCGATTCGCCCTATGGCTGTGCGGACGGAATCTACAATCACGGCACTCCTCACTTTTCCTCCTTTGTCCCAATCCTTGCTCATTTGTAAGCGTTGACATCTCTGTCCTGTATGACAAGCCGAGTGTTCTGACGCTGCTAAGTAACATAAGCAAAATTCATGCCATGCTTGAAAACAAAGGAAAAAGCGTAAGCCGGGTGCAAACGTTGCACATTTGAACAGAGGAGGTTTACATTTTGAAACACGATCCCCCTCCTCTTCTGTCTCTCAATGCGAAAAGGTTCTCGACTCTCGTTAAGAACAAAAAAACAGCGATCCGAACTGGTTGCTCCGTCTCCCAGACAGAACGGGAACCACCAGAAACAGATCGCTATTTTAACGTGGACACTACCGCTTTTGATATTGCGGGAACACTTTCTTGTAGAGCGCAAGAATATCCTCTTTCGTAGGCTTGCGCGGGTTGTTACGTACAGTCCGGTCATCCATCGCATCCTCTGCTAGTCCTGATAGAACCTGGTCGTCAATGTCGTGCTGCAAATAACCGAAGTCATTTGGAATATCCAAGCTTTGTGAAAAGGAACGGAGCTCCTCTATTAGCTTCTTTGCTGCTTCGTATTTGGTAAAACGATAGCTGCTTTCGTTGAAAATGGAATGAATCCTACGATACTTTTCAACCTGAGCGATCAGGTTGAACTCAATCACATACGGCAAGAGAATGGCATTGGCCAACCCGTGCGGAACATGAAACCAAGCGCTCATTGGATGTGACATGGAATGAACCAGAGACAGACCAGAGTGCATAAAGGCAAACCCTGCCATTGTACTTGCGAGCATGACCTGTGCCTTTGCCTCGTGATTGGTAGGATCGGCGTACGATACGGGCAAATACTCGCGGAGCATGCGCATTGCTTCCAGAGCCAAGCTATCTCCTATTGGGTGAGCCCTGTTGGATGTGTACGCTTCGATCGCATGGACCAAAGCATCCATCCCTGTTGCCGCTACATGATGGGGTGGAAGTGAATACGTCATGACAGGATCGACAAAAGCAATCTTTGGCGCAAGCAGAGGACTCGACACGACAAACTTGCGCTTTTGAACGGGATCGGTAATCACAGCCACAGTGGTTACCTCACTGCCCGTGCCTGCGGTAGTCGGGATGGCAAAGATAGAGGGAACCGGTCCCTGGATATCCTTTCCGCCGCGACGGTAGTCAAGAATGTCTCCCGGATGAGTAACAGCAACAGCGAGAGCTTTGGCAACGTCCATTGCACTTCCCCCACCGATGGCGATGATCAGATCGCATTGCTCATGGGAGAATAGCTCGCTGCCTTTCTGGACCGTGGCTGCGACAGGGTTGGGTTCCACTTCCGCAAAGATGACGGGACGTATACCATGTTCAGTCAGATTGTTTAAGATCGGACCGACAATTCCGGAATTCACCAAGCCTTGATCTGTTACGATGATAGGCTTTTTGCAACGAGTTTTGAGCACTTCCGTAGGTAGCTGCTCTCGAACCGCGTTTACGCCAAAGACAACCTGTGTTGGCATCCAAGCCGAAAAATTCAGATGTTGAATGATCATCATCAACCGATTCCTTTCCTGAAAAGATGGGCCAAATCCTTGTAGCGTTCCTGCCTACAGCTTGGCAGTGGCCTTCAGCGCTTGCTGCATGTATACAATTTCCGATGCCAGGTTATTCACACGTTCTATTACTTCCTGATCCACGATTTCATTCGCGCGATTGAAGTGATCATTATGCGCGTAGACATAGCCTGGGGCAACGAAAGCACGGAAGTAACCGGCGATCGGCTTCAGTTGATTCTCGATGACTAGATAGTGCTGGTAGGTTCCACCGGTTGCGACAAAGCCCATCACTTTGTTTCGGAAAACAAGAGGTGGCACCAAGTCGAACAGATTTTTGAGCGCTCCCGTAATCGATCCTTGGAAGATCGGCGTCCCAATCACATAAAAGTCTGCGGAAGAAACCGCGTCAATCACGGCCTTTGTATCTCCCGTGTAGTCGGTGGGATTTCTGCCGTCACAGAACTGAACATCGTACTTTTTCAAATCCAGCAATTCAACTTCTATATCCGGATGATCCGCCCGAACCCTCTCTATAACTTTTTGAACCACTACCAATGTCTTGGAGCCTGTAATCGTTCCGGAAATGCCAAGCAGCCTCATGTTTGTCTCTCCTTTACGCGATATCTTATCTATTGTTCTAGAAGTAGCTATATTCATCTGATAAGCAGGATTCATGCCAACCTCTGGAGCTGATGGAAGTATGGATTCGTCATTCTTGCGTTGTTCACATGAACCGCGTAAGTTTCAATTCTGAAACATGTCGTTCTCTCTAGCAAAAGAACCCCTTTTTTAACAAATTCGCACTTTGCTACCCTTATTTCATTGATGTCTGCTAGAGCGAGCTTGCAATGCACGCCTTCCAAGGCACGGTTTATTTTTGTGAGTGTCGAATGATCAATCTCTTTCAATATGTTTTTCGCCATATCGATGGTGTCGGTTTTCTGATCAATCAGCATGCTATCGAGCTCTTTGATCCATTCCTCACTTTTGGACAGACTCTCCTACTCATGGGAGTAGATAAAAAACTTATGAATACCAACATTTAGACCATTAGCGATCTCTCTAAAGCCCCAAAATTGGATTTGAGTCATACCCCCTTATCTTGTTTAGCTGGAATCAGAAGAACAGAGGGGGATTTCTATGCAACGAAAACGTTATTCAATCGAATTTAACAACAACTCATCCAAGAAGCCCAAGAAGCAGGAAACGCGAGCCAGGTAGCCAGACGGCACGGGGTAGATGTCAAAATGTTGTATCGGTGGATTCGCAATTCGAAACATGCAGATTGGCAAATCGCTTCTGCCGAAGCCAAAGCTGTAACGAGTTATACGCAAAGTCCAGGAGAGTTTCGAGAGTTGGAAACGGAGAATGACAAACTGAAGAAATTACTTGGAGAAAAGGATTTGGAAATCGCGATCCTTCGTGATCTTGTAAAAAAGGTGAACCCAGCTTATCGGACAAAATGGAAATAACCGACAAGTGGATACAGTTGGGATACACAGCCAAAACAGTACTACGTATTGTCGGCATCCTGGAAGCAACCTACTACTACAGGAAAAACAAAACCTTCAAGAAACCTCGTGTTTATCACGGAGGGCGTCCTATACCTGGGTATTCATTGTCAAAGGACGGGCACCCTGTCTCAGACGCACAAATCAAGGAATGGCTATCTGAACTAATCGCTGGTGAAGAATCTGCTTATGGGTATCGAAAGCTAACGGTTTGCCTACAGCGAGACCATCAGCTCATCATTAACAAGAAGAAGGTTTACCGCTTGTTGAAGGAGGACGAACTCCTCCATCCACAGCGACGAAAAAAGAACAAGCATCCCCGAAAGCTGGCCAATAATCGGGAGATTATCACCCCCAATCAATTGTGGGAGATGGACGTCAAATACGGCTTTATTGTAGGAGAGCACCGTTTCTTTTTCCTCATGAGTCTGATTGACGTCTATGATCGGGCCATCGTGGACTATCATATTGGTCTGACATGCGAAGGAAAACATGCAGCTCAGATTCTCCAGCGTGCTTTGTGGAAACGACATCAATTCGAGCATGAACACCGCCCTGTTATCCGTACGGATAACGGCCCACAGTTTATTAGCCATGCCTTTGAAGAAGCCTGTCAGCGTTTACGAACGGTGCATGAACGAATTCCTCCAAAGACACCGAATAAAAACGCCCATATCGAGGCCTTTCACAGTGTGCTGGTGAAAGAATGTTTGCAACGAAATGAATTTCAGAACTACCAGGAAGCCTACGAAACCGTAACAAACTATTTGCTCTTTTATAACCAGCGCCGGATCCATGGGAGCCGTATGATTTGTCACCAGCAGAATTCGGTAAGGTTTTTGTGCAGCAACGTATTAAACCTTTTGTTGTCAAAGTATAACGTGGTAATGAAATGGCATAGGAAGCCTTTCTTCGACCTAGTGGTTAAGCAGGAAGAACCGCTGTTATTTTATCTTCTGGAGAAAATCTAGCCATAGAAAAAAACTGCACCTCCAATCGTTAGATGTGTCTAACAATTGGGGTGCAGTTCACACTAGGTGGTCAATTATTAGATTAGCATTCACACCCCGGAGAGAGATTTGCTGTTTTGGATCAGATTTATTTTTTCCTTGGTACCAAATCCGCTACATAGTCATAGTAAAAGTTCCGTCTCCCTCTTTTAATTAAAACGAACATAGTATGGATGAGCAATACGGCCCACATAATGATGAGAAATGCATATATAATCATAGTGATCCATACGTGATAGGGATTAAGAGTTATATCTAACTCAATACCAGAAAATATATTTAGGGCCCATGATGTTGCCAAAGGTAAATATAGCGCAAAGGACCTTTTCAGCATGGACTGCCACGGAGGTGCTTCACCATCAACATGAATTAGTTTAAAACGCAGTATATTGGTTCCAATTGTTTTTCCCTCCCAAATAAATGGAACTACAAAGAACAGAATAAAAAAGCAAGTCGTTTTATAAACAAATTCTGCGAATCCACTTGTTGTAAAAAGTCCAACTGTAAGGTTCCAACTAATCTTTATCAATAGATAGTCTATAAATACAGCCAGCAATTGCGACAAAGGAGGTACGAGAGGATTTTCTTGCATTTTTTCTCCCTTAGCAATAAGGCTCTTTCGAGATGGAAACAGAGCAAGTAGGACAGGAGCAATGACGAATCCAAACAAAGCACCAGTACTGTTTAATATAAGATCATCCACATCAAAGATACGATACGGGCAATTATAGATCCCATAAATGCCTGTTATTTGTGTTGTCTCAAAAAACAGTGATAACGCAAATCCAAAACCAAGTGCTTTCTTCCAAAATCGTTTTTGTTGGAAAAAATACCTTAGATAAACACCTAGAGGCAGTAACAATAGGAAATTGAATACCGCTTGCAAAAATGCACTTTGCGTTAGTAATCTAACATAGGTGGATGGCTGTGACCAAACAACGGAACCACTACTATTAATAATATCCCTAACGAAATTAAACGGGACAAGATTATAATGCACCGTATCAGGTGATTGAAAAGCACAAGTATTTCGAGTAGCTGGAAGCGGCAAAAGAACTAAAAATAAAGCCGATAACATATAAAAAGTAAAGGAATAAGCCACTATTGAAGCCCAAAGACTTAAATAACCATATTTTCTATAACTATAAACTAACCAAGGGATAATAAGAAAAAAGCTGAATGCACTAAATAAAATAAATGCAATTTTTATTGGAAGAAAATATACAGACATACTGGTACCTCTTTATTAGAAAGATTTAGTTCTTCAGCAATTTACATATTTCCCTATTGTTTATTTTCTTATTATGCCCCATAAATACCCCTCCAAAATACAGACCAGTTCATATTTAATCTACGTTCATATTCTTGATAAGGAGAGCTCATCATATGGAAAAGCATACCGTCTAATATGGTTGTAAAAGAAGTAACGATTGTCTCCTCGTCGATAAGCTCATTCTCTTTGTTGTTTCTTAAGATGGAAAAAACAAGATCTCGAATCCCTTCTTCTACCTTCTTATTTTGGGTTGTTATAAGTTCTTTAAAATGATCCGGAGGGTAAATCCCATACCTTTTGAGAAAAGAACCTTTATCATTCATATAATAGTATTTATTCAATTCAACTAAAACATGATATAATTTTTTTTCTAACGGAAAATTTTCTATAACATAAAATTGTTGTTCGATAAACTCTAAATAATCTTCAATAACAAAATTTACAATTTCTTCAAAAAGATCTTGCTTACTTTCAAAATAAGCATAAATCGAAGGGGTTTTAATATTTACATTTTCAGCTATATCTTTAAGTGCTGTTTCCTCGTAACCATACGAGGAAAACAGCTTTAAGCCTTGTTCTAGTATCATTCTTTTCGTTTTTTCACCCTTTTTCAATTCACTTTTCACCTCATTTTGTTTGCATTCATCAGGATATCAATTTTAAGCTTACTATGCTAAAAATAATTCCTCCAACTAAAATAAGTTTCTTCGCATTCTTCGGTTCTTTAAACAAAAACATCCCGAGTAAAACACTTCCTGACGCACCTACTCCAGTCCATATACCATAACCGATACTAATAGGTATTTCGATTAATGAGACGGAAAGAAAGAAAAAACTTAAACACAAACATAAGATAAAAAAGATGGTTGGCTTTAATTTTGTAAATCCTTCCGTTAACTTCAGATTAATAATACCCCCAACTTCAAACAATCCAGCTAATATTAAGGATAACCAATACATATTACACATTCCCCCCTGCACTTTTCTCTTCCTTTGGTTCATCCGAAATTAATTTTAGTCCGATAATACAGCTAATTAACAGAACGACTAACACAATCTTGGTTGGACTCACTGGGTCTCCTAAAAATGTCATGCCCACAAAAGCCGTACCAAAAGCACCCAGACCAGTGAATACTGCATAAGCCGTCGAAACGGGAAGTACTTTTAATGTTTTAGCAAAAAACCACCAACTAAGGACTAATAATATAACTGTCGGAATAACAATTTCTATTCTTGTAAACCCTTCTGAAAAGCCTAGACCAAGTGCCCAACCTACTTCAAGTATTCCACCAATAATTAAGTACAACCATGCCATGATAACCTCTCCTTTTTAAATCCCTTAATCTAACTAATGATCGTTAGATTTTTATATAAAAATTTTAATCGTTTTGTTGTTAAATATTACGATCTTTAAACAGCCCTTTCAATATAATCTAACTAACGTACATTAGATTTTATGATAGTTAAGCTGATTTTGCAAGAGTAAAATTTAATTTTCAATCCAAAAAGCAAATCCTACATGCCTTAAGCATGATTTCGCCTGCCTTGGCATAACTTTTCGCATAAAGCATTTCGCGCAGGCTAATTCCCAGCATATCTTGAACGATGAGCATCTGTCCGTCCGTAAGCCATATTGCTTTACCGGTGAGTGACGTGAGGAGAATAGGGAATTGCCTGAGCGGTTCGGACAGGCGAGTTAATGTCGGTGTCGCCAAGTGAATGCTCTCATGCTCCAATCCTGCCCGTTCGGCGACCTCCTTCTTCGCTTCTTCCAGTAACGCAAGTGCAGCTCCCACTTTGTTCAAAAATATTTTGCCGAATGCATTTAACGAATCCTTCCGCCTTGGCGATCAAACAGCGGCACCCCCACGTGTTCTTACAACCGGGCGATCGTCTTGCTTAATGCAGGCTGAGCGATTCGCAGCTCCTGGGCCGCACGCGTCATGTGCTCCCATTTGGCAACAGTTCGAAAAAACTGCAACTGCAACAATTCCACGTTTACCTCTTCAATCCATATACCACGATATATAAAGACTATAGATCACGATATATTTTTATTTATTTCAAACTCATTATAAAATAAATTCGACCATAGATGAACTGGAAAGAGGGATATGTATGAAAGCAGCCGCATTTGCATCGTTTGGCGGTCCTGAGGTCATGAAAGTGATGGAATTTCCAAAGCCGCAAGCCGGTCCGGGCCAAGTCAGGGTTCGAGTAAAAGCCGCGGGCGTGCAGCATTTCGATTGCGCCGTGCGCAGCGGATTGTTTCCAGCAGGAGTTTCCGTCAACTTCCCGCAAATTCCGGGAAATGAATTTGCAGGCATCGTCGATCAGATTGGCGACGGAGTAACCGGCTTTACAAGGGGCAACGAAGTGCTCGGCTTCAACATACTGAATTGCTATGCCGAATATGTGGTGGTGGGCGAGAATCAAATCGTGAGCAAGCCTCAGTCGATGTCGTGGGCCGAAGCCGGAGGATTGACCGGCAACGGTCAAGGCGCTTATGCTGCGCTGCAAGCCATTGGCGTGAATGAAGGCGATACGATTCTCATCCATGGCGCAGCCGGAACGCTTGGATCTTTGGCCGTACAGCTTGCCAAGGAATGGGGGGCCGGAATGGTGATCGGAACAGCCAGCGAGAGCAACCATGATTACCTTCGCTCGCTTGGCGCCGTACCGGTGACATATGGGGAAGGGCTCGTCGAACGGGTCCGCGCCATTGCGCCTGACGGGGTTGACGCCGCTTTCGACACAGCCGGTGCGGAAGCCGTCCGGGCATCGGTTGAATTGGTGGAGGATCGAAGCCGCATCTGCACATTCGCCGCCCCTGAAATGAATGAGGAGCTCGGCCTGTGCGTCGTCCGCACCGAACGAACTGCGGCCCGTCTTGCCGAGCTGGTCGGCCTGCATACCAGAGGAAAGCTTCGCATGCTGATACGGCAAACATTCCGACTCGATCAAGCCGAAGAGGCGCATCGATTGATCGAAACGCGTCACGGCCGCGGCAAAATCGTTCTGACGCTTGAATAACTTCACCAAACGAGGAGTGAACAACATGAACATTCAAATGTTTATCGGCAGTGTTCGGGAAGGCCGAAGAGGCAGAGCGATCGGAGAGTGGGCATACCGCATGGCAAAGGCCAGAACCGATATGTCCGTTGAATAGATCGACTTGAAGGACTGGAATTTATCGATGTTTGACCTCGCCAAACCGCCAATGCTGGGGGAATATACAGATCATTTGCAAAAGCGTTAGGCAGACAAGATTAAGGAGGGATACGGCTACTTATTTATATGCCGGAATATAATCACAGCTTTCCCCCTTCACTCAAAAATGCTCTCGATTACCTTTACGAGGAATGGGGACGCAAGCCGGCAAGCTTCATCTGATATAGACCGTCCGGCGGCAGAAGATGAAAACCGCGCGGCATCGTTCCTGTCATACTCGCGATTCCCTTGGCGAGTGGTCCGACCGTCGACCTTTTTGAGCTGTTGCACTAGCAAGAGACGAGACGATGACAAATTTAATCGAAATTGATTCGACATAAGCTTCCTCGCGGGAAGCTTATGTTAATTGTGCTGCCAACTCATATTCCTTCACACGGCAGTAAAATGTAGGCTTCTTCATCCCGATTTGATGCATGACCGCGGTAGCAGTCAACTAACCGGCTTTTCACTACTATCAAGAGATCGTTTAATAATTATTACAGATTTATCAAGGTGCATGGCTCCAATTAGTTCACCATCTGAACCTCAAAAGTAAAAATAAATTCGGTCCACTCGTTTTCCACGCTTTTGGCGGTTATTTTTCCCCCAATCTGATTGGCAATGTTTTGAGCGATCGATAATCCAAGCCCATAGCCGCTGTCTTCACCGGTTCGTGAAGGATCCGCACGGTAAAATCGGTCAAAGATATGGGGAAGGTCCTTGGGGGATATTCCTTTCCCCGTGTTTTTGACAGAACAAATCACCTGTTTTTTTGTCCGACTCACGGATACAACGACTTTCCCGCCTTCCTCGGCATATTTTATGGCGTTATCATATAATATTGCAAAAACCTGGCCTACCATCTCTTCATATCCGTAAATAAGTCCAATGGACTCCATCGTTTGGCTGATGTGCAGATTTTTTTCCTTTGCCGCCGTTTCCACCGAATGCATAATATTTAGAAAAAGACGACTTATATCAAAAGGCCGCTTTAATGACTGTATATTCGCATTTTCAACCCTCGCGAGCGTCAATAGACTATGAATTAATTTACTCATATGGTCCATGCCGATTTTCATATAATCGAGCCATTCTTTTTGGCTTTTTATCGTTTGTTCTTTGTTGGCAATCAAGGCATCATAGTTCGCCATGATGGTGGCAAGAGGCGTCTTTAATTCATGGGATGCGTCTGCCACGAACTGTTTTTGTTTTTCCCAAGATTCGGATATAGGCCGTATGGAGCGGTTGGCAAAATAAAGGCTGATCAGAAAAATGACGGCCAGCATGCCGATTCCGACAAAAAGGAGTGTAAGGCCTAAGTTTTGCAAGGTTTTCTGTGTATCAGTAATATCTAAAATGCAATCTGATGACGGTTGTCTGGTTCTCTGCTGTGGTAGCACCGTCCCCATTCTCAGGGCGATCTCCAACCCAAGAGCGAGTGCCTCCTTTTTCATCGGTTTCCGTTTTTAAACCTTCCGGAGCGCCGTTTTTCCAAGTCTTTCCGTTGTCCGTCGAGTAGCGAATGTTCCCGTCTTCAACTCTGACAAGGGAAGAGACTTTGTCTTTAGCTGGAAGCGTATTCCCAATGCTAACACTGCCATCCTGATTTTTCGTGACTCCGGATCCGCTCTTGCTGTCAAACGAGAACTCCTTTTTTTCGCCTTCTGTTCCCTCGATGATTACCGCTCCTTGGTAACCATCGCTTCTGAATCCATTTGGTTTTCCGTCCACCCAAGTTTTTCCGTTATCCGTAGAGTAAGTGACGTTTCCATCCTCTACTCTGACGAGTGAAGCACTACTTCCGCTGCTGGCTGCGTATGCGGTTATTGTACCGACCGTAAGTAGAAGCGCCGCGCAAGCGCCAATGGTTGCCCCTTTCCTCTTTCCCGCCAAAAGGACGGTGAATTTTTCTTCCATGCGATTACCTCCATTTACTAAGATTTTTTTGTAAGCAGCTGCCTTACGATTGTTATCATAATGACAAAACCTTTACCGAACCTGTACTGACAGCAAAAATATATTTCGTAATAACCTTTTCTGGTATATCCCAAATCGTACCTTCGACCAATACGCGGTAGGCTTTCACAGAAAAACGAGCCTATAGAATCGCTTCTAAGGCTCGTTTGTGTTTAGGGAAACTGGCCCCTAAAATCTTCACCATACGGGCTCACGAAGTTAACAACGCATTCCCCACCTGCGGGAACCATTCCTGGAAAACGCGCTGAAACACGTTCCGGATCGAATCCGGCGTCGGGCCGACCGCTGTAATGACGGCCCAGGTCGATGCTGGAATTTAACGGGTTTCTAAGCCGGAAGTATCTGCGTCCGGCCGGGTTCGTCTCGTGTTGCCCTTCATTTACCTGCCGGGAAAAGAGCAAGGGGCCGGAAGCAACAAAAAAGACGCGAATCGAAATTCGACTCAGCATCTTTTGGAAAAAAGAATACGGTATTCTTTAGCGCGATCAAAAACAATCAACATTTTTGCGGGATCGTGAACCCTCCCTCGCAAAAAAATTACGGGGGCGGTGAACCGACGTCAAGATTGATCTAATTCGTTATTGCAAATCCATTTCCGCTTTATAGCAATGTTTCAGGCGGTCGGGCCATGAGGTAAAATTGATGAATGCGTCGTCGACATGGGTAAGTTGATCGATGGCTCCGACATGGGCGAGCGTACGGATCGTTTCATCGGTAATCGCACTTTTGCACGCTTCTACATAGCTGCCCGCGTTTAAGACACGATAAGGACGGACAGCATGGTTGATACCGACCTGAAAAGGCACAAACTTTGGAGAAACCGACGATGTAAGCCCAAGAGTATTATGGCGTTCAGCGACAATTTCAAGCACTTGCTTCACGGCGTTTTCTCGATCTTGATTTGACGATGGACGACTCAGGCAAACAAGTGCATGTAGGCTTCGCCTAACCGAGATTCATCCCCTACCTGCAGAGTAAGGGGGACTTCTCTCGGAAACATGTTAAAAGAAAAAAAGTTCTCTAGGATTTATTCCTAAAGAACTTCGTCATTATCTTATGGTGCCGGTAGAGGGACTTGAACCCCCACGGTTTCCCTCACGATTTTGAGTCGCGCGCGTCTGCCAATTCCGCCATACCGGCATGTTCTATGAAAAGTAATGTAACATATGGAAAAAACTCAGTCAAGAATTAATTGGAGGAGGTACCCGGATTCGAACCGGGGAATAAAGGTTTTGCAGACCTGTGCCTTACCACTTGGCTATACCTCCATGACAAGTGAAGACGAAATCCCCGTGAGCTGCTTCTTGAAGTACTATGAGGTGAGAAACCCCTCAGCAGTTTCAATAATGGAGCGGACGACGGGTCTCGAACCCGCGACCTTCGCCTTGGCAAGGCGACGCTCTACCAATTGAGCTACGTCCGCAAGCAAATGGCTGGGGTACTAGGATTCGAACCTAGGAATGACGGAGTCAAAGTCCGTTGCCTTACCGCTTGGCTATACCCCAATGCAATTGTACGTAAAAAATGGGGCGATCGATGGGACTCGAACCCACGAATGCCGGAGCCACAATCCGGTGCGTTAACCCCTTCGCCACGACCGCCATAATTCAACTCACATTGGCAGGGGCAGTAGGAATCGAACCCACACCAAAGGTTTTGGAGACCTTCGTTCTACCTTTAAACTATGCCCCTACGCTTCAAGAAAAGCAAATGGTGGTTCGGGACGGAATCGAACCGCCGACACGAGGATTTTCAGTCCTCTGCTCTACCGACTGAGCTACCGAACCATTTTTATATAATTCATTATAGACCGTACTTGCCATCCATAAAATGGCGGAGCTGACGGGACTCGCTTCCTACTGGCGCTACTGCGTCGAATTGCTTCTTCGCAAAGCCAGATGTGCAGTACCCGAGCATTTCCTGCCTGATCTACTACGAGGGTGAACCCGGTACGGGTGAGAGGCCCGTATTGCTACCTTGAAATGGCGGAGCTGACGGGACTCGAACCCGCGACCTCCGGTGTGACAGACCGGCGTGAACTCCAACTTCACCACAGCTCCATTGTTTGGTTGCGGGAGCAGGATTTGAACCTGCGACCTTCGGGTTATGAGCCCGACGAGCTACCGAGCTGCTCCATCCCGCGACGATAATAGTTATTATCAGTTGTACCCGAGCGCTGTGCGCTACTCCTTGTATCACTTCGAGGGTGAACCGCATGCGGTGAGATCCGCAGCATACACCAACGAGTGAAACAAGTGGTGGAGGCTGACGGGATCGAACCGCCGACCCTCTGCTTGTAAGGCAGATGCTCTCCCAGCTGAGCTAAGCCTCCAAATGGTGACCCGTAGGGGATTCGAACCCCTGCATGACAGCGTGAAAGGCTGCTGTGTTAAACCGCTTCACCAACGGGCCAGATGGCGGATGGAGTGGGATTTGAACCCACGAGACGAGTTATCCCCGTCTACACGATTTCCAATCGTGCTCCTTCGGCCTCTCGGACATCCATCCAAATGGCTCCTCAGGACGGACTCGAACCGCCAACCTACCGGTTAACAG
>NZ_JBJQOQ010000018.1:0-98762 GCF_046036945.1 Brevibacillus sp. B_LB10_24 | reverse complement strand
GAAACAAGAAGCCCCCGCCTCTTCAGGCGGTGGGAGCATTCACTCCTTTAGACACTTTTATCTTAACACGGTCTTAATTCCGTTTTCAACGGAAATGGGTTTCCGGACACTTTTCGAGATGCTCAAGCATCCTACCGTCCTCTTAAACTTGTTTTGAGGATCTTGCCGCTGACGGTTTTGGGCATCTGGTCGAGCACTTCAAGCTGTCTGGGAAACTTGTAGGAAGCCAGCTTTCCCTCGCAGAATGAATGCAGCTCTTCCAGGGTGGGAGCGGGCTGATCCTGTTTCAGCGTGATGAACGCTTTTACCTCTTCGCCTCTGACCGGGTCGGGGATGCCGACCACCGCCACCTCCAACACGGACGGATGCTGGTAGATGACCTCCTCCAGCTCACGCGGATAGATTTTGAAGCCGGCGCGGTTGATCATGTCTTTCTTGCGGTCGACGATGTAAAAATAGCCGTCTTCGTCCACCCGGGCCATATCGCCAGTGTGAAGCCATCCATCTCGCAGTGCCTTCGCGGATTCTTCCGGCTTGTTCCAGTATCCCTTCATGACGTTGGGGCCTTTTACGATGAGTTCGCCTACGCCGTCGCCATCCTCCTGATCGTTTTCAAAGTAGATCCGGACCTGGACGTCGCGGATCGGGGTGCCGATGCTGCCCGGCTTTTTTCGGCCGAAGGGCGGGTTGATCGTGACGACCGGGGAGGTTTCCGATAAGCCGTACCCCTCGACGATTTCAAAACCAAGCAGCTCCTTCCATCTGGCAAACACTTCGACAGGCAAGGGGGCGGCACCGGTAAAGGCGAGGCGGAGGCTGAGATTGTATTCTTTGATGCGCGGATCCTGCAGCATGTACGTGTACATCGTCGGCGGCCCGAAGAAGAAGCTGATCTTTTCCCGCTCCATCGTCTGGAGCGTCTTTTGGCTTGATTCCCACCTCTCCAACAGGTAATTGTAGCCGCCGCTGTACACGGTCGCATTCAGACAGCAGGTTTGCGCCGCTGTGTGGAAGACAGGCGCGACGATTAACGTTTTTTCCTCTGCACTCATTCCCAGCGCCTCGGCGTAGACCTGTGCATTGCTGTACAGATTCCCGTGCGTCAGCAGCGCTCCCTTGGGCAGCCCGGTGGTTCCCGAGGTGTAGATAATCGTCGACTCTTCGACATCCGCAGGAAGCTGGAGGGGCTCATCTTTGCCGGCTGCCATGAACGCGGCAAACGATTCCGGATCGTCCGCGTTGAGCAAAAGCGGAGCCTCCGTCCATTCTACTTGTTCCAGCTTTTCGATAAAGGGCTGGCTGGAGACGACAATCCTGGGTGCGCAATCGGAGAGGATCAACTGCAATTCGCGGGCAGACAGCACCGGATTGACAGGGACGGAGATAGCGCCTGCCCGCATGCAGGCGAAGTACGTCAGGACAAATTCTTCCCGGTTCATGAGGACAATGGCGATCCGGTCTCCGGGAGTGATGCCCCAGCCGGCAAAAGCTTGCGCCAGTTTGTCAAGCAGGTGATCCAATTCCCGATAGGTGTAGGTCCCGCGCTCGGTGCCCAGCGCCAGCTGATCCGGATTTTGGACAGCGTGCCTTCTGATCATCTGATCCAATCTCGCCGACATAAATTGACCCCCCATTCATTTTTCTTTCAAATTGTGATATTTTAATATTACAATATTCTGTTAATAACAACAATTCTGTCATTTATCGAACGGACGTGATGGGAGGGTAACGGAATGGCTTATGACTTCGTCCTGGATGAGCTGACGCAGATCATTCACTACTCTTTTGACGGGATCGTCATCTGTGACGCTGATGGAGTGATCCTCTTCCAGAACCCCGCTTACGAACGGCTTACCGGTCTGCGGGCACAAGATTGTGTAGGGCGAAATCTGCAGGAACTGATCGACGAGGGGGTCATTGACAAATCTGTCACCTTTCGCGTCTTGAGTGAAAAGAAGCCGATGACGATCATTCAAAACTTCATCACCGGCAAAAAAGTACTCGTATCGGGCGTGCCGATCAGAGATGCAAGCGGAGAGATCAAAAAGGTCGTGTGCAATATACGCGACCTGACGACACTCAATCAATTGGAAAAGGAAATCCTGGACCTGGAAGAGCAGAATCAACGGGTGAACCGCGAACTGGAAGAATTAAAGGAAAAACAGGATGCGAGAAAGGCCATCGTCGCACACGATCTGAAGACAAAGGAAGTGATGGAGCGGGCGATGCGAGTGGCCCAGGTCAATTCCGTCGTACTGATACAAGGGGAATCCGGAGTAGGAAAAGAGGGGATTGTCAACCTCATCCATCAGTACAGCAATCGCAGTGACAAGCCGCTCGTCAGGATCAACTGCGGGGCTATTCCGGAGCAGCTGCTGGAATCGGAGCTGTTCGGCTACGAATCGGGGTCTTTTACGGGAGCCAGCAAATCAGGGAAGCCAGGTCTGTTTGAGATCGCTTCTGCAGGGACGCTGTTTCTCGACGAGATAGGCGACATGCCCCAGCAGCTGCAGGTCAAGCTGCTGCGCGTCCTGCAAGAGTATGAAATTACGCGGATAGGCGGGGTCAAACCGATCAAGATAGACGTGAGAATCATCGCCGCAACCAATCGGAATTTGGACGAGCTGGTCGCCCAGGGCAAGTTCCGGGAGGACTTGTACTACCGCCTGAACATCATCCCGATCGTCGTCCCGCCACTTCGAGAGAGAAGGGACGACATCATTCCGCTCGTCTACCATTTTCTGCGCAATATCAAAAATACCTACGGCGTCAACCGCATGTTTTCCCGCGACGCCCTGGAAAGCTTGCGGGAGTACGATTGGCCGGGCAATGTGCGGGAGCTGCAAAACCTCGTCGAGCGAATCAGCTTGATGATCAACAAGCCTTTGATTAACCTGCAGGACATTGAAAGCGAAGTGAAAATCGGTCCGGCCAGACGTTCCGCCAGTCACCGACCGCCGCAAACCGTACAGCAGGGTCAATCATTAAAGGAGCAGCTGGAAGAGTGGGAGAGAGTCATCATTAGGCAGTCCTTGAGCCAGTTTCCCAGCGTTCGCCAGGCAGCCAAAGCTTTGCAAATCGACCAATCAACCCTAATCCGCAAGATGCAGAAGTACCGGATGAAGCGAGAAGTGATGTAAAACTGCATACATGTTGTAAAAACACATCACGAAATGATGATGTTTTGCATTCCTATTTGCCGCAGACCGGAACTTCCGGTCTTTTTCTTTTTGGCACGGCGCTTGCTATACCTGCAGGTGAGGGAAAGGAGGCCAATTATGCAAGAAGAAATCTCGATGATACGGAGTTTTGTCCGTACATTATCCGAGGATCAATTTCTCCCTATGGCCCAGGAAATAGACAGGACCGAAGAGATGCCCAAGTCGCACGTGCGGTTATTGGCCGAACACGGGCTGTTTGGGGTCAACGTCCCTGAGGTTTACGGCGGTTCCGGAGGTTCCTCGCTCAGTCACCTGATCACGATTGAAGAGGTAGCCCGTTCATGTGCGGCTACATCTGTCCTGCTTACTACACAGGCTCTGGCGATTGCTCCCCTGTTGATCGCGGGGACGGAGGAACAGAAGAAAAAGTACGTGATACCGCTGGCAAAGGGGGATTTCCTTGGGGCTTTCGGCATTACGGAAGCGGGAGCCGGTTCCGATACGGCTTCGATCTCAACCAGGGCGATCAGAGAAGGGGATTTCTACATCTTAAACGGCCGGAAAGTTTTTATCACGAACGGAGGAGAAGCAGGGGTCTACATCTTTGTAACAACCGTAGACACGTCCAAAAAGAACTCGGGAATTACGCTGTTTATCGTCGATGAGGGGACGGCCGGTCTTTCGTTTGGGCGCAAGGAAGAAAAGATGGGCATCAGGGGTTCTGTCACCAGGGAAGTCATCCTCGACAACGTGCGCGTTCACCGCTCGCAGATGCTGGGTGCGGAAGGGGGCGGTTTCAAGGTCTTGATGAAATCGCTGAATCACACCAGGCCGGGAGTAGCGGCCCAAGCGTTGGGCATCGCCCAAGGGGCGTTTGAAGTGGCGGCCCGGTATGCGAAAGGGCGGTTCCAGTTCAACCGGGAAATCGCCAGCTTTCAGGGCATCCGGTTTATGCTGGCCGATATGGCGACGCAGATCGAGGCGGCCCGCAGACTGGTCTACTACACAGCCGAGCTGTTGGACAGCGGCTCCCGGGAAGTCATCCAGGCAGCTTCCATGGCAAAACTCTTCGCTTCCGACATGGCGATGAAGGTGACGACTGACGCCGTTCAGATCTTGGGAGGGAACGGCTACATGCGGGATTACCCGGTGGAGCGGATGATGCGGGATGCCAAGATAACGCAGATCTACGAGGGTACCAATCAAATTCAGCGGTTGATCATAGCCAAAGAAATTTTGGGCAGGTGAGACAGGTGAAATGCTTTGTGATCGGCGGCGGACTGATGGGCTCGGGAATCGCCCAGACAGCCGCGCAAGCAGAAATGGAAGTGACGGTCATAGACGTCAGCGAGGAGGCTTTGGCCAAAACGAGGGAGAAAATCAGCGACTCGCTGCATCGCCTCGAAAGGAGGGGGAAACTGGGCGATGCGTCGGCGGTAAAGGAGCGGATCGGGTATCAGACTGACTGGGCCGGCATCCCGGAAGCGGATCTGATCATCGAAGCGGTTCCGGAAAACCTCGCATTGAAACAGCGGGTGTTCCAACAGCTGGACGAATCGGCTGCAGCGGGGGCCCTGCTGGCCAGCAATACCTCCTGCCTGTCGATTACGGCGATCGGAGCCGCCACCAAACGGCCGGAGAATGTCGTCGGCATGCACTTTTTCAGTCCGGTTCCGATGATGCCGCTCCTCGAGGTGGTCAAAGGCCGCAAGACGGCCAAAGCGACGGTTGAGCGGGCGGCAGCGATCGGAGAAAAGCTGGGGAAGCGGGTCATTATCGCCCAAAAAGATTATCCCGGATTTTTGATGAATAGGATCTGGCTGCCGATGGTGAATGAGGCCTGCTACGCCCTGATGGAGGGAGTGGGGACGCCAGAGGATATCGATCAGGGTTTTATCGATGGGTATGGCCATAAAATGGGGCCGTTGAGGACGCTTGACATGGCCGGGCTGGATGTGGCGCTGGCGGCCATGGAGGCCCTGTACGAGGGATTTGGCGATCCCAAATACCGCCCGTGCCCACTTCTCAGGAACATGGTTGAAGCCGGGGATCTGGGCGTAAAAACGGGCAAGGGCTTTTACTCTTATGCAGACGTGGGAGGGGATTGAGATGCATGTAGGGGATGCATTGGTACAGATGTTGGTACAGATGAAGGCGGACACCGTGTTCGGGGTGCCGGGAGGGCAGACGCTCCCCCTGTACGACGGTATCCACAACGCCAAGGGAAAGGTTCGGCACATCGTGATGCGGGCGGAAAAAAACGCTGCCTACGCAGCGGTCGCGTATGCCAGATTGACCAACCGGGTGGGGGTCTGCGACGCGACAGTCGGACCCGGAGCAGCCGAATTTACCGCCGGGCTGGGGGAAGCCTTCAATTCCTCGACGCCGATCTTTGCCTTGTTCAGCGATCTGCCATTGGAATGGGAGCACCTTCGGGACCGCGGAAACGCCTCACAGGGCTTTTACCAGCTTGAGATGGTGAAGCCATTTACCAAGTGGACAGGGAGAATCACCAGCCAAAAGGCGCTGCCGGACATGATCCGGAATGCCTTTATCAAGGCGGTATCGGGACGCCCGGGACCGGTGGCGCTGTCGATTCACGAGGACGTGTTTAAAGAAGCGTGGAGCGGGGACGTGCCGGACATGCCGGATAGTCTCGCCGCCTTTCCCCGGTATCGATCAGTGGCGGCGGACGCCCAAATCGAGCTGGCGCTGTCTATTCTGACAGCAGCCGAGAAGCCGGTGATGATCGTCGGCGGAGGGGCGATGCTGTCCCAGGCGGAAGCGGAAGTCACGGCACTGGCAGAAGCCTTGACGATCCCGGTCTTGCAAACGTTTACAGGCAGAGGAGTGATTCCCGACGACCATCCGCTGGGAATCGGCATGGCCGGCGGGATCGGCACCTTGTCCGCCAAGCAGCTGGCGGAAGAAGCGGATGTCGTTTTCCTCGTCGGATTTAAGTCGGGGCAAAACACGACCTTTACCTGGCAGATCCCGACCTCTCAACAAACCGTGATTCACCTGGACATCGACGAGGAAGAAATTGGAAGGGTGTTCCAGGCCGATGTGGGGCTTGTCGGCGATGCCAAAGCGACGCTGGCGAAAATGCTGCAGTTGGCCGCTGAAAAAACCTTGCATCGCCAGTATCCGGAGCGGCAAGCGTGGATTGCCGAAGCCAAAAAGAACTGGGACGAGTACGTGCAGGCCGAGATATCGGCAGAATCAGAGTGGCTAAAGCCGCAGCAGGTGCTGGATGTGCTCAACCGGATAGCCCAGCCGGACGACATTCTGGTATGTGACGCGAGCTTCTCCAGCGGATGGGGCGCCGTTTACTTCAAACACAAAGCAGCGGGCAGGAGGCTGCTCACGCCGCGGGGGCTTGCCGGCCTGGGCTTTGGCCTGCCGGCGGCGATCGGCGCTGCTGCAGCCGGCACGCGCGGCGAGGTGTACCTGCTTGCAGGCGACGGTGGCTTTGGCTACACCGTCGGGGAGTTAGCCACGCTGCAAGCATACGGTCTAAAAGTCAACATCCTCGTTCTCGACAACCGCAATTGGGGCTGGATGGAATGGCTGAACAAGTTGAACTACGACAAGGAGTACTTCGATTTGCCGGCAGTCGATTTTGCCAAGGTAAGCGCGGGATTCGGCCTGCAGGGCTTTCGGGTGAAGGGCAAAAAGCAGCTGGCAGAAGCTTTGGCGGAAACGAGGAAATCGACGGTGTCCACCGTCATCCATGTGGATACAACCCTCTGGGAGACGCCTGTCCTGGGGTTCCGCGAGGCCATCGGGCGGAGACAAAACGCGCCGGTAAAGTACATGTAGGAGGCTGGTGACGATGCAATTTCACCTTTCCAGTTTTAAAAATCCGACGGAGATCATCTACGGCTTTGAAGCTGCTCGGCAGCTGAGGCCGATCCTGGACCGGCAAGGATATAACCGGATCCTGGTGATTACCGACCCGGGAATTGTCGCAGCCGGTCTGCTGCGGGATGTGGAACGGCAGTTGGAGGGGCTTGTGTACGCCGTATACGCCGAGGTGGAGCCGAATCCTTCCGTGGCTACCTGTGAGCGGGCACTGGCGGCGCTGCAGGAGGTGAAAGCGGAAGTCCTGGTGGCGATCGGCGGCGGCAGCGCCATCGACGTCGCCAAGGCGGTAGGCTTGCTCGCTGTCAACGGGGGCAGCATTGTCGATTACGAAGGCATCGACACGTTTACCCAGCCGATCCTTCCGCTGATCGCCATCCCCACTACGGCGGGGACGGCAAGCGAAGTAACCATTTTTACCGTCATTACCGATGTCGACAGGCAGTACAAGCTGACTGTCGGGGGATATAAATTGGCGCCCCGCTGGGCGCTGGTCGATCCGCTTATGACGGTATCGATGCCAAAGCAGATCACCGCTTCGACGGGATTGGACGCTTTGGTGCACGCGATCGAGTCCTACACCTCGAAAATGGCCTACCCGCTGTCCAGGGCACTGGCCCGGGAAGCGATCCGGCTGATCAGCGGCCATTTGCGCCAGGCTGTGTACGGCGGCGATCAGCTGGCGGCCCGGGATAAAATGCTGATGGGCAGCTTGCTGGCGGGGCTGGCCTTCAGCAATACCCGCCTGGGGATCTGTCACGCGATGAGCCATCCGGTCAGCGCTATGTTCGGAGTGCCGCACGGCGTAGCCAACTCCATCTTGATCCCCCATGTGATGGAGTACAACGCGCTTGCCGTTCCCGAGCTGTTTGCCGATATCGCCGAAGATATGGGCGAGAACACGGCAGGCCTCACCTTGATGGAGAAGGCCGGAAAAGCAGTCGAAGCGGTGCAAAAACTGTCCAGGGACATCGGGATTCCCGCCCGGTTTTCCGATTTTCACCTGGATCGCGGCAGGATTCAGGACATGGCCCGGGATGCGATGAAAAGCGGGAATATTCCGATCAATCCCCGCAAGGTGTCGCAGGACGACCTGATTTTGCTCTACGAACAAGCATTGTGAGGGATGGGGCATGAGACTGTTTGATTTATCGGGGAAGACAGCGTTGGTCACAGGGGGCGGAAGAGGCTTGGGCAGGGGGATCGCCCTCGCCTTGGCCGAAGCCGGAGCGGACGTGGCCGTCGTCAGCCGGACCGGCGGTGAATTGGAAGAAGTTTGCCAAAGAATTGCGGAGTTTTCCCGCAAGCCGTTTTGCCAGGCGCTGGACTTGCGTGACAGGGAAGCCCTAAGGCGGTTTGTGCACCGGCTGGTCAAGGAACAAGGGCAGCTGGACATCTTGGTAAATGCCGCCGGAGTCAACGTCCGCAAGCCTTTTCTGGAGATTTCCGCGGATGATTGGGAGTATGTCATGGACGTCAATTTGCGGAGCGTGCTGGTAGCCAGCCAAATCGTCATTCCCCACATGCAAAGGGAGCAGCAGGGACGGATTATCAACATCGCTTCGCTGACGAGTGAAATCGGTTTGCGGGATATGGCGGCTTACGGTGCCAGCAAGGGGGGAGTTTCCCAGATAACGAAAGCGATGGCAGTCGAATTCGCCCGGGACGGCATTCGGGTAAATGCGATCGGACCGGGCTATTACAAAACGCGCCTGACCGAGCCGGTATTTCAAGACAAGCAGAGAAAAGACTGGATCCTCTCCAGAATTCCCTTGGGGAGAACGGGAGAAGACCAGGATCTGGCGGGAGCGGCGATCTTTTTGGCGTCGGCTGCATCCGACTACATAACGGGACAGACCATTTATGTGGACGGCGGATGGCTCAGCGCCTAAAACAGCTTTGCACAGTGAAAAAAAGGAGGGTTCATTGGTGAAAAGATGGCTGTCGTTCTTGCTTACAGGTTTGATCGCCTTCACAACCGCTTGTTCAGGCAGTCCCGCTGCAGGAGGCGGCGGGCAGAAGGAAGTCCTGCAGATTGGCGCTCTGTATCCTCTGACCGGTTCCTCGGCTCTGCTTGGTGACGAAAGCTACCGCGGAGCCGAGCTGGCCGTCAAGCTTCGCAACCAGAATGGCGGAGTAGCCGGAGGGAAAACAGTGGAATTGATCAAAACCGATGCGCCCGACGCGAATGCGGCACAGGCCGAAGCGGACCGGCTGATCACCCAAAAAGGCGTCAAGCTGATCCTGGGGTCCTATTCGAGCTCCATCTCGTTCGCTGCCAGCGAAGTGACGGAGCGAAACGGCGTGCTGTACTGGGAGCTGGGGGCTGTCTCCGACCAGGTGACGGAGCGGGGATACAAGTACGTCATGCGGACAAATCCGCCTGCCTCCCACTTCTCCAGGATCGAAATTGATTACATCAAGGATGTCGTAGCCGAGAAGCTGGGGAAGAATCCATCCGACCTGCGAATCGGGATCGTGCATGAAGACTCGCTCTATGGTACGACAGTAGCCGAATTTGTCAAAAAGTACGCCGAGGAAGCCAATCTGAAGCTGGCCACGATCCAGCCGTACAACTTGAAGTCGGTCGATCTGTCATCGGTCGTTCTCAACGTCAAAGAGGCGAAGCCGGACGTATTGATCGGCGTATCGTACCTCAATGACGCCATCCTGTTCTGGCGGCAGGCCAAGGAGCTCGGGCTGGATGTCCCTGTCTTCATCGGGACGGGCGGCGGACATACGATGAGCGATTTCCAAAAGGCGCTGGGCAAGGATGTCGACGGCATCTTGAACGTAGACTTTCCGCAGTATGAGATCAACAAGGAGTACACGCCCGGACTGGACGATTTTGTCAAGCTGTACAAGGACACGTACGGGGAAGAGCCGCGCTCCGGTCACTCGCTGGCCAACTTCATGGGGACCAATGTGCTCCTGGACGTGATTGACCAGGTGGGCGATATCGACCCGGACAAGCTTCGCGAGGCTGCGATGAATTACAAGTTGGAGCCGGGAAAAACGGCGACCGGCTGGGGCATCCAGTTTGACGAGAAGGGCCAGAACAAATTGGGACAGCCGTACGTCCATCAGTGGATCGACGGGAAGCTGGTCGTCGTCTGGCCGAAGGGAGCGGCGCTGAAAGAAGTGACGCTGCCGTTGCCGAAATGGAGCGAAAGACAATAGGACAAAGATGCGAGGGAGGGGGTTGGATTGACACAGTTCGCGCAGGTCGTCATCTCCGGGATCCTCGTTGGGGGGATCTACGCCTTGATCAGCATGGGGCTTAATTTGATCTTGGGGGTTGTCAGAATCATCAATTTTGCGCACGGGGAATTTTTGATGATCGCGATGTACATCAGCTTTTTGCTTTACAGTACGTGGGGGCTGGACCCTTACGTCTCTGCGCCGGTTGTGGCGCTGGCTTTGTTTGCCTTCGGCTGGCTGGTGCACCGGGTGATCATCCAGCCCATCCTGGACACTTCGGCAACGGTGAAGATTTTTGCCACTCTGGGCCTTTCCATCACCTTGCAAAACTTTGCCTTGATGATGTGGAACGCCGATTACCGCACAGTCCAAACGGCTTATCAGACCACCGTCATCCGCATGGGCGAGGTCGCCGTCAGCGTTCCGCGGCTGATCGCTTTTCTCGTCGCAGTGCTGATCTCGCTCGGCCTGTTCCTGTTCCTTAAATACACCTTGACAGGGAAAGCGATCCGGGCCGTCGCCATGGAAAAAAGGGCGGCAGCGTTGGCGGGGATACCCGTAAAGCGAATTTACCTTTTGGCCTTTGGCATCGGCTCCGGGCTGGTCGGGCTTGCCGGCTCGCTATTGATGCCGATCTACTACGTATTTCCCACCGTGGGCACCTTGTTTGTGCTGACCGCTTTTGTCGTCGTCGTGCTCGGCGGGATGGGGAGCATGTTTGGGGCATTTCTCGGCGGCCTGCTGATCGGACTGGTCGAGGCGCTGGCCGGGGTGTGGATCTCGCCCGGTCTAAAAGAGGCTGTCTATTTCGCCATCTTCATCCTGGTGCTGCTGTTCCGCCCTTCCGGCCTGTTCAGCCTGGGCAAAGGTTCTGAGGAGGTGGGGCTGAAATGAAACGGGCGGTATCCAAATCAATGCTGCTCTGGCTTTTGGTCCTGCTCATCGCGCTGCTGATTCCCGTGATCGTCGCGAACAAGTTCTACATGCACACCCTGATCCTGATCCTGTTTTACGCCGCTGTCAGCGGATCATGGAATATTTTGGCGGGGTACGCCGGGCAGCTCTCGCTGGGCCATGCCATCTTCTTCGGCCTCGGCGCCTACACGTCCACCCTGCTGTTCATGACCTGGGGAGTATCGCCGTGGATTGGCATGTGTGCCGCCCTCGCGTTGTGCATGCTGGTGGGGGCCTGCATCGGCTACCCGTGCTTTCGCCTGAAGGGGCCGTTCTTTACCCTCGCCACGCTCGCCTTCTCAGAGGTGATCCGCTTGGTCGCCTCCTTCTGGAAGGAGCTGACGAACGGAGCGGTGGGCCTCAACATTCCGTTCCAGGCCGGCTTTTCAAGCCTGATGTTCCGGGGCAAGGAACCGTATTACTACATCGCCTTAGGCATCTTATGCCTGGTCATCGCCGTTACCTACTGGATTGACCGTTCGAAAATCGGCGCCTACCTGATCGCGATCCGCGAGAATGAAGAAGCGGCTGACGCGCTGGGAATCCCGATTTCAAGGTACAAGCTGTACGCCGTGCTGATCAGCTCCGGTCTGGCGGGCATCACTGGGGTATTTTACGCCCAGTACATTTTGTTTATCGAACCGGAGGCTATGTTTAACGTCAACTTTTCCGTTCAGGTAGCCCTGATCTCGATTATCGGCGGCATGGGCACGGTATTCGGACCGGTCCTTGGCGCGGTGTTGATGATTCCCTTAAACGAGCTGCTGCGATCGGCCTTTTCCGGGTTGAACGGGTTGAACTTCTTCCTCTACGGAATTGTCTTGATCCTCGTCGTCTCGTTTATCCCCAATGGCATCCTGCCGACGCTTCGAGGCTGGCTGGACAAAAAGCGGGCGAATCGAGATTCTCAGCCGGCTCGGGCCATTCCCGGCACGCAAAAGGGGGGTGAGCAGGTTGATTCTGCAAATTGAACAGGTTGTCAAGCAGTTTGGCGGGATTACGGCTGTGAACGGGGTCAGTTTCGAGGTTGGCAAACAAGAGATCGTCGGGATTATCGGACCGAATGGAGCAGGCAAGACCACACTGTTCAACCTGATCTCGGGTGCATTGCCTGCCACTTCCGGCTCGATCCGCTTTAAAGGGGAAGAGATCACCAATCAGAAGGCCCATCTCATTTGCCAAAAAGGAATCGGCAGGACATTCCAGGTGGTAAAGCCGTTCGGCAATATCAGCGTGCTGGAAAATGTCAAAATTGGCGCCTTTAACCGGATTCAAAAGTCCAGAGAGGCGAAAGAGTACGCCGAATACGTCCTGGAAAGAGTGGATCTGATTCACCGGAGAGACTCGGTTGCCAAAAGCTTGACGATCGCCGACAAGAAGCGGCTGGAAGTCGCCAAAGCGCTGGCCACCCAACCGGAGCTGCTGCTGCTCGACGAGGTCATGGCCGGCTTGAATCCCGGCGAGATCAACGAGATCATCCCGCTGATCGGCAGTTTGGCCAAGGACGGTCTGACATTGATCATCATCGAACACATCATGGAGGTCATCATGCAGCTGTCCCAGCGGATTGTCGTGATTCACCACGGTGAAAAAATCGCCGAGGGCAGGCCGGCCGAGGTGACCAGCAATCCCAAAGTGATCGAAGCATACCTGGGGGAGGCGGTGTCGTTTGCTTAAAGTAGACAAGGCAAATCTGTTTTACGGTGACGTACAGGCGCTCTGGGATGTCAGCCTGCAGATCGGCGAGGGGGAGATTGTCGCGCTGCTGGGCGCCAATGCTGCGGGAAAATCGACGACGATCAATGCGATTTCCGGTCTGGAAAAACTCTCGTCGGGGAAAATCATCTACCGCAATGAAGAGATTCAGGGCAGGGATCCGCACGAGATCGTCGAGCTGGGGATCGTTCAGGTCCCGGAGGGAAGAAAGCTGTTTTCGTTCATGTCGGTCGAAGAAAACCTGGAACTCGGCGCTTACTCCAAGCGGGCCAGAAGGGATTTTAAAAAGAATCTGGAGATGGTCTACACGTTTTTTCCGATCCTGCGGGAGCGAAAAAAGCAGCTGGCGGCGTCGATGAGCGGCGGTGAACAGCAGATGTGCGCGATCGCCCGGGGCTTGATGGGCAGCCCCAAGCTGCTGATGATCGATGAGTTGTCCTTGGGATTGGCGCCGATTATGGTGCAGAAATTGTTTGAGGTGTTGAAAAAAATCAGGGACGCCGGCATCACGATTTTGCTGGTGGAACAAAATGTGGGACACTCGCTGGCGCTGTCGAATGCGGGATTTGTGCTGGAAAATGGGCGGATTGCCCTGGCGGGAAGCGCTGCTGAACTGCTGGGCAACCCCTATCTAAAACGAGCGTACCTGGGAATGTAGGTGAGATGATGTTAGCCGCAGTGAAGACCAGGCAAAAAGGCGAAATCGTCGTGAAGAGCGTCGAACAGCCGCAGCTGTCCGCCGATGAGGTGCTGATTCGCGTAGACTATTGCGGAGTTTGCGGCAGCGATTTGCACGCGTACAACCACGCGCCCGGATACGAATTCGTCCAGGGGCCGAGGATACTCGGGCATGAGCTGTCAGGTGTTGTCGTGGAGGGGGGAGGCGGGGCTGGTTCCCTCCTGCACAAGCGTGTGACGGTGGAATCGATTCAATACTGCGGGGAGTGTCCGACATGCCGCAGCGGACGAACCCATATATGTGAGCGGCTGCAGGTCATCGGGCTGCATTTTGACGGCGGCATGGCCCGGTACGTCAAGTGCCGCTCCCGCTTTGTCCGGGAAGTCCCCGCTACGCTGTCCAATCTGGCGGCCAGTCTGGCAGAACCGATGTCGATCGCCGTCCACGCCGTGGAAGCGATTGGCAAGGTGAGAGCGGGAGAGCGGATCCTCGTACAAGGGGCAGGCATCATCGGCTTTTTCACGGGAATCGTCTGCCGATCGCTCGGCGCCGAAGTGATCGTCGCCGGATTGCCGAAGGATCGTGAGACTCGTCTGGTCCACGCCGCAACCTTCGGAATGGTCCCCCATGTCGAGGGTGAATCCGACGGGATCAGGGACAAAGCAGACGTCGTCTTTGAGTGTTCCGGATCTCCCCAAGGCGTACAGGCGAGTCTGGAAACGCTGAAAAAAGGGGGAAGGGCGGTGTTTGTCGCCTTGTACGAAGCGAGCGTCGAGCTTTTTCTGACCAGGGCCGTCCGCAATGAATGGCAGCTTTTGACCAGCTACGGGTGCCGCCCCGCCGATTATACCCGGGCTTTTGGGATCTTGCAGCAGTATGAACCCCAGCTGCGGCAGATGGTTTCAATCTATCCGCTTGCACAGGCGGGTCAAGCGTTCGCGGATGCTTTGCAGCAAAAGGTGTTGAAGCCTGTATTGGATGCGAGGAACTGAACAAGGGAGGGGAGAAGGGATGCAAAGAAAAGGGCAAGGGCTATCAGAGACGATCAAAGTGATGCAGAATCACCGTTCCATCCGCAAGTATACGACAGATCCGATACCGCGCTCTGACTTGCTCGAAATTATCAAGGCGGCGCAGGGAGCGGCTTCTTCCAATTTCGTTCAGGCGTATTCGATCATCCTTGTGACGGATCGGGACAAAAAAGAGCAGATCGCCAGGCTTGCCAACAATCAGGGACATGTTAACGACTGCCCGGTCTTTCTGCTGTTTTGCGTCGATTGGAAGCGGACAGAATACGCCGCGGCCAAACAGGGCGTCCGCATCCAGCACGACACCGTGGAAAATTTTATCGTCGGTGTGGTAGATACGGCTCTCATGGCGCAAAATGCGCTGACTGCTGCCGAATCACTCGGATACGGCGGCTGCTACATCGGAGGTGTCCGCAACAATCCGGGGCCGATCAGCGAGATTGTCAGACTGCCTGACAAAGTGTTTCCGCTGTTCGGGATGTGCCTGGGAGTGCCGGCAGAGACCCATCAGGTAAAGCCCCGGCTGCCTGTTGAGGCGATCCTGCATGAGAATGAATACGGGGAAGAGCACTACCAGGGGGTTATTCACGCATATGACCAGACGATGCAGGCATATTATTCATCGAGGTCTGGCAACAACAAGCAGAGCAACTGGTCGAAGACGATGGCCCAGTTTTTGGCGGAAAAGCGGAGGGGGCACATGAGGGAGTTTCTTGCGAAGCAAGGGTTTCATCTGACGTAAATGAACAGGTCGAGGTGGATGGATGAACAATCGGGTCGCGATCGTGTCAGGCGGAGGCAGGGGTATCGGCAAGGGGATCGCCAAAGAATTGGCGTCCTTGGGAATTCACGTCGTCATCAATGACATAGACGAAGGCTTGGCTGCTCAGACGGCCCGGGAGATCGGGCCTAACGCTTCTGTGCAGGTATGTGACATAGCCGATTACCAAGCGGTGTCAGAGTTTGTCTCCCGGACGGCAAACAGCTTGGGGAGCGTCGACATCCTGGTGAATAACGCAGGCATTTCGCCCAAAAGGGCAGGGAGCAAGGTTCCGGTGTACGAGGTGGATCCCCGCGAGTGGCAGCGCGTCGTCGAGGTGAATTTAAACGGAGCTTTTCACCTGACCAGGGCAGTATCCCCTTACATGATCAAGCAGAATTTTGGGCGGATTGTCAATATTTCTTCCATCGCGGCGAAAA
Source organism: Brevibacillus sp. B_LB10_24 (assembly GCF_046036945.1). Classification (NCBI taxonomy): domain Bacteria; kingdom Bacillati; phylum Bacillota; class Bacilli; order Caryophanales; family Paenibacillaceae; genus Brevibacillus; species Brevibacillus sp. B_LB10_24. Next base: position 82,959 of record NZ_JBJQOQ010000018.1, on the reverse strand, counting down.
GCTACATTTCCGTTTCGGGCTCGCACTACGCCGCCACGAAGGCGGGACTGATCGGGTTGACCAAGGCCGCTGCGGGGGAACTGGCACCCTACGGAATCACGGTCAATGCGATCGCTCCAGGACGGATTGAAACGGAAATGATGGCGGCGGCAGGAACGGGAGCGAACGATGCGATCCTGTCGCAAATCGCCAGCGGAAGGTTTGGGACTCCGGCGGACATTGCCGCTGCAGCTGCGTTTTTGATCAGCGAAAAGGCTGCCTACATTACAGGCGCCGTGCTTAACGTGGACGGCGGCTGGGTCATGGCCTGATCGCGAAAAAATAAAGAGGTGGTCAATGTGAAAAATTACCAGTTGTTTATCGGCGGAAAATGGGTGTCCTCTCAGTCAGGGGATTCGTATGAGGTCATCAACCCGGCTACGCGGGAAGCAGTCTGGCGGGTCGCTTATGGCGACGATCGCGATGCCGAATTGGCTGTAGAAGCGGCCGCGGACGCCTTTCCCAAGTGGTCGCAAACACCTGCCAAGGAGCGCGCGGCCATCTTGATGAAGATGTATCAGCTCATGCTGGAGCGGAAAGAAGAACTGGCCCGGACGATTACGCTGGAGATGGGCAAGCCGATCCGCGAAGCGAGAGGCGAGGTCCAAAGCGCGGCGGATTACGTACAGTGGAATGCGGAAGAGGCGAAAAGAACGTACGGCGAGACGATCCCGTCATCCTTTGCCAACAAGCGGCTTCTTACCATCCGGCAGGCCGTTGGTCCGGTCGCCGCGATTACGCCGTGGAACTTTCCGCTGTCGATGGTCACCCGCAAGCTGGCGCCGGCTCTTGCCGCCGGCTGCACGGCGGTGCTCAAGCCGGCTACCCAAACGCCGGGCTGTGCCGCCATGCTCTTTGAGATTGCCCAGGAAGCCGGATTGCCGGATGGCGTGGCCAACCTCGTCGTGGGCAGCTCCGGCAAGATCGGCAAAGCGCTGTTAGGCAACCACAAGATCCGCAAGATTACGTTCACCGGCTCGACAGAGGTAGGCAAACTGCTCTTGCGGGATGCCGCTGATCAGGTAAAGCGGGTGTCGATGGAACTGGGCGGTCATGCCCCGTTTATCGTATTTGCCGACGCCGATCTGGAAAAGGCGGTCGAAGGAGCGATTGCCAACAAGTTTCGCAACACTGGGCAGACTTGTATCTGCGCCAACCGCATCTATGTGCAGTCGCCGGTAGTGGAGGAGTTCACCGCCCTGTTCAAGGCGAAGGTAGAAAACATGGTCGTCGGCAACGGGTTGGAGGAGACGACGGACATCGGTCCGGTCATCGATGAGCAGGGGCTGCTCAAGGTGCATGAACATGTAGAAGACGCCCTTTCAAAAGGGGCCAGGTTGATCAGCGGCGGGGAGAAGTGCCAGCCTGGCGCGGGCACATTCTACAAGCCGACCATCCTGGCAAACGTCTCAGAGGGGATGATGATTTCCACGGAAGAGACGTTTGGACCGGTTGCCCCCATTTATTCGTTCGAGTCGGAAGAAGAGGTCATCGCCAAGGCGAACCAGACAAATTACGGCTTGGCGGCCTATTTTTACACCCGTGACCTGGGGCGGGCCATCCGGGTGTACGAGGCGCTGGAGTATGGAATGGTAGGGTGCAACGATCCGGTTCCGACGACTGTTCAGGGGCCGTTTGGCGGCTGGAAGGAGAGCGGTATGGGCCGGGAAGGCGGTCCGCACGGGTTGGATGATTTCCTTGAGACGAAGTTTGTTTCGATTCAAATCTAAATGGACGGATGACTTGAGCGTGCGGCGCTCAAGTCTTTTTTTGGCGGGCAAAAAGGAATCACCTGACTCTCGTCGAAGTGTCAGGGTTATGATGACAAAGAGATAAGTTTTAGGGGGATTCTTGTTCAGAAATTGTTCAGTTGAACATGGTGAAATAGGTAGGTCTGCAGTGGCCTGTCGCGAAAGAAAAAAACAGGACCGCCAAGGGGAGAAATAGCGGCAAACATGTTGGAAAATATGTGTTAGTAAACTAAGTTGTTTCAACAAGAAGGGAAGAAACTATGATCCTGCTTGAAGGATATTACAATAAATGGATCGTGTTGTTGTCGTTTGTTATTGCGGTAGTGGCTTCGTACTCGGCGTTAAATTTGGCGAGCAAGATTTCCCGGGCGCAGGGGAGGTCTCAAATAACGTGGCTGATCGCCGGTTCATGTGTGATGGGCAGCGGCGTTTGGTCGATGCATTTTGTCGGCATGCTCGCCTTACATCTTACTGTGAAGGTTCACTATGATATCGGGATAACGGTCTTGTCTATGCTCGCCAGCATCGTCGCTTCTTTCATCGCTTTTTACATTACGATGCCAAAGCAGGTCGGATGGAAAAACATCGGCATTGGCGGTTTTTTTATGGCCAGCGGGATCGTCGCGATGCACTACACCGGGATGAGCGCGATGCAGCTGCCCGCGCAGGTCGTGTACGATTCGTATTATTGGTGCCTCTCGGTGCTCATCGCCTTTGCCGCTTCGTATTCGGCCCTGCTGCTGTTTCTTCGGTTTCGCCATACACCGTCCTCCAGCTGGTGGAAGTGGACCTCGGCGGTTGTGATGGGAACGGCTATTTTCGGCATGCATTACACCGCGATGAAGTCTTCGCAGTTTTGGTGTGTACCTCCGGTTCCGGAAGCACCGCCGACAGATGAAATATTCAATCCTGCGTTGTTGGCCGGCGTGACCGTGAGCACCTTTTTTATTTTGATGGTCTCGCTGGGAGCGATGTATTTTGATCGCCATGTGCTGGAAAAAATGGCCTATCGCGATCAACTGACCGGACTGCCCAACCGGTATGAATTGAACCGCTATTTTGACGAGGTTGTGGAAAAATCGAAAGAGGCTGCCGTGCTGTTTATCGATTTGGACCAGTTTAAGACGATAAATGATACGTTAGGTCACGATATTGGTGACCTGTTGGTTCAGGAAGCGGGCAGGAGACTGCAATTGTTTTTGAATGAGAAACAACAGGTGTTCCGCTTGGGAGGTGACGAGTTCCTCGTCGTGGCGAATGAGTGCGGCCGGCAGCAGGCTGAGGAATTGGCATCGCGCATCCTGGAAACGATCAAAAAACCTTATCACCTCGAGGGAAACGAACTATACATCACCGCCAGCGTCGGGGTCAGCTTGGCGCCGCTGCATGGATCGGACCGCGGGACACTGCTGAAAAGGGCAGACACCGCCATGTACACGGCGAAAGGTTCTGGGAAAAACAGGTATCGCCTGTTCGACACCGACATGGATCAGCGTCTGATCCGCCGGATGGAGCTGGAAAAAGACCTTCGCAAAGCGCTGGAACACGGGGAATTTTACTTGGTTTATCAGCCTAAATGGAACGTCGCGATCGACCAGCCGGTCGGCTGGGAGGCGCTTATGCGGTGGAGGCATCCCAAGCTAGGGATTATTGCCCCGGGGGAGTTTATCCCGATCGCTGAGGAAACAGGCGCAATCAATGCCATGACGCGCTGGGTTTTGGAAGAAGCATGCCGGCAGAACAAGGCGTGGAAGGATGAGGGGCTGCGGCAGCTGCCCGTATCTGTAAATCTGCCCGTTCACGTATTCGAAAGTCAAAATCTGTTCAACATGGTCCGTGACGCGCTGAATCTTACCGGCCTTTCTCCGGCTTTGCTGGAGTTGGAGATTACCGAAACGATCGTGCTCTACGACGTTGCGGATATCAATCGACAGCTTCAGGAAGTGAAGGCATTGGGAGTCCGCATTTCACTGGACGATTTCGGCTCAGGCTACTCCTCGCTTGGAACGATCGACCAGATTCCGATCGACACCCTGAAAATCGATCGGCATTTGATCGACCAGGATTCCCCTTCCAAGCGGGCAATAGCCCGTGCGATCATTACGATGGCCTCCCAATTGGAGTTGGAGCTGGTCGCCGAAGGAGTAGAGAGCGAAGACCAGATTCAGTTTTTACGCACCTCAGGCTGCAACATCATGCAAGGTTTTTACTATGGAAAGCCGATGGAGCCTTCGGAGATCGAAACGTGGCTGGTTTGTCAGGTGGTATAAAAAAGTCCCGTCCCTCACAGGGAGGAACGGGAGGCAGGAGAGGGTTTCCTCTCCAGCAAGATCGTCAGGCTGATCAGCGTAACCAGGATCGTCGCGCCCATGTCGGACAGAATGGCGATCCAGAGCGTCAGCAGACCGGGGATGGTCAAGAGCAGGGCAATGATTTTTAATCCCAAGGCAATCGCGATGTTGCCTTTGATGATCCGGTTCACCTGTTTGGCGATGGAGACGGCTTCCGGCAGCTTGCCGAGATGGTCCTGCATCAGCACGATATCAGCCGTCTCGATGGCACTGTCCGTCCCTTTGCCCATGGCGATCCCGAGCTGGGCGGAAGCAAGCGCTGGAGCGTCGTTGATGCCGTCCCCGACCATTGCTACATTTCCCTGGCTGGCCAGGTCCTTGATTTTTTCGACTTTTTCATCCGGCAGCAGGCTGCTGTAATACTGCGAGATTCCTACTGCCTTGGCGGTTTTGGCCGCTGTTTTTTGGTGATCGCCGGTGAGCATGACCGTATGGCGGACACCCAGACGATGGAGGGCGGCAATGACTTCCCGGCTCTCGTCGCGAATCTGATCGGCGATCCCGAAGAGTCCCAGGACAGATTGGCTGTCAGCAACCAAAACCAGGGTCAGTCCGTCTTCTTTTAACCGGTCGATGTCCTGCCGGATCTCTTCCGGGATAGGGATGTGGGAGATGCTTTGCTCATTGCCGGCCCAGAAGACCTCCCCGTTGATCCTGGCCCGGACCCCTCTGCCTGACACCGTCTCGATCTCGTCGGGATCGATGGCGGAGATTCCTCTTTGCTCGATCTCGCGCATGATCGCCTTTGCCAGCGGGTGAGAGGAGGATTTCTCAATGGCGGCGGCGGTCTCGTAGAAACGCTGGTCGTCGTAGACGAGCGTTTTTTCGACGTGGGGCTCACCTCTGGTCAAAGTGCCGGTCTTGTCAAAGGCGATGGTGTCGATCCGGCCCAATTGCTCCAGGAAGACGCCGCCTTTAATCAGAATGCCATTGCGAGCGTTACGGGTAATCCCGGAGACGATCGCGATCGGAGAAGAGAGGATCAGCGCGCATGGACACCCGACGATCAGGACGGCCAGCCCTTGATAAAGCCACTCATGCCATCCCCCCTGCAAGAACAGCGGCGGAATAAAGATGACCAGGATTGCCACGAGAATGATCAAGGGAGTGTAGTACTTGGCAAATCGGTTGATAAACAACTCAAGGGGCGTCTTCGTCTCCTGGGCTTCTTCCACCAGGTGAAGGATTTTGGCCAGGGATGAATCCTCGTACGCTTTTTCAATCCGGACTTTGAGCACTCCCTCGTTATTCAGGCTGCCGCCAAAGACCGGCTCGCCGGCTGCCTTCTCGATTGGCAGTGATTCACCGGTGATGGCCGCCTCGTTGACCGAGCTTTTCCCCTCGATGACAATGCCGTCTGACGGGATCTTCTCCCCAGACCGTACGAGCACGACGTCGCCCGCTGCCAGCGAGGCGATCGGTACCACCGTCTCTGTACCGTTTTGGATCAAAGTCGCTTCCTTAGGAGCAATCTGCAGCAGGCTTTCCATGGAACGGCGGGCCTTTTCCATCCCGTATCCTTCCAACAGCTCGTTAAGACCGAACAGAATGGCGACGAGCGTTGCCTCTTTCCATTCCCCGATGCCAACCGCGCCGACGAGGGCGATCGTCATCAACGTATCGATCGTGAATTGGAAGCGGAAGAGATTTTTTACCCCTTTGATAAAGGTCGTATAGCCGCTGATCGCCATGGCAAACAGGTACATGCTGATGACGGCGATGTCGCTCGCCCGATCCTGTAGCAGCAGCGCCAAAAGGTAGACTACGGCAGAGGCAATCAACAGGTATTTCAATTTTGCGCCCCCATGGGTGTGGTCATGCTCATGGCCGTGTTCCGCTCCGGAGTGGTCATGTCCCGCTTTTTCGATATAGGCGCCTTCTGTCCGCAGGATTTTTTCGACCTGCTCCAGCTCCACCTTGCCATCTACCGTCAATTTTCCGGTGTTGTAGCTTAATTTGGCGCTTTGGCCGTGTTTCAACTTGCGGATTTGTTCTTCGAGACCCTGGGTACAATGCGCACACGAAAGGCCCTTGATACGGTATTCTTCCATTGCCGTTGCCTCCTAACCTAATCGTGGCAGGCGTGGTGAATCGCCTGGGCCAACAGATCCATTACGTGTTGGTCATCCTGGGAGTAGTACAGCGTAGTGCCGGCCCGCCGAAATTTGACCAGACGAAGGTTCTTTAAAAAGCGAAGTTGGTGGGATACCGTCGACTGAAGCAGCGACAATTCCTCGGCGATCTCGTTGACTGAGCACTCTCTCTGGGCCAACAGGTGCAAGATTCGTATGCGGGTCGTATCGGATAAGGCTTTAAATGTTTGGGAAACCATAAAAAGTGTTTCGTCGTCCAGTTCCTCACATGGAAGGGTTCGTTCATTCTCTTTATGATCCATAAGAACCTCCAAAGTGTAAATATGTTCATATGCTCATATATTAAGTCAAAAAAAGAAAAGAAGCAAGGGGGGACTGCCTAGAAACAGTCCCGGTTTACTTTATTGTACCCAATAGATTGGCCGTACGGCATTTTAGGCTGTTACCCTAAATCATGTCCAGTTACGATGATGTAGGCGACCAAGAATACGTTTAAAGCCAATATAACTACGGTGGAAAGCCACGCTAATACCTTAACCCATGTACGGTTTGCAAATTCCCCCATTTTCTTTTTGTCACTTGTGAACAATACCAGCGGAATAACAGCAAAGGGAAGTTGCAAGCTGAGTACAACCTGGCTCCATAAGAGCAGTTCTCCCGTTCCTCTCGATCCGGCAATCCACGTGACGATAAAGGCAGGCACAACCGCAATCAGCCGAGTGATAATCCGGCGAAGCCAAGGAGAAATCCGTAAGTGTAAAAATCCTTCCATGACAATCTGTCCTGTCAATGTTCCGGTAATCGTCGAGTTTTGGCCGGAGGCAAGCAGGGCAATGGCAAACAGTGTGCTTGCTATGCCCACGCCTACCGTTGGGCTTAATAGCTCATAGGCTGCCTCAATTTCCGAAACATCCAATCCGGTTCCGTGAAAAGCGGCTGCACCCAGGATCAGAATGGCAGAGTTGATCAGGAACGCAAACGTCAATGACAGATTCGAATCGATTACAGAGTATTTTAAGGCTTCTTTTCGTCCTTCCGTAGTGCGTTTGTATTGCCTGGTTTGCACGATCGAGGAATGCAGATAAAGGTTGTGCGGCATGACGGTAGCTCCCAAAATCCCTAAAGAAATAAACAGCATTTCCGGGTTTGTCACAATTTCAAAGCTGGGGACATAACCGCCAAACAGTGCCGATACTTCCGGTTTTGAAACGATCACTTCAAAGACAAACACGATAAATATTGTTGCCATTAATACGATAATGATGGATTCGATAATTCGAAATCCTTTTTTCTGTAAAAGCAGCAACAGCAGCACATCTAGCGTTGTGATCAGGATACCTAATAGCAGCGGGATGCCAAATAGTAAATTTAGCGCGATCGCAGACCCGATAACCTCAGCTAAATCCGTCGCAATAATCGCAAGTTCTGTTAATATCCACAGAACAAAAGAGGTTTTCTTGCCAACTGCATCTCTGGTAGCCTGGGCTAAGTCCCTGCCTGTCACAATTCCTAATTTTGCCGCTAATGACTGCAGCAGCATCGCAATTAAATTAGAAATGAGAATGACGGACAATAAGGTATAGCCAAAACGTGCTCCGCCGGCGATCGATGTCGCCCAGTTTCCAGGGTCAACATAACCTACAGCGACAAGCGACCCGGGCCCGGCAAAGGCTAAAAATTTTCTCCAAGCGCCGGCTTTGCTCGGAACTTTAACGGAATTATTTACCTCCTCCAAGCTCACATTGGAACTGCGCCGCAGCCAACCGGTATTTTCAGCTATTTGCTCCACTTGACTGTTCATGTTTTCACCCTTCTCTACAGTACATGTTCTATTTTAAATAGACCTCCACTTGAATACCCTGGAGCTCATTCAAGGGCTTTCTTTCATCTCATCCAGATATTGGATATTTAGATTTGCGGTACGCTATAATCTTATGCCTTCTACATAAAAGTTGTGTTGGAAATAAAAGTTTTGATATGGGAAACTTTTTGGCGCCAGGCCACCCTTTAAGCAAATTATATCCAAGATGTTTGCCTGAGTGCAACATTTTTTTTGCGGTGCAATATTTCTCCTGCAAAAGAAGTGTGCAACGGGGCAAGCTGATTGTTTTAAAGCTGATCATCTTTGTTAATAACTGTAATGAATCAGCATATTCATGTAGGAGGATATAGAAGGATGAAAAAAATCTGGACACTTGCTGCAGCAGCCCTGCTCGTCGGTGCCGGGGCCTGGATGATTGCCGGAAAGACGCAACCTGTCATACGCGAGATGCCTGACGTGCAAATCGTCAACGCCAAAGGAGAAAAAATCGGCACGGCGACACTGGCGGAAGAGGGCAGCGGAGTGAAGCTTCGCATCAAGGCCAGCCAGCTTCCCCCGGGAAAACACGGCTTCCACATCCACGAGTCGTCATTTCAAGGGCAGGATTTCAAGGCGGCCGGCCTGCATTTTAACCCGGACGGCAAAAAGCATGGATTTGACAACCCGGAGGGACATCATCTGGGGGACATGCCCAATTTGATCGTCAAGCCGGATGGAACCGTCGAGACGGAAGTGATGCTGAACAACGCCACCTTGAAAAAAGGGGAGAAGAACTCCCTGTTGGGCAAGTCGATCATTATCCACGCCGGTGAAGACGATGGAAAAACGGATCCGGCCGGAAATTCCGGCGACAGGATTGCGGGCGGCGTCATAGCTGAATAAAAAGAACCTGATTGACAAGAAAAATTTCATAAACTACGATGGGAAGTGACTACAGAAGGGTGTGCGATGCGCAACCCTTTTCTTATTTGAAAGGGTGGGTCGGTTGTGGACACTTTGCGCCAGTTGGGTTGGTTTTTCCGCAAGTACTGGAAACGATACAGTTTTGGCATACTCATCTTGTTCACGATCGATCTTTTGATGCTTTGGCCGCCGCGGCTGATCGGCGAGACCGTGGATCGCATGCGGACTTCCGCACTTGATTCGCATTCCCTGGGAATGGCCGTCGGCATCCTGGCAGGACTTGGCGTTTTGATGTACGGCCTGCGTTTCTTGTGGCGCTATCTGCTGTACGGCGGATCGCTTACGCTGGGAGTGACCCTGCGCAAAAGGCTGTTTGAGCACTTGACCAGGATGACGCCGTCGTTTTACCAGCGGCGTCGGACGGGCGACTTGATGGCGGTTGCTACGAACGATATTCCGGCGATTGAAATGACGGCGGGCGATGGCGTACTGACGCTGGCTGACTCGCTTTTTATGACGATTCTTACTTTTTCTACCATGCTGATCATGATTGATTGGAAGCTGACCTTGGCTGCTCTGCTGCCGATGCCGTTTTTGGCCTGGGCGACGGCCTTTTACGGCAAACTGCTGCACGAACGGTTTTACGCTGCACAGGAGGCGTTCGGCAAGATGAACGATTACGTGCAGGAATCTGTCAGCGGAGTCAGGGTGTTGCGTTCCTTCGTTCAGGAGCGGCAAGATGTTGAGGCCTTCCGCAGGGTCAGCGAAGAAACGCTGCAGCGCAATGTGAGCGTCGCCCGAATAGACGCGCTGTTCGAACCGACGATCACGGTGATTATCGGGTTCAGCTTTTTAATCGGGCTAGGTTATGGTTCGCTGCTGGTGTTTCACAGCCAAATTTCCTTGGGAGATTTGGTCGCGTTCAACTTGTACCTGGGATTGTTGATCTGGCCGATGTTTGCGTTTGGCTGGATGATCAACATCATTCAGCGCGGGGGAGCTTCCCACAAACGTCTCCAGGAGCTGTTTGACGAACAGCCTGAGGTGGCGGATTTTGCCGATGCAGATGGAGACCTGGCTGCGGGAGGCATCCGCGCGGAGAAACTGATGTTCGTCTACCCGGGGGCAGAAAGACCTGCGCTGCAGGAAGTATCCTTTTCTCTGCGCCGGGGGGAAACGCTGGGCGTCGTGGGGCGAACCGGCAGCGGCAAGTCCACGCTTTGCCGCCTGCTGCTGCACCAGTACCCGCTGGAGCCTGACTGTTTGTTTTTTTCGGAGAGACCGATAGAGAACATCAAACTTGCCGCGCTGCGGGGGATGATTGCCTACGTACCGCAGGAGCACCTGCTCTTCTCGCGATCGATTCGGGAAAACGTGGCTTTCGGCAAACCGGATGCGACAGACGAGGAAGTCTGGCAGGCATTGCGGCAAGCGGAACTGGCAAGCGACATCGCCTACCTGCCCGATGGGATTCACACGCTCGTCGGGGAAAAAGGCGTGATGCTCTCCGGCGGACAAAAGCAGCGCATCTCGATTGCCCGGGCGCTGCTCTTACATCCGGAGATTTTGATCATGGACGATTCCCTCTCCGCGGTGGACGCCCGGACGGAGGAGCGGATCCTTATGTATCTGCGCGAGTCGCGGGCCGGCAAGACGACCATCATCACAGCCCACCGCCTGTCAGCTGTCATGCACGCCGATCAAATCATCGTCCTGGACGAAGGAAGGATCGTGGAGCGCGGTACCCATGAAGATTTAATGAGGCTGGGGGGCTGGTATGCGCAGCAGTACCGGCGTCAGCAGATGGAAGATCAAGTGAGCGAATGGGAGAGGGGTATCGGCGGATGAATGGGAAGAGAGTCTGGCGAAGGCTTGTCGGATATGCCAAACCGTTTCAGCGGCGGATATGGTGGGCCTTGCTGCTGCTGATCCTCGGCACCGGTGCGGAACTGGCCGGCCCGTTTCTGGCCAAGGCGGCCATCGACAGCCACATTCTCGGCATTCAAAAACCGTGGTACCACTATGATTCACTGCCGCCGGCCGTAGAACAAGGGATCAATCACGTCCAGATCAATGACTTCTATCTGATTCGGGAAGATTGGCTGCCGCAGGATCAACAGCAAGGGCTGGCAGCTCTCGGCAGGAAAAACCAAATACTGACAAAAGGGACGAATTACTACCTGGTGGACGGGACGCTCGCATCCGATCGGGAATATACGGTTGCTCCGCCCGCAGGGGATGCTGACGGGAGGAATGTCCTTCTGGTCACCGAGCGCCCAGGAGCAGAGGAGCGGCTTCCGGCCGTCAGGTTGAGCGGCCAGGAAGTCATGCAGTTGTATGCTTATGACGTGGCTCCGCTGTTGTGGATTTCCGGGGGATACGCCGCTCTCATCTTTTTGTCGGCGGCGCTTCAGTACTTCCAGCTGCTCTCGCTGCAGACGACGGCACAGCGGATTATTCAGAGCATGCGAATGGAGATTTTTACTCATCTGCAAAAGCTGCCGATCGCCTATTTTGACCGGACGCCGGTGGGCCAGCTCGTTTCTCGCGTCAGCAACGACACAGAGGCAGTGCGCGAGCTGTATGTCAGCGTCTTGGCGACGTTCGTGCAAAACGGGGTCTTCCTTCTCGGCATCCTGATCGCGCTGTTTTTGCTGCAGCCTGTCCTGGCGCTCGGTTTTTGCCTCATCCTGCCATTTATTATCGCGCTGGTCGTCCTGTATCGCCGCTACAGCTCGCGAGCCTTTGCCGTCATCCGCAGCAGATTGGCGGAGATGAATACGACCGTTAACGAGATGATTCAAAACATGGCGATTGTTCAAGCGTTTCGGCGGGAGGAGAGTGCAGCGGAAGAGTTTGCCCGGCACAATCAAGGCTACTTCCAGGGACGGATGCGGGAAAACGTGTTGGAGGCGTTTTTCCTGCGTCCGGCGGTTGACGTGCTGTACTACCTTGCCCTGACGCTGGCGATCTGGTACTTTGGCGCCGCTTCTCTTCGGGGCGCTGTCTCGTTTGGGGTGTTGTACGCTTTTATTATGTATATTGAGCGGTTTTTTGAGCCGATCAACATGATCATGTCGCGGCTTTCGCAATTGCAGCAGGCCGCCGCCTCTGCTGAACGGGTGTTCGAGGTGTTGGATACGCCGGGAGCAGGGGAGACGGGCGGACTGCCCGTGCCAAGGCCGCAGGGCAGGGTGGTTTTCGAAAATGTCTGGTTTGCATACCAAGAGGAGCAGTATGTGCTGAAGGACGTCTCCTTTGCCGCAGAGCCGGGCCAAACCGTGGCGCTCGTCGGCCATACCGGTTCCGGCAAAAGCTCGATCATGAATCTGCTGCTAGGCTTTTACGGGATCCATCGCGGCCGCATTACTGTCGATGGCACAGACATCCAGAGCATGGCTCCGGGTGAACTGCGCAAGCACATCGGACTCGTCCTGCAGGATCCGTATTTGTTCTCGGGCGATGTCTCTTTCAACATTCGCCTTTTCAACGAGGCGATCAGTGACGATGCGGTAAGGCGGGCGGCGGAGGCAGTCAAGGCTGACCAGTTTATCCGCCAGCTGCCGGGCGGCTACAGCCATGTCATCGCGGAGCGGGGTTCGACGCTTTCTTCCGGACAGCGCCAGCTTCTTTCCTTCGCCCGGGCGCTTGCCGCCAACCCGGCGATCCTGATTCTCGACGAGGCGACAGCCAGCATCGACAGCGAGACGGAATCGGCGATCCAGGAAGCTCTGCATGTGCTGTCACAGGGACGGACGACATTCATGATCGCCCACCGCCTGTCGACGATCCAGCATGCCGATCTCATCCTCGTGCTGTCGCGGGGCGAGATCGTGGAGCGGGGGACGCATGATGAGTTGATGAAGCAAGGCGGCTTGTATCAGAAAATGTACCAGCTTCAGCAAGGGCAGCAGGCTGGCAAGGTAGATGTATTGTAGAATTTGACCCTGACGCTGCGAGAGGGTTTAAGCTGAGACGAAAAAGGGGTTGGACTGCGATGACTTCTACTCGCTTTACGTTTTTGACTTTAGTGGTGATTGTCTGCATGGCCGGGATCAGTCAGGGGCTTACGCTGCCGCTGCTGGCGATTTTGCTGGAGCAGCAGGGTGTCTCTTCGGTTGCCAACGGACTGAATGCGGCTGGATTATACATGGGGTCTTTTTTGGTTTCTCCTTTGATGGAGATCGTGCTGCGGCGGTTTGGCTTCCGCACCACGGTGGTCATCGGGCTGTGTCTGGTGGCGGCAGCTACCGTCATGCTGCCGTTTTTGCAGGGGCTCATCTTTTGGTTTATTCTGCGGATCATCATCGGGATCGGCGACACTTTCCTGCACTTTACCAGCCAGATCTGGGTTACGACGATCTCGCCTCCAGACCGGCGGGGCAGGGATCTGTCCATTTACGGGCTCGCCTACGGGATCGGCTTTAGCATCGGCCCGCTGGGAATCAATCTGCTGTCCTTAGGAGTTTGGGTGCCGTTTGTTACGGTGACCCTGATCTTCTTGTTCGCTTTTATCCTGCTGGGCCGGCTGCCCAATCTGTATCCGGAGCCCGCTGCCAGGACGGCGGGGGGCGAAAACAGGTATACGGCCGTTTTTCGGCTGGCCTGGCTGGCTCTGATTCCCTCCTTCCTGTACGGGTTTATGGAGTCGTCGCTCAACGGTAATTTCCCTGTTTACGCCCTGCGGATCGGGGTGTCGCCCGAATGGGTTTCGGTGATCCTGCCAGCGTTCGTGGTGGGCAGCCTGTTTTTACAGCTTCCGCTCGGTACGCTCAGCGACCGGATCGGCCGCAAAAAAGTTATGATCATCTGTGCGCTGGCGGGCGGGACGGCATTTGCGCTGTTTCCGCTGGCAGGCAAGGCAGTCTGGCTGATGATTGTCCTGCTTGCGGTCGCCGGGGCCGCAGTGGGCTCCTTCTATTCGCTGGGCCTGGCGTTTGCCGCCGACCTGCTGCCGCGCGGCATGGTTCCGACGGCAGGGATGATTGCGGGGATGAATTTCGCCCTGGCCAGCATGCTGGCGCCTAATCTGAACGGGTACCTGCTGGATTTTACCGGCCCGGGGACGATGTTCCTGGTCATGGGCGGATTATTAGGCGTGTTTGCGCTGCTGGGTCTCTTTTTTCGCGAGCGCCGGGCAGAAAAAGCGCACGAAAACGTAATGGCCTCGCAGCCGGCGGACTGATGGCGGCAAGCGGGGGAACGCCGTTCGCCGGGGTTCCCTCGCCAGTACATGCCGGACAAAAGTTCTTTCAGGGATAATTTCAATTAGTGGGAAAAGTTGTGCATTTCCCCCTGTCTTGCGCTAAAATAGTGGGTAAAAGAGCGTAAGTCAGGGGGTTCGTTTTTGCGTGATTATCCAGGTGACAGATCTGCATAAAAACTACGGCGATTTGGAAGTGCTGAAAGGGATTTCGACCACGGTGGACGAACGCGAAGTCGTCTGCGTCATCGGACCGTCCGGCTCGGGGAAGAGCACGCTCTTGCGCTGCTTGAACCAGTTGGAGCCGATGACCAGCGGTAAAATTGTCATCAACGGACACGATTTGACCGATCCGAAGACGAACATAAATAAAGTGCGGGAAGAAGTGGGGATGGTCTTCCAGCGATTTAACCTGTTTCCCCACAAAACGGTGTTGGATAACGTGACGATGGCGCCGATCAAGGTAAAGAAAATAAACCCGGAGGAAGCCAAATCGCAGGGCCTTGCGCTATTGGCAAAAGTGGGCTTGGGAGATAAAGCGGACGTCTATCCGGACCGCCTGTCGGGCGGGCAGATGCAGCGGGTGGCGATCGCCCGGGCCTTGGCGATGAATCCAAAAGTGATGCTGTTCGACGAACCGACGTCTGCGCTCGACCCGGAATTGGTCGGCGAGGTCCTTGCCGTCATGAAAAACCTGGCGCTGGAAGGCATGACGATGGTCGTCGTCACGCATGAAATGGGATTCGCCCGGGAGGTCGGCGACCGCGTCATCTTCATGGACCAGGGCGTGATCATGGAAGAAGGCAAGCCGGAACTGATCTTCAGCAACCCGCAGAATGAGCGGCTGCGCGGATTTTTAAGCAAGACGCTGGCGTAGGATAAGAGCTGCCCTGATGTACGCATCATTACTTGGGGCAGCATTTTTTGTAATCGGCTCTAGAATAGAACGTCGGGCAAAAGAGGAATACCGAAGGATGGGATGAAAATGGCTTTATTTGCAATCCTGTTTGTTCTTAATCAGTTCTTTTGCCGAGTTTTTGCTGTACTACACGATCGGCTCAGATTTAGATAAGGGAATGTTTCCTTGGAATGAATTTCAAAATTTGGTCGTTTTCTCTATAATAAGGTTCGGTTAGTGCTAAACCTTGTCATTGTCATTAATAGTGCGTTTATGATCTTAAAAACGAAAATGAAAGAGAAAAAGGCAAAGCCGCCCCAGAGTTAATGGAACTTCGAAGGCCTTTCCTATTCATCTAGGTGATTGTATGGTTATCTTTCGTGCTTTTCTGATAATGTAAATCCCATATGCCTTTTAGCATGCATCCCATACTAATAGCCCACAGAATTCCTGCTGCACCGATACGCCCGGAATTAAATTCCGAGATCATTCCTATTGAACTGCTTTGAGGTCTTATAAGCGTTAAAAATAGGTAGATTCCACACGATAGAGAAATAAGGTGGGCTATAAACCAGATGTAAGTTTTATTTTTGGTTATTTTCCATAATCCCATTATCACGATAAATGAAATTGTTAAAACGAAGCCTGCACCTGCTACTAAATACCAGAATACTTCAGATTCCATTGGCATTTTTTTCACCCCAAACCTATACGTATTTGGGGTAGGACAAAAGATGTCCTACCCTTAAGTATACATAACCTTTTTATCCTAATATTACCTTGTAAATATATGGAATTCAACTGGATGTATATGAATAGTGTGAATTATTTGTGAATATGAGTTGTAATAAAAGAGTAAATGGATTCCCATTTACTCCCGTTCTTGAATTACAGTCCTTGCTCCAGCAGCTGGCTGACCGTCACGAAGCGGTATCCTTTGGAGCGCAGGTCGGCGATCAAGTCCTGCAGGGCGGCCAACGTCTGCTTTTGGTTGCGGCCGCCGTCGTGGAACAGCACGATATCGCCAAGGGCGACGTTGTTCTTTACGCTGTCGGCGATCACGGCAGCCGTGCGCCGCAGCGACCAATCACGGGGGTCTACCGACCAGAGGATCAGGTCGTAGCCGGTCAATTGAACAGCGCTGCGGACGTCGTGCGTCAAAACTCCGCCCGCCGGACGGTAATACTGGCAGAGGACGCCGGTCGTTTTCAGGATGGATTTTTCCGCCCGCTTGATGTCGTCGTAAATCTCCTGTTCCGTCGCCCGGTTCAGATCGTGATGATAGTAGCCGTGGTTGCCGATCTCGTGACCGGCCGCCCTGATTCTTTTGGCGATCTTGGGGTATTTGTCCACTTCGGAGCCGAGGACGAAGAAAGTGGCGGGCACGCCGTTTTTTTGCAGCATTTTTAAAATGAGCGGCGTGTAATAGGGATCGGGTCCGTCATCGAAAGTCAGCGCGACGACTTTCTTTTTCGTGTCAATCCGGTGGATGGGATTGCCGATCCCGCTGTCGGCGAATCCAACGGCGGCATGCAGGCAGACTGAAGCGATCAAAGAGGCACAGATCAAGAGACGCTTCAAGGTGTGTCACTCCTTTCCGCGAAATGTCCCTTTTAGCTTCACCGCCGTCCTGGATTTCATGCTTCTGCTGCTGCTTGCTCATGGGGCAATTTCTGACAAACGAATCGGACGGTTATGGTACAATGGATGTAGTGAAAGCGAAGGGAGAGAGTAGCGTGGAGATCAACGGATTGCTGCACGGTTTGGTTCACGATTATCACGGGAAGGACAACCCGGTTGAATACTATCTTAAAATAGAAGAAACAAAACTTCCGCTGAATGAGCTGTTGGGAGAAGAGCTGACGCTTACATATTTGGGTGAGAAGAATTGTATCGCATGCGGGCGCAAAACGAACAAGACATTTAACAGCGGGTACTGCTACCCCTGCTTCACCAAACTGCCGGAAAACGATCTGTGTATCGTCAAGCCGCACGAATGCCACTTTGACCAAGGCACCTGCCGCGACGCCAGCTTCGGCGAAGCGCACTGCATGATCCCACACTACGTCTACCTGGCGATGTCCAGCGACGTCAAGGTAGGGTTGACCCGGAAGCACAACGAGTTGAAGCGCTGGGTAGACCAGGGGGCGATTCGCGCCATTCCCATCGCCGAGCTGCCGACCAGGCGGATGGCCGGGGAGCTGGAGTTCCACCTCAGCCAGTACCTCCCGGACAAGACCAATTGGCGAAAAATGCTTAAGGGAGAGGTAACCGAGGTAGACCTGCTGGCGATTCGTGACGAAGTGTACAGCTACTTCCCCGAAGAGTTTAAGCCGTTCCGTCTGCGGGAAGACGAATGGGTCGACATTACCTATCCGATTTTGGACAGCCTGGAGAAAATTACCTCCCTATCGCTGGACAAGCAGGAGACGGTAGGGGGCAAGTTAATCGGGATGAAAGCCCAGTATCTGATCCTGGATACCGGGGTGTTTCACACTCGCAAACACGCCGGATATCAGATTCGCGTATCTGCGTAAGAATTGGCAACGGGAGGCAGGGAGACAAACCATGACGATCAAAGCGTATCTGTACGATAAATGCGGCACGTGCCGGAAGGCCAAACAGTGGCTGCGAAACGCCGGTGTGGACTTTACGGAAATCCCCATCGTGGAGCAGCCGCCAAGCAAGGATGAACTGCGCCGGATGTGGCAGAACAGCGGCCTGGACTTGAAGAAGTTTTTCAATACCAGCGGCCAGCTGTACCGGGAGCTGAACGTGAAGGAACGCCTGCCGCAGATGAGCGAAGAAGAGATGCTGGAGCTCTTGGCCTCTCACGGAAAGCTGTTGAAACGGCCGCTGATCACGGACGGTCAGCGCGTTACCGTCGGATTTAAAGAGCCGGAGATGGAAATTTGGCGTCAGCACTAGGCAGATTTTATGAATAAAACAAAAGCCTTGCGGGTATGATGATAGAGGTGACGAGAAGAACCTGCTTCTGCCAGGGGCCTCGATAGAAGGTTTTTTTATTGAAAATGATTCCTACTTTATATTGACTATAAATAGGCTTGTTTGTTATGATATCTCTGTACTTAAGTTTAGAGGAGGTCATTTACATGGCACAACGTTTGGTTGGTTTGCCCGCACCTGACTTTACAATGGAAACCGCTCTTGGCAACGGTAAGGACTTCGGAAAAGTATCCCTGTCCGACTACCGCGGAAAATGGTTGGTCTTGTTCTTCTATCCGGCCGACTTTACTTTCGTTTGCCCGACGGAGATCATTGCACTGAGCGATTCTTATGAAGACTTCAAGGATCTGGATGCGGACGTTTTAGCTGTTTCCACCGACTCGATCCACTCCCACCGCGCTTGGATCAACACTCCTCGCGACCAAAACGGTCTTGGCGGATTAAACTATCCAATCGCTGCCGACTTCTTGAAAACAGTCGCTCGCGACTACGGCGTGCTGGATGAAGAAAAAGGGGTTGCATTCCGCGGCCTGTTCATCATCGATCCGGAAGGCATTCTCCGCTATCAGGTAGTAACTGACCTGAACATCGGACGCTCCGTTGATGAGACCCTGCGCGTGCTGCAAGCACTGCAATCGGGCGGTCTCTGCGCTGCCAACTGGCGCCCAGGCGACAAACATCTGGAAGCGAAGTAAGAAACGGACAGACGTACAAAAAAGGGATCTAACCAAGTGCTGTTAGGTCCTTTTTTCTCATTTATTCTTTTACATAATTAGAAGGGAGATGTGTTTCATGCGCTTACGCGAAGAGTTGCCTGATTTTCCCGGGATTACGGAATGGGTAAACGGCCAGGTGTCAAAAGCGGATTTGGCAGGAAAACCCCTGCTCGTCCACTTCTGGTCTGTCAGCTGCCATATGTGCAAGGAATCCCTGCCGCAAATCAACGAGTGGCGGGAAAAATACGCGGAGCACAACCTGCAGGTCGTAGGGATTCACATGCCGCGTTCCGAGGCGGACACCGACATCAACAAGATTAAAGAGACCATCGAACAGTACGAACTGATCCATCCGATCGCCATCGACAACCAGATGACAACGACGGATGCCTTCCAAAACGAGTACGTGCCGGCGTATTACCTGTTTGACGAGTCCCTTCAGCTTCGCCACTTCCAGGCCGGCGAGAAAGGGTTGAATCTGGTGAAAAAACGCTTGCACCGAATTTTGGGGATTCAAGAGGAATCCTAGATCGTTTATCCAATATACTATGGGATATGACTGATGGATGAATAGGAGGATTGCGAAGATGGAATTTCCAAAAGAGCTGCGTTACAGTGAAGAGCACGAATGGGTGCGTGTCGAAGGAAATAAAGTGTACATCGGCATCACCTCGTTCGCACAATCCGAACTGGGGGATATCGTGTTTGTGGAGCTGCCGGAAGTTGGAGCGACGATCAAGCAGGACGAACCGTTTGGCAGTGTTGAATCGGTAAAGACGGTATCCGAGCTGTACGCTCCTGTCAGTGGAAAAGTGTTGGAGGTAAATGCGGCATTGGAGTCGGAGCCGGAACTGGTAAACAGTTCACCGTATGAGAAGGCGTGGATGATCGTTGTCGAGTTGTCGGATCCGAGCGAGTTGGACAAATTGATGGATGCGGACAAATACGCAGCGATGGTGAAAGAGTAAGCTATCCTTTGAGGTCGGACATTCGTCCGATCTTTTCCTTTGGTCGATAGGAATTTATAAATTTTGCCCTATCGACATAAGTGCAACTAAGGCTCCGCCCAAAAGCTCGGCGGAGCCAAGTTTTCTAAGATATTTGCGTTGGAACTAGTCCAAAAATACTAGTCAAGGCGGTTGATTTCCGATAGAATGGCAGTAATCGGCTGCCTGTTTCAATTGGATAAAATGGTATGTTTTTAACCTGGCAGAAAGGGGCGTGGTAGGATACAATCAATAAAAAACGCAATGAGGTAAAGACTCATAGCGGCTGGGAGGGAGAGTCAATGAGTTTTTGTTGTGGCGCAGGCATGCTTGGTTCTTTTGGTACCGTTCGCCATTACAAGACTTTGGTTCACAATGTGCCAGTCATGTACTGCCCTGTTTGCAATCGTTTGGAAGTTCTCCCCGCTATTGAAGGAGAATTTGAGATCCTGGTAGAATACGCTCAAGGTGATAACGCTCCGGAAGTCGATTTCCGCGATTTCGTGAGCATTGACAATATGCCCCATTTATTCGATAATTGCACAATGACTGATGAAGGTAACTACGCAGAAGTCTTGAAACAACAGATTGATATCGCCCTTGACTTGATGGGTGTGGCGAAGGACCTGGACGACAGCGATTGGCGGGATCAGCTGAAAGCGCGCCTGACCAAACTGAGCCAGCGTTTGCGCCAGTACAACAAGCGCAAGGAAATCTCACAGCGGAGCGCCTAATCGCTCACAAGCTTTTGTCAGCCATCCAGAATGAATCGTCGAAGAATTGCTTGCCATTGGGAGGATTATGCGAATGCTTCATTTGCAACGCGTTCATCACATCGCGCTGAATTGCCGCGATGTAATGAAGGTAGCGGTTTTTTTTAAGGAGATCCTGGAGGTGCCAATTGATCTCAGCCAGGTATCGGAAACAGATCCGCTTTACTTTCAAGTCGGTCAGGAAACCCGGATTGGCCTGCATCCATACAGCAGCGAGGGACAAAACGGTATCGGGCAAGTTGACCACATCGCTTTTTCTGTTGCCAGCCGGGCAGAGCTGGATTACTTGGTTGATAAGTTGGAAGCAGAAAACATCTGCTATCGCGGACCGATTGAGCGTCCGCAAAGCTACAATCTCTACTTTGAAACCCCCGATGGGCATCATCTGGAGGTCAGATTGGATAAAGACGAAAACGATGACACCTGAACGCGATCAAGACTACAGAACGCTTCCGCTCTGCGATAACGGAGGCGTTTTTCGTCTTCTCCTTCTTTCATACCCCTAAAATAAATGCCTGAAACCACTTTCGGTATAAAATTGTTATTTTTCTTATTTGAAGGAAAGTGTCGATACTTTCTTACCGGCACTGACAGTGAGCGACACAACTTCCCTCTGCTCGTCAAAGGATTCGACCCGCCTGTCTGCGAATGGGAAGGAAGTAGTCCGAGGAGGTGGCCAGATGGTCGGTTCGCTTCTTTCCTTGCTGGAGGCGTTTCGCGAACGGTTGGAGCAAAAAGCGTTTCTTTCCGCGTTGACACATGGCTGGGAGCGGCGGGTTCAGGTAATGGCCTTGGACAGCGGGACCAGCTACTTTCTTACGTTTTGCCAAGGCAGGGTGGATGTGACGCAGGGTGCTGCCGATATGGCTGCCGATCTGCTGGTAAGCGGGGCGGAGCGGGATTTGCGCTGTCTATTCGCAGGAGATCGGCTTGCCTATCTCTACGCGCGCGAGGCAGTGGCCCTGCGGGGGACAGTGCGCGATCAGTTGAAATGGGACGCGCTGCTTCGCCTGACTGCAAAGAGCGTGTAGGGCGGTCCATCGTTTTATCAGGGGATGGCAGCAGGGCAGAACGATTTTCGGTATGTCCAGAGGAAGCAGGAGGGCACAAACGGGCAGGGTGTGCGGCAATGCCGTCATTCTGCCCGTTATTTTACGCTTTGTCTCGGTGATCGGTGCGGGTTATTTTCTGCTTTCAAGGCAACAATATGCATGAAAACCGGGTCTTCAAATATTTTTCACATCTTCGGCCAAAATTATGTGGCTTAATTCGTTTAATGTGATATACTAATTACATCAATCGATCAAATAGACAATCACATTGTGTGAATCCGGGGAAGGGGATCGTACAATATGGAAGCGAAGACAGCCAAACGACTAACTGACGTACTCGAAAAAGCTCATGTACAATACAACATGCCAGTAGCCAAATTGGTGGAGACCGCAATCGCGCGGGGGGAAGGTGTGCTGACTGATAAAGGAGCGTTTAATGCGCTCACAGGAAAGTTTACTGGCCGATCCCCGAAAGATAAATTTATTGTAGACGAATCGTCAGTTCGTGACAAGATCAACTGGGGGCCGGTCAATCAGCCGATCACCAGTGAAAAATTTGAACGCCTGCACGCAGATGTCATGGACTATTTGGAACAGAAAGAGCTGTTCGTCTTTGACGGCTACGCCGGCGCGGACGAGAAGTACCGCCTGCCGATCCGCGTGATCAATGAATACGCTTGGCACAACCTGTTTGCCCGCCAACTGTTCATTCATCCGACGGAAGGGGAATTGGCTGGCCATCAGCCGGAGTTTACCGTGGTTTCGGCTCCTGGATTTAAAGCGGATCCCGCCGTCCATGGAACCAACTCGGAGACGTTTATTATCATCAGTTTCGAGCGGAAAATGGTTTTGATCGGCGGTACGGAGTACGCCGGCGAAATGAAGAAGTCGATTTTCAGCATCATGAACTACCTGCTGCCGGAGCAAAATGTGCTGTCGATGCACTGCTCGGCAAACGTCGGCAAAGACGGAGATGTCGCCCTGTTCTTCGGCCTTTCGGGAACCGGGAAGACAACGCTGTCGGCTGACCCTGAGCGCTTTCTGATCGGTGACGACGAGCACGGTTGGTCCGATCGCGGCGTGTTCAACATCGAAGGGGGATGCTATGCCAAGTGCATTCGCCTGTCGGAAGAGGGAGAGCCGCAGATTTGGAAGGCGATTCAGTTTGGCGCGGTGTTGGAAAACGTCGACGTCGACCCGCAAACCCGCCGGGCAGACTACGACAGTGATCGCTACACGGAAAACACGAGGGCAGCTTACCCGCTGGATGCCATCCCAGGTGCGGTCATTCCCAGTGTAGGCGGACATCCGGAGACGATCATCTTCCTGACGGCCGACTCCTTCGGGGTGATCCCGCCAATTTCCAAGCTGACCCGCGACCAAGCGATGTACCACTTCCTGTCCGGGTATACCAGCAAGATGGCGGGAACGGAACGCGGCGTCACCACCCCGCAAACGGAGTTTTCCACCTGCTTCGGTGCGCCGTTCTTGCCGCTTCGTCCGCTGGTCTACGCCGAAATGCTCGGCAAAAAGATCGACGAGAGGGGAGCACGCGTCTACCTGGTCAACACAGGCTGGACCGGCGGCCCGGTCGGCGTCGGCAAACGGATGAACCTTGCGTACACCCGCGCAATGGTAACGGCTGCCCTGAATGGTGAGCTGGAAAAGGCCGAATTTGTCACCGATCCGGTGTTTGGCGTTCAAGTGCCCACCACTTGCCCGGGAGTCCCGGCTGAGGTTCTCCAGCCGCGTGACACGTGGGCAGACAAGGAAGCTTATGACAGGCAGGCCAAGGAATTGGTGAGCCGATTCGCCGAAAACTTTGCGAAAAAATTCCCGGATGCCACCGAAATCGTAAAGGCTGGCCCCAAACTGTAAATCTTCTGTCACATGGCAAAAACCTTCGCTTGGCCTTGCTTGCCGGCGAAGGTTTTTTACGTGCGAGCCGTTCCCTTGCACAACCGGCAGATTCTGATACACTAAATGGGTATGGATCAACAAGTGTGAACATGTAGATTTCATGTAGGAAAGGAGAGGCTGCCGATGGTTACCTCCGTTCAACAACCTGTCTCTACACTTTCGCTCAAGGAATGGGCAGTTGCCGTCAAGGCATTGGGAGAAGGGAAGCAGATCATCACGGTTCGCAAGGGCGGGCTGTACGAAGAGACGCGGGAATTCAAGCTGGAGCATGATACTTTCTACCTGTATCCCACCTATGAGCACCAAAAGCCGGAGATGGTCAAACCGGCCTATCACGCCGATCTCGAGTCCACCCTGGAAGGCTGGAGCCCGGATAAACCGACTGTGGAGATCCGCTACTTTGCCCACATCACGGACGATGTGGAGATCATGGACGAAGCGAAGCTGCGCGCGCTGGATCCCTATCATATCTGGACCGAGGATTTCGCCGATGTCCGCCTTCACTGGAAGAAAAAGAAGCCGCTGCACATCTTGTTCGCCCGTGTCTACAAGCTGGAGCAGCCGTTTGAAATTCAGATTGAAGACCAGTATAAAGGCTGCAAATCCTGGCATCACCTGCTGCCGGCAGTGCCGCAAACCGGCTTTGCGCCCGTCTTGTCGGATGCCGACTACGCAGCGAAGCGCGATGAGATCATGGCGATTTTAAAATAAGGGAAAGGGTCCTGTACAGGGCCTTCTTTCGTCTTTCCCCGGCATCAATGCCTATACCGTTTCCCCTTTTCAAGCATACTTAGTAAATATATAAATGTAAAAAATACAGATATAGGAGAAGCGTTGATTTAAAATAATTCTTATTATACAATTGTGATTGAGAATGGATTGAGAATCATGCCCTTATGGTGATACTAGTTCATGGTAAGCGCAGGATTCGCACTACTATATATTGGAGGAATGCTGGATGTCTGGTGTACCACATCTCGAAATAAAAGATTTGCGGGCAAGAATTGAGGAGAAGGAGATTTTGAAAGGCTTGTCCTTGGAAATCAAGGGCGGAGAAGTACACGCCATCATGGGACCGAACGGAACCGGTAAATCTACCCTCGCCTCAACCCTGATGGGTCATCCCAAGTACGAAGTAACCGGCGGTTCGGTAACGCTTAACGGCCAGGACGTGCTGGAAATGGCGGTAGACGAGCGCGCTCGTGCCGGCTTGTTCCTGGCGATGCAGTACCCCTCGGAGATCAGCGGAGTGACAAATGCCGACTTCCTGCGTTCGGCGATCAATGCGCGCCGCGGCGAGGGCAATGAAATCTCCTTGATGAAATTCATCCGGGAAATGGATAAGAAGATGGCGACCTTGGAAATGGACGAATCCTTCCAGCATCGCTACCTGAACGAAGGCTTCTCCGGCGGGGAGAAGAAGCGGAACGAAATCCTGCAAATGATGATGCTGCAGCCGAGCATCTGCATTCTCGACGAGGTTGACTCCGGGCTGGACATCGATGCGCTGAAGATCGTCGCGAAGGGCGTCAACGAAATGCGCTCCGCCGAACGCGGATTCCTGATTATCACGCACTACCAGCGCCTGCTCAACTACATCAAGCCCGATTTCGTCCACGTGATGATGCAAGGGCGGATCGTCAAGTCCGGCGGTCCGGAACTGGCAGAGCGCCTGGAGGCAGAAGGATACGACTGGATAAAAGAAGAGCTCGGAATCGAAGACGAAACCGTCAATGCTGGCGTGTAGGCGAGGGGGTTAGCAGATTATGGGTGTAGATACACAACTCCGCTTTAGTCGAGAAGCGATCACGGATTTCTCGAAAGCCAATCAGGAGCCAGACTGGTTTCTGGAAAAGCGCCTGTCTGCCCTGAATGCCGCCGAGGGCCTGGCATTGCCGGCACTGGAGAAAACGAAGATCGACAAGTGGAATTACGACCAATACGTTCCGTTCCAAACGGCGGGAAGAGTACAATCGCTCGCTGAATTGGACGAGGCGGTCAAGGAACAGGTAGACGAGGCGAACGCAAAAAACCTGCTCGTGCAAAAGAACGCCTCGTCCGTTTACGCTGCGGTGTCTCCTGAACTGAAAGCACAAGGCGTGATCTTTACCGATCTGGCGACCGCGCTGCGGGAACACGGCGAACTGGTTCAGAAACACTTGTTTCAGGCCATTTCCGCCGATGAACACAAGCTGGCGGCACTGCACACCGCACTCGTAAACGGCGGGGTATTCCTTTACGTGCCCAAAAATGTTGAGGTAACGGAACCGCTGCAAGCCGTGTTTGAAGTGGCAGGCGAGGGAGCGCTGATTGCTCCGCACGTGCTGATCGTAGCGGAGGACAACAGCAGGGTAGCATATGTGGATACGTTTGTTTCCTCCACAGGCAAAGGCATGGTGGCAAACAGTGCAGTAGAAGTATATGTCGGGGCCGGCGCCCACGTGCAAGTCGCCTCCGTGCGCACGCTGTCCGAGGAAGTGCACGACTACGCCTTCCGCCGCGCCGTGGTCGATCGCGACGGGAAAATGGAATGGATCCTCGGCGAGATGAACGACGGCAACACAGTGGCCAACAACACGACCATCCTCAAAGGAAAAGGCTCAGTCGGGGATACCAAGTCGATCACAGTCGGAACGGGCCAGCAGCGTCAGAATTTGACCTCGCAAGTCCAGCACATCGGCACTTACTCCGAGTCGATGATGCTCAGCAAAGCGGTTATGACCGATGAAGCAGTGGCGATTTTGAACGGGATTACCAAAATTGAGCATGGCGCGACCAAGGCGAACGGTGAACAAGCGGAAAACATCCTCATGCTGAGCGAAAAAGCGCGAGGAGACGCCAACCCGATCCTGTTGATCGACGAAGACGACGTGAAGGCAGGCCACGCCGCTTCTGTCGGACGGGTTAGCGAAGAGAGCTTGTATTACCTGATGTCCCGCGGCATTCCCCGCAAACAGGCGGAAAAACTGATCATCCTCGGCTTCCTGGATCCGGTTGTAGCGGAAATTCCGTTAGAAGAAGTGAAGGGTCGGCTTCGCCAAGCATTGGAAAGGAAGTTGGAGCGATGAACGCAAAGGAGATCCGCTCGTATTTTCCCATACTTGACCAGCAGGTGAACAACCACCCGCTGGTCTATCTCGATAGTGCGGCCACGTCGCAAAAACCGATACAAGTCATCGAAGCTTTGGAGAAATACTATAAGGGGTACAACTCCAACGTCCATCGCGGCGTTCACACGCTGGGAAACCTGGCGACGGAAGCTTATGAAGGGGCACGGGAAAAGGTGCGCGCCTTCATCAACGCCAGAGAAACGGCCGAAATCATCTATACCCGGGGAACGACCACCGGGCTTAACATGGTAGCCAATGGATTTGCCCGGGCCTTCTTAAAAGAAGGGGATGAGATCGTCACGACAGTCGTAGAGCATCACAGCAATTTTATTCCGTGGCAGCAAGCGGCCAAGGCGACCGGGGCGACGTTTAAGTTTATCCCGCTGGCAGACGACGGCACTGTCACCGTGGAAGCGGTCCGGCAGACGATCACGCCGAATACGAAGCTGGTCGCCATCCACCACGTCTCCAATGTGCTGGGAGATATCGCACCGATCAAAGAAATCG
The DNA here is from genome assembly GCF_046036945.1 of Brevibacillus sp. B_LB10_24. Classification (NCBI taxonomy): domain Bacteria; kingdom Bacillati; phylum Bacillota; class Bacilli; order Caryophanales; family Paenibacillaceae; genus Brevibacillus; species Brevibacillus sp. B_LB10_24. The sequence continues at coordinate 55,868 of NZ_JBJQOQ010000018.1, read as the reverse complement.
CCGAGATTGCGCACCAGAACGGGGCGATTCTCGTGGTGGACGGCGCTCAGAGCACCCCGCACATGAAGGTGGACGTGCAGGATCTGGATTGCGACTTCTACGTATTCTCCGGACACAAGATGTGCGGGCCGACCGGGATTGGCGTTCTGTACGGCAAGCGCAAATGGCTGGAGATGATGGAGCCGGTCGAGTTTGGCGGGGAAATGATCGATTTTGTCGACTTGTACGATTCGACGTGGAAAGAACTTCCCTGGAAGTTTGAGGGAGGCACTCCCATCATTGCAGGAGCGATCGGGTTGGGAGCTGCCATAGACTTTTTGAGCGAGATCGGACTCGATGAGATTGCCCGGCATGAGAAAAAGGTAATCGGCTACGCGATGGAGCGGCTGCAGCAAATAGAGGACCTCACCATATTTGGCCCGCTAAAGGAGCGCAGCAGCGTCATTACGTTTAACCTGGGGAATGTCCATCCGCACGATGTGGCAACCGTGCTGGACAGCGAAGGGATTGCTGTCAGGGCCGGACACCACTGTGCCCAGCCGCTGATGAAATACTATCAGGTCACGGCGACGGCACGTGCCAGTTTCTATCTGTACAATACGGAAGAGGATGCTGATGCACTGGTCGCCGGGCTCATAAAAGCGAAGGAGTTTTTTGGAAATGTCCTCTCTTGATGATCTCTATCGCCGTGTCATAATGGACCATTACCAAAAGCCGCGCAATCGTGGTAAACTAGAAGAATGGGAAGGACTCGTGATCAATCTGAACAACCCGACATGCGGCGACAGCATCTCTCTTTCGCTCAAGGTGGAAGACGGCCGTGTGGCTGATGCAAAATTTGTCGGCGAGGGCTGTTCGATCAGCATGTCTTCTGCGTCGATGATGACGGAAGCCGTCAAGGGCAAGACCGTAGAAGAGGCGCTGGAGCTGTCTCACCTGTTTTCCGAACTGATGCAAGGAAAAGAGATCGATGAATCCATCGATCTTGGTGACATAGAAGCGCTTAGAGGTGTGGCCAAATTTCCGGCCCGGATCAAATGCGCCACGCTCGCCTGGAAGGCGCTCGAGCAGGGCATTAAGACCGGCCAATCGTAATGCCGCCATTCAACGAAAAGGAGTGAAAGAACATGGCTAAAAAAGCCCCTGAATTACAGGATTACCAGTACGGCTTTCACGATCCGGACGTCTCCGTGTTCCGGACGAAAAAGGGCTTGACTCGCGAGATTGTGGAAGAAATCTCCCGCATCAAAAACGAGCCGCAGTGGATGTTGGACTTCCGCCTGAAGGCGTTGGAGATTTTCCAAAAGATGCCGATGCCGAAGTGGGGCGCTGATCTGGACGGACTCAACTTCGACGAGATTACCTACTACGTTAAGCCGTCGGAGAAGACGGGCCGCAGTTGGGATGAAGTGCCCGACGAAATCAAGGCCACGTTCGACAAGCTGGGCATTCCGGAAGCGGAGCAGAAGTTCCTCGCCGGCGTATCGGCCCAGTACGAATCAGAGGTCGTGTACCACAACATGCAGGAGGACCTGGAAAAACTGGGCGTGCTGTTCTGCGACATGGATACGGCCGTTCGCGAGTATCCGGAGATCGTGAAGGAGTATTTCGCAACGGTGATTCCGCCTGCTGACAACAAGTTTGCCGCCTTGAACTCGGCAGTCTGGTCCGGCGGTTCCTTCATTTACGTGCCAAAAGGCGTAAAAGTGGAAACGCCGCTGCAAGCCTACTTCCGGATCAATTCCGAGAACATGGGGCAGTTTGAGCGCACGCTGATCATCGCCGACGAAGACAGCTTCGTCCACTACGTCGAAGGCTGCACGGCGCCGATCTACAGCACCGACTCGCTGCACTCCGCTGTCGTGGAAATCATCGTCAAGGAACGGGCCCGCTGCCGTTACACGACGATCCAAAACTGGTCCAGCAACGTTTATAACCTGGTCACCAAGCGCGCTGTTGCCTATGCCGACGCCAACATGGAATGGATCGACGGCAACATCGGCTCCAAAGTAACGATGAAGTACCCTGCCGTTATCATGAAAGGGCCTCGCGCCAAAGGGACGGTACTGTCGATTGCCGTCGCCGGCAAAGGGCAGCACCAGGATGCCGGGGCCAAAATGATCCACCTGGCGCCGGATTGCACCTCGACGATCGTCTCCAAGTCGATGTCCCGCCAAGGCGGCAAGGTAACCTACCGCGGCCTGTCCCAATTCGGCCGGAAAGCGGAAGGCTCCAAGTCCAACATCAAGTGCGATACCTTGATTCTGGATAACCAGTCCACATCCGACACGATCCCGTACAACGAGATCATGAACGACAACATCACCCTCGAACACGAAGCGACCGTCTCCAAGGTGTCGGAAGACCAGCTCTTCTACCTGATGAGCCGCGGCCTGACGGAAGAGGAAGCGACGCAAATGATCGTCATGGGCTTCATCGAGCCGTTTACCAAAGAACTGCCGATGGAGTACGCGGTCGAGATGAACCGTTTGATCAAGTTCGAGATGGAAGGCAGCATCGGTTAACCTTTGTGTATCAAGGGTTTCCGGCTCTCGAAACCGGTCTAGCCCATCATTTGCCTATCATAACGTACAGATACGTGTCCGCTGTGACTTTCACGCTTGCGTGCCCAAGTCGCTCGGACACGTATTTTTTATTTGCGCCAGCATTGAGTTCCTCCATATTTTTCTTTGACTTTAGTGTTTTCTCTCCACTCCTATGTTGGGTAAGATGGTGATAGGAGGGATGGACATGTGCGGACGATTTTCTCTTTTTGCGAATCCACTCGACTTTATGACCGAGTTTGAAATCGAATGGCTGCCCTTTGATTGGCATCCACGGTACAACATGGCACCGGGACAGATGATCCCGGCGATCATTGCGGATGGGGGCAAAAGAAGAGCCGGCCAGCTTCGGTGGGGCTTGGTGCCGTCGTGGGCGACGGATGAGAAGATGGGATATAAGATGATAAATGCCAGGGCTGAGACGTTGACCGAAAAACCCGCATTTCGAAAGCTGTTTCAACGAAAGCGTTGCGTGATCCCGGCCGATGGATTTTTTGAGTGGAAGCAGTTAGATAAAGGCAAGCAACCACTGCGGATAACAATGAAGAACGGGAGCCTGTTCGCCTTCGCTGGACTATTTGATACCTGGACGGCGCCGGATGGTCGCAAGGTTAGCACTTGTACCATTATCACGACAAAACCAAATGAGGTCGTCAGAGACATCCATGATCGTATGCCGGTCATATTGAAAAAGGATGATGTTCCAATCTGGCTTGACCGTGAACGGTTTGACGCTGATCTGTTGCAGTCGCTGCTGGTTCCGTATGACGCCGATCAGATGAGGGCATACCCTGTTTCATCAATTGTCGGTAGCCCAAAAAACGATATTCCGGAATGCATTGAAGAGGTATCGTGGCAGTGAATTTTCGGAAGGAAGGCATTTTGCTTGCCAAAAACGGGCAAGCCCTAGCAATACTTTTGTCCTCAGGTGGGGAGGGAAAACGGTCATGACCGTTTTGTTTGTTTATCCGCCGGGAAACGATTGCCTGACGTGGAACATTCCCAAATCAAATGAACTCATTGGGCTGTAAATTTTTCGCACATATGCATAATAAGGGGAGATCACAATTGACATCGCTAAACGTGGAAGCCTTAAAATTTCCGATCGGCAAATTCGAATGGAGCGGTACGGTTTCCGGGCAGCAGCGTCTTCGCTGGATTGAAGAAATCGAAGCGTTGCCCGGGCAGATCCGACAAGCGATCGAGGGTCTTGACGAGAAGCAGCTGGATACGCCTTATCGGCCGCAGGGCTGGACCGTCCGTCAGGTAGTGCATCATTTGGCCGACAGTCATTTGAACAGTCTGATTCGTTTCAAGCTTGCGTTAACTGAAGATGCGCCGACAATCAAACCTTATGACGAAGCGAGATGGGCAGAGCTCGACGATAGCCGTATAGCGGATGTCTCTTTATCTTTAGTGCTGCTGGAACAACTTCACGCGCGCTGGGGACTTTTGCTCCGCTCCATGCAGGAATCACAGTGGGAACGTACCTTCATTCATCCTGACTCTGGCGTCATTCGATTAGATGTGAACCTGGGAATCTATGCCTGGCACGGACGTCATCATGCAGCCCACATCATCAATCTAAGGACAAGGATGGGCTGGTAACGACATATCAATTTGTAGATGTCATAGGCCGAAAAACATGGCGTTCTACTCTGCCTGTTTTTCATCTCCTCCCTGCTTCTCGTCTTCCTTGTTTTTATTCGAGAATATCCCGTAAGCGATACGGGTTACGACTCCGAAGGTCAGCCCCGCCCCAGCAAAAATGTAGAGGATGGTAAAGATCTTTCCGAGCGTAGTGCTGGGGACAAAGCCGGAGCTGCCAACCGTGGTTAGCGTCGTGACGCTGAAATAGAGAGCATCAATGAAGGAGAGCCCTTCTTCCGAATGGTAGAAGAGCGTGCCCGACAGCAGGATGAACAGCGTGATGATAAAGATGGCTTGAAAGTTCTTGTCTTTGAACGCATGCCAAAGCCCCTGCGCCAGACGTCTAACAGTAAGAAGAAAGGAAATCATAATCGCCCGCGCCCCAATCGGAAGTTGTCGGTTTTGGGAATAGTATGGGCCTGTGCCAGGGATTTCATAACGGTTTTGCGGCGTGCGCCAGACAGCGATTTTTTCTGCCCATAGCAAAAATTGCGACTATGTGCGAAATCATTGACCGCACAGATGCCCTCCCTTATACTTTGTTTTGGTTTGAGGAAGGGGAGGCACATGAAGCTCATCATTTCGCATGTTGTGCGCACCGTTGTTGTCGTCATTGGGAGCTTTCTTACGGCAATTGGCTTTAATTGTTTCATGGAGCCTCACGGGGTTCTTCCCGGAGGCATCACCGGGATTGCCATGCTCGTTCAAAATCTCACGTCTTTCCCGGCCGGTATTCAGTACTTTTTCTATAACATTCCACTTTTCATCTTGGGTTGGCGTTACGTTGGCGGTCAATTTTTACTGTACAGCATCGTCGGGACAACAGCACTTTCCATCTTTATGGACATCGTACCGCCGCTGCCTTTTCTGCGGACGGATGACATCATGCTGGCGTGCCTGTTCGGCGGGGTTATCTCCGGCCTTGGGACCGGGATAATTATTCGCGGCGGAGGTTCAACAGGGGGAGTCGACATCATCGGCGTGCTGATTCAAAAGTATTTCAGCTTTACGGTCGGCTCTGTGGGAATGACAATCAATGCGATCGTCGTTTGCCTGTCGATTTTTTACTTCAGCGTAACGCAGGCGATGTACTCCTTGATTGCGATGGTGATGTTGGCGAAATTGATCGATCTCGTCACCGCTTCGTCGGCAAAAAAGACGGTGATTGTGATCTCTGCCAAAACCGATCAGATCGCCAATCTGATCCACGCAAAATTGCAGCGGGGGGCAACGTATCTGCACGGGGAGGGAAGCTATACCCAAACCAAGATGCGGGTTCTGGTCTGCGTCGTCACCCGGTTTGAGCTGTTTACCATACAGGAGATCATCTACGGAGTCGATCCCCAGGCCTTCGTGACGATCACCGATACGGCAGATGTCAAAGGCTCGTTTCGCCGGCAGTCGCCATTTATTGTGCCCAGCCGAAAGATAATATAAAAAAACCCTCTCTATCCTTTTTTAGGAAGAGAGGGTTTTCTTTTTCAGTCAACCACGATGTAGGCGATCATCGGGCCATTATGGGCGATGTCGGCATGAGTGGAACAGATCAGGCGGTACACCCCTTCTTTGTTGAATTGGAGCGGAACGATCGTTTCCGCTCCTTTTTTGACGACTCCGCTGATATTCGTTCCTTCGATGACAAAAGGATGCTCGGCCCCGTTTACACCGTACAGGCTCAGTTTGACCTTCTCCCCGGTATTGACATAGATCGTGCCCGGGTCCCAGCGGTAGGCTTCAATCACCTTTCCATCCGGAAGTGCCGCCTTAAACTCTCCGGTGACCAGATGGATAACCCGCTCCGGTTTCTCCTGGCTGCCCAGGGCGGGTATGTCGCGGTTTGTATAAGTGATGACGGTAAAAATGACGAGCATGCCGAACCCGACCAGCAGCAGCAGCGAATTGCGCGAGAGGAAATAAATTCTCAGTTTCTTCAACCTCCTTCGAATAGCAGACAAGTTTTCTATGTTCACAGGTTATGCGGACGTGCTGCAAAAAATGGCTCTTGGGAGATACTTATTGATAAGCGAAAAAACCAGATCGAAAGAGTGGAGGGCTCACAATGAAACAAGCTGTGGGTATCGTTGGCAAACCTGTTCTTGTGCTGTTCTTGTCTGCCGTATTCGCAATGGGATGCGCCATAGGCGGCACTGTCTCTGCCCAAACAGGAACTGGAGCGGCCGCACCGCAGATCAAGCTGAACGGCTACCAACTGTCGCTTCCTGTCGACCAACAACCGTTTATTGCCTCCGGGCGAATTCTCATACCGCTGCGAACGATTTTCGAACGTTTTGGCGCAAAGGTCTCTTGGGATGAGAAAACCAAGACCGTCTCTGGCAGGATGGGAGATGTAACGGTTCGGCTGCAGGTAAATTCCGCTACTGCTTTCGTCAACGACAAGCAAGTGGAACTGGACCAGCCGGCAGCGCTGGTCGGCTCGCGGACATTCGTGCCGCTGCGGTTTATCAGCGAAGCATTTGGAGCGAAGGTAAGCTGGGAGGAAGCGACCAGAACAGCCAAGATCGATCCGGCTATCACTCGCGTTCCGGCGCCAAAATCCGTCGATCTGCCCCGGGAGATGCAGAAGCTGCTGCCCAAGCGAAGTGCCTGGTACACAGCCAAGAATACGGCGATTTGGCTGTACGGAGGGGACGTGGCTGAAGGGCCGTTCATCGCCCCGAAACTGCTGGACCAGACTGCGGCCCTGCGCCGGGAGCTGGCTGCGTCGCCCGCGCACGTGTTCGTCGAAGAATTGGAAAGCTGGGAGGACAAAGGCGTTTCGATGTTTCGCATGCTGGTAACGGTAGAGGAGAAAAACGGTGCGTTGCGGCGGGCGGGAATGGATCTAATCGAGGTAAAACAGACGGTGCAGGGCGAAGGGAACGTCGTGACGGGATACGCCCACCTGCCTTGGCAATCAGAACAGCAGCAAAGCCCGGTAAAGATATGGCTGGACGCAGGGGTGGGGCCGCGGGAAATCACGCTTGCCGCTCCCGCTGTCGAGATTCTCCAAAACGGCAAGCCGACAGGCAAGTACCGCCTTCCCTTGGCAGTGCTGCAGTCGCTCGGTGCCGTACACGCCGGCTCCGGCTCCGTCTACGCCGTTGAACTTGGCAGCGGCAAGCAATCCGAACCGCTGCAGACCGTTACCGTTAACGGGATGCCGTATGTCGATCTGGAAAGCGTCATTCGCGCGCTTGACGGACAAAAAATGGTCACGGAAGGGGAATCTCTCATCTACCGTGTCGACTGGCGCCCGGATATCGGGCAGCTGGTGTTCTACGTAAAGGAATTGGAATAGCAGGGCAACAACAAATCCCCGTTTCTGGCTGCTGGCAAAAAACGGGGAATTTTTCTATGAAATCATTATTGCAATATGGATGATTTGGTGAAATAATAATTTCAACAAAAATACTGGAGGTGCGAAAGGTGAACCTTTCCGATTTACAATCCCATTTTGGCAGCAGCCGTCCAAAATCCGCCGCTTTTTTTGAGCAGGCTGCATCGCTCATCGCCGGCGGGGTTAACGGCAATCTTCGATACTACCAGCCGTTTCCGCTCGTTTTTCAACAGGGCAGAGGCGCCTGGCTGACTGACGCGGATGGAAAAACATACGTTGACTACCTGCTTTCGTATGGCGCCCTGCTCCTGGGGCACGGACATCCCGTGATTCGGGAGGCTGTGGAAACGGTTTGGGAGGAGCAGGGAACCAGCAGTTTTGGCGCAACCCATCCGCTGGAGCTTGACATGTGCAGCGAAATCAATCAGCTGTACCCCAGCATGGAATCGATCCGGTTTACGAATTCCGGTTTGGAGGCTACCCTGTTTGCACTCCGTTTGGCGCTCGCCTATACAGGAAAGACCCACATCGCCAAATTTTCCGGCCACTATCACGGCAGTCACGACCACGTGCTGATCAGTGTGAACCAGACCAAGGAGAGCGGTCCGGCGATGCCGAAGGCTGTTCCAGATAGCAAGGGGCTTCCGGATTACTATGTGGAGCATACGGTTGTCCTGCCTTTTCACGATTGGGAAGCTTGCGAAAAAATCCTGACCGAGAAGCGTGACGAGATCGGCGCCGTCATCCTTGAGCCGCTGCAGTCAGGGTACATTTCAGCCGACCAACCGTTTATGGAAAATTTGCGCAGTTTGACGGAACATCTTGGCATAGTCCTGATTTTTGACGAGGTGAAAACAGGCTTTCGCATCACCCTAGGAGGGGCCCAGACGTACTACGGAGTAAAGCCGGATTTGACGGCACTGGGAAAAGTCGTTGGGGGAGGCTTTCCGATAGGAGTGGTCGGCGGCAAACGGGCGATCATGGAAATGTGTTCGCCGCTGCGCTCATCAAGCAAAGCAGAAGTCGTCTTCCACAGCGGAACGTTCAACGGAAATCCGATTTCGCTTGCCGCCGGACTGGCTACCATTCGTTACCTGAAGCAGCCCGGCCGTTTTGACAGCATCGTCGACAGAACGACAAGCCTGCGTAAAGGCATCGAGACACTCGCCAGGGAGTATCGGATCCCGTTTTCGACTGTCGGCGCCGGCACCATTTTTAATCTCGTGCCGACTGAGGAAGCGAACGATGCCGGAACCAATCCGCAAGAGCTGAGGCTCGCCCTTGACTACTTGCTGATGGACGAGGGGATCTATACGAAACCGCTGAACCGCTTTTCCATGTCTGACGCTCATGGCGAGACCGAATTGCAAGCTACCTTGCAGGCATTTGAAAAGAGCTTTCAAGCGCTGCGGCAAATCGCCGCGGTGTAAAACAAAGTTGTCCGGGATCTCCAGTTCGTCGTATACTGTCTGGAAAGACTAAGGCTCTGAGGTGATGCCCATGGAAGCGGATTCTACCGTCCTGCGGCGGATCGCTCAACTGTACTCGCAGATGAGCCCGTCACAGCAAATGATTGCCGATGTCATCCTGAAGGATCCCGAAGCGTCCGCCTTTTACAACGTGGCTGAATTGGCCCGAAAGGCAAAGGTAAGCGATTCGACCGTCACCCGTTTCGCTGCTTTTGTGGGGTGTTCCGGATTCCCGGCGCTATCCCGCGAACTGCAAGAGCTGGTGAGATCCCGGCTGACGACGAGTGAGCGCTACCAGCTGTCGAGAGCGTTGGAGAACGAGGAACAGCGCTCTGTCATCCAGTTTATGGAGGATGATGTGCAAAATATCAAAATGATGATGGAGCGTTTGGATCTGGAAGGGTTCGAGCGAACAGCGGACCATTTGTTGGGCGCCAGGCGGATCGGCGTGATCTGCTCGCGAAGTTCGCTGTCGCTCGGCTTGTTTTTCGAGTTTTACCTGCATCTCTTGGACAAGGAAGTCATCGTTTTTAACGGAGAACCGCGAACGAGCGATCTGCTCCAGCGCTTTGGCCCCGAGGATGTGATCGTCGGGATCGGGTTTGCGCGCTATTCGCGCTTTACGATCGATGGCATGAAATACGCGAGAAAAAAAGGCGTTCCGACTATTGCGATCACCGATTATCCGTCCTCGCCGCTGGTCCGCTGCGCCGATGAAGTTCACTGTACGCCGACCGGGATCGCCTCCCATATGGATTCATTCGCAGCCCCCATGTCATTGGTGACGGCCTTGCTGCGGACGATGTTTAACCGCGTGCCTGAGCAGGTATCGAGGACGCTGAATGAGCTGGAAGACATCTGGTCCGATTTTGAAATATACGGCGAACGGAAATAGGTAAAACGTTATTCGCTTTTCTTCTGGCAGAGGACCATCCACTCATCTACCTGAAGCGTTTGGACGCGTTCATCGGCAATCTCCACATGAAAATAGGCGTGAATTTCATCGCTCGCCCGCAGAATGTAGTTCTCCACTTCTTCGATTTGTCCGGGGCTGTTGGCTGTTCGTCTGACCCACGGGTTTCAACACCCTTGCCGCCTCGCTGATGAATGCACCCGGGTTTGGAAAGTGATGAGGAGCGATCCGGCAGGTCACGAGATCAAAGGTCTGATCGAGAAACGGCAGCGATTCGGCATCGGCGATCACGTAGCTAATATTTGGGGAAGATGGGGATAAATGCTGGGCCGTATTGGCCAGCATTTCTTTTGTCAGATCTGTCGCGAAGACGTGGCGAACATGAGGCGACAGTGTTTTGGCGACATGGCCGCCGCCGGTCGCGACGTCGAGCGCCGTCCAATCCGAACGGGGTGAAAGCCATTCGACCAGCAAGGGAAGATCCTGGCCATTCGCGTGTGTTTCACTTGTGAAGTAACTCTCTGCGTTCTTGGAAAATTGCGACTTTACCCGCTGCTTGGCATCATCTGTCATGCCAATTCCTCCAATCGAAGTGATCTTCCCTCCCTCTATGCGAGCCAACTGTAGGGAGACTGAACTAATCATAGTGCCAAGCGAAAGATCGGTCAATGTCCTCCCGATCCCGTCTGTGATTAAGAAAAAACAGCCCACTCCCTGACGGGCGGGCTGCTGCATTTTCTAAAAGTCATAGCGAATCGGCTTATTCCGCAGCGGTTTGATCCGTATTTTGGGGGTGCGCAGGCTGGGGATCCTAAGTGCGATTTTTCCCGATTTGGCGTCCAGCATGCGCCCGTTTTCCATCCAGCGGCTCTCTACTTCCGCGGAAGCATCCATCCATTCCACATCCATTTTGTGCCCAATCTCGAACCAGCGGTCATCGGCGTAAACGCTCAGATCCAGCCAGCGATCATCCAGCCAGAAGAGGAGCTCTGACTTTTGCTTCTTTTCCAGAAGCTCCTGATCGCGCAGATAGCTGACGGCCGCCTTCAACCGATCGTATTCGGTTTCCACCTTGTCCAGCATCTTTTTTCTGGTATCGATCAGTTCTTTTTCTTCTCCCTCGTACTGGTTCCATACGTTATCGATAGCTTGCTGCATCCAGCTGCTGTTTTCCTTGTACAATTCGTTCAGGTACTGCTTGAATACATTTTCCAGCGCGGCTTTATCTTTGACTGTGGTGTAGGTGCCCCCGCCTGCCTCGGCGACAGCCTTGAGCTGGCGTTGGGCCTCATCGTTCACATCGAAGCCGATCAGATTGATCACAGCCTTCATCTCGGACTGATGGAGCGATTTGGCGACTTCAACCGGATTGCCGCCGCACGTCTCGATTCCGTCGGTCACGAGATAAATGATATTTTCCATGCCTTCGCTGTGGGAGTTTTTCAGATCCTCACGGGCTGCCTCCAGAGCAGTGGCTATTCCTGTCCAGCCTTTTGGGCCGAACTGCTGAAGCGAGCCTTGGAAACGGGCTTGATCGTAGCTGCCCAAAGGGTAGACCAATTCCGTTTGTGCACACGAGAGCGGTTTATCTTGTTCCGATCCTGAGCCTTTATGTCCAAATACGCGAAGTCCTACATTGGAATTCATAGGGATGCTCTCGAGGAAGCCCTGAATCGATTTTTTCGCCAGGTCCATCTTGACGCCGCCGTTCACCTTTTCCGCCATGCTCCCGCTCGCATCCAGGATCACCTCGATATTTGCCTTGGGCTTCGTCTGCGGCGCGGAAGCCGGGTCGGCAGGGTCGATGGAGAGGAGGGCTTGCCTGTAATTAACCTGCTCAAGCCGATCAAACGTACTTTTTTCCTTCTGATAATTCTCGCCGATCAGATGCAGGATTCGGGCGTAAACCTCCTCGGTGTCCATATCCTTCGACAGCTTATCCAGTTCGGCTTTTACGGCTGCTTCATCGTAATTGCTTCCTGCATACTGTCCGGCAGCTTCCGAGTAAGCGAGGATCTCTTCCAGTGTAATGGGAGGTTTGGGCAGAGAGGCTGGTGAGCTGTCCGCTCCTGCTGATTTGGAGGAGACTGGCTCATTCGTTGTCTCAGCGGTTGTATCCTGTTCTGTTTGGGTTGGATTCGATTGGGTTTTGGCTGTTCCCGGTTCGGCCTCGCTGCAGCCTGATGCCGAGAGAAGAAGTGCTGTGATCAGGAATAGGGTAGGTAACTTCCTTTTTAACATATCTTTCCTCCATTGACAAAATTCATTCTAATCTTAATATAGCGGTAGAATGGGTAGATGAGTATAGTAAATTGGGGTTATTTCTAAATGTTGGGATAGGAATTAATACCCATTTTCCCCAAGGGGTGCCGATCGAGATACTGCATTCGTATTTCCGAGGCGACTTATACAGTTACAGCATTACCCTCCATCGGTCTTGAATAAGAAAAGAAAAAAGAGAACTGCCGCCCGGCGGTTCTCTTTTCGTTTTTACATGTAATTTACAGCCCTTAATCCCAGCTTAATCCCTGCTTCACACTGCCGCCTTATAGTGAAGGTGTCAGTTGATCGACGCCCGCGACGAGATTCCGTCCGGCGCTTCGGATGCACAGACCGCGGTCAAAAAAAGCGGTTAAATAACCTGGCGAAAGAGGGGTAATGAACATGAAGCTGTTTATTAATCTGTTGCCGTACATGCACAATATCGATGAGGTGAATGATCTGCTGCACCAGTGGCAGGGTGGAATCGAAATCTCGATGGATGGACCCAACTGGCGGGAACCTGTGGAGTGGGATCGTGAATACTTCCGCTTCGAACGGCACGAAGGCCCGGTCAGCGTACATTCACCGATCTGGGAGTTGAATCTGGCCACCCCCCGGTTTGAAGTGATCCGTACCTATTCCTACGAGGTGTACAAACAATGCCTGGAGTGGTCTGCCCGCATCGGGGCCGAACAGATGACCATTCACCCCAATTTGTACTGCACACCCTTGTTCTTGCGCTACGAGTCCCAGCAGTACGCCAAGGAGAACCTGATGAGGCTGGGGGAAAAAGCGCAGAGTCTGGGCGTGGACCTGGCCGTGGAAAACGTCGGACTCGGCAGTTTCGCCTTGTTTAACCAGGAGGAATTCGTCCAGCTGTTCCAGGAGATTCCGAATATCAAAGCATTGGTCGACGTAGGGCACGCCTACATCAACGGTTGGGATACTCCTGCCGTCATCCGCGAGCTGGGGGAGAAGCTCTGTGCGGTCCATCTGCACGACAATGACGGCAAAAATGACCTGCATCTGCCGGTAGGCAAGGGCGGGATCGACTGGCAGCCGATCTGGGAAGCGCTGCGCAGCCTCGGCCACTCGTACCGCGCCATTCTGGAATACGTGGAGGGGACGGCGACGGATGTCGTGCTGGCAGATGCAGCGGACATCGCCAACGAGCTCAAAGGACAGCCGGCACAATGAACCGTATATGGAGGCAGGTGAGGCCGTACGCCTTCATTTTGCCGTCCGTGATGTCAGGCAGATAAACCTTGAAAAAGCCGTACGTACTGCTGCGGCTTTTTTTGTTGTGAAAATATGCGGGGGGATTACGCCAGACGGCATAAGCGATTATGATATGGAAGAGGCGTTATGTTCGGCTCAAATGGTTCAGCGCTCGGAACAGGCATACGTACTTGCAGATGGAGCGAAAATAGCAGAAACCCAGCTTTACCGTATATGCAGACCGGAGGACGTAACCGCCATCATATGCGATCAGCCGATGCCGGATCACTGGCGTTCCACAGGTTGTTTCACAGAGTGGATCACGGCGGGCAGGCCAAAAGGAGAAGAGACATGAGGGTGGATTATCATCTGCATTTGGAAGAAGGACCTTATTCGTTTCGGTGGCTCGACCGGACGAATGCGGCACTGGATTGGTTTCATCCGATTGATGCGCCAAAACACACCCGCGACTGGCTGCAGGCAAGTTATGCGCGTCTGCAAGCCCGGTTGGAGCGCGGAGCGTACGATGCCTCCTGGATCGACTTGTATCTGGAAGAAGCGCTGCGAAAGGGCTTGAAAGAAGTTGGAATTGTCGATCATTTATACCGGTTTCAAGAGGCTCGTCCCTATTTTGAGCGCCGTATGGAGCTGGGCGATTCCGAGCTTGGCCGTCTGCAAGCCACCTGGCTGCAGCAGGTATGTACGGAAAACATGGGGGATTTTGTCGCCGCCATTCAATCGGCAAAGCCCAGATGGGCCGAGAGGGGGATTCAGCTTCGACTTGGGATCGAAGCGGATTATTTTCCAGGCGGCGAGGCCGAATTAACGCAGCTGTTGAACTTGGCAGATTGGGATTACGTGATCGGGTCTGTCCACTTCTTTGACGGGTGGGGCTTTGACAATCCGGATGTCAGCCACCTGTTCGAGCAATACGATCTGCCTGATCTCTACCGCCGGTTTTTCGCGGTTGTGGAAGGCATGATCAGAAGCGGTTTGTTTGACATAGCCGCCCACCTCGATAATCTCAAAGTCTTTTGTTACCGGCCGGATGAAGCTTTGCTTCTGCCGCTGTATGAGCAGATTGCCGCAGCGCTGAAAGAGACCGGTACAGCGACAGAAGTAAATGCGGGACTTTATTACCGCTATCCGGTTCGTGAAATGTGTCCGAGTCCGGCCTTTCTTGATGTGCTGCGAAAACATGGCGTGGCGTTCACCCTGTCGTCGGATGCTCACTTTCCCGACGACATCGGCAAGTACGTCGCGCAAAACGCCGCCATGCTAAAGCAAAAAGGAGTAGAAGAAATCGCCACGTTTGCTGCCAGGCAGCGGGTGATGAAGCCTTTGCAGGCATGATTGGCGGAAGCCAGCTAATGAAGTTCCTCCAAAGAGGCTGTCCCTTCCCCGACGAACGGGAGGGGATGCCAGTCTTTTGTCTGCTCCTGCCTGGCGAAGATGAACTCTCTGATCAGTTCGTTTACCTCTGAAGCGGCTTTCGCTGGCAGTTGATGCTTGACGCCGTGTACCAGCGCCAGTTCGCTGCCGTTGACTTTTTGGTGGATCATCCGGGAGTAGGATTCAAAGCTTTTATCCTGGTCGCCGTATATGGCGAGCAGAGGCTTCTCGATTTGATGAAGCTGATCTGTACAGCGGTAGATCCGGCTGTAGTCGTAGTACTGAGCGATATTTTCGGCGTTTCCTTTGAGCGCGGCTGCGTACATCCGGCGAAACAAGGAAGCGCTGTCGGAATTGCTATGGGCAATCGTATAGGCCAAAAGCCGGAGCGCTCCCGCCTGGGCGAGCGACTTGCCCAGCGTGATCAACTGCTTCAGCCTGAGGTCGCTCGCTTCCGACATGCCGCTGAGCAAGATTCCGCCCAGGGCCCGTTCCGGATAGGTCAGCATGAATTCCAGTGCGATCGAGCCGCCGGTTGAATATCCGCAAAGGTATGCCTGCGAAATACCCAATGTATCGAGCAGCCCCTTCATGTCACGGGCGATCAGCGGGTAGGTGAGGGGCTCCTCAGAGTACCCGCTGTTGCCATGTCCCCTGATGTCAAAGCAGATCACCTGGAAGTCTTGGGACAGATCCCGCTTTTGGTAGTAAAAGTTTTCGCTGGTAATAACAGGAGGGTGAATGAATACGATTGGTACGCCCGCTCCGCTTGTCTCGTAATACATCGTGGCACCGTTAATCGTGGCGACAGCCATCGGTTGAGATCACTCCCCAACAGGTCTTCCTCGTAGTATTGCCCCGATATTTGTAGATTTTGCATAGAAATTATCGAAACCTTTATACAAAAAAATCGTACTACATAATAGGAAATAAAGTTCCATTAATGGAATTGACTGCGAATGCTTGACGGTTAGAGAAGGGGGTGAAAAGGCATGGCTTGGCCGGAGATTCTGTTTCTTGTCTGTGTCGGCATCGGACTTATCTACGCTTGTATCAACCTTTTGTTTGGCGACACGACAAGCCACGTACCGCATTTTGAGGTTCCGCTGCTGCAGCCGCTGTCTTTGATGAGCGGACTGACCTCGTTTGGCGGATGCGGATATCTTCTGTACCGCTGGACCGCGCTTTCTCTCCCGAGCGTCTTTTTGGGGGCGGCTGCCGCCGGGATAGCCATTACAGTCATTTCTTACTTCATTTGGGTCAAACCGATGAAGGACGCCGAAGTTTCGACAGGTTACTCCCTGCAGCAGCTGACGGGAAAAATCGGTGAAGTTCTCACGGCCATTCCGGAAAATGGCCTGGGGGAGGTCGTCATCCCGATGATTACCGGGACGACCAACCACATGGCCGCAAGCATGGACCAGGTGAGCATTCCCGAGGGAACTCGCGTCGTCGTCGTCGAGGTAAAGGATCACGTGTTGTATGTAGTGCCATTTCAATAGAGGGGGAGAGATTGGATGTTAGAACCTGGCGTTACCGTCATCCTGGTTGTCGTCATCGCTATCTTGGCAATATTGGGGATCACCTTTTGGGCCCGGTACAAAACGGTCGGCGCTGACCAGGCGATGATCGTTACGGGCAGCTATCTGGGCAGCAAAAACGTGCTGACAGACGAGCAAGGGCGGAAGATGAAGATCGTCCGCGGCGGCGGCGCGTTTATCCTGCCGATCTTCCAGCAGGCCAATTACATCAGTTTGCTGTCGCAAAAGCTGGAGGTTTCGACGCCTGAAGTGTACACGGAGCAAGGCGTTCCCGTGATGGCGGACGGAACCGCAATCATCAAGGTCGGCGGTTCGATTGAAGAGATTGCCACCGCTGCCGAGCAGTTTATGGGGAAAACGGACGAAGCGTTGAAAGCTGAAGCGCAGGAGGTCCTGGAGGGTTACCTGCGGGCGATTCTCGGCAGCATGACGGTAGAGGAGATCTACCGGAACCGGGAGCGCTTCGCCCAAGAGGTGCAGGCAGTAGCGGCGAAAGACTTGAAAAAGATGGGTCTGACGGTCGTCAGCTTTACGATTAAAGAAGTGCGCGACAAGAACGGTTACCTGGCTGCCCTGGGGATTCCGCAGATTGCCGCTGTCAAACGGGACGCGGTCATTTCCCAGGCGGAAGCGGACAAAGAAGCGCGGATTCGCCAGGCAAGAGCGGAAGAAGAAGCGCGCAAGGCAGAACTTTTGAAAGAGACCAATATCGCCGAAGCGCAAAAAGAGAAAGAATTGAAGGTCTCCGCCTTCAAACAAGAACAGGACCGGGCCAAGGCGATCGCCGACCAGGCCTATACGCTGCAGGAAGTCGTGACCAAGCAGCAAGTGACGGAAGAAGAAATGAAAATCGACATCGTTCGGAAAGAAAAGCAAATCGAATTGGAAGAAAAAGAAATTCTTCGCCGCGAAAAGCAGTACGATGCAGAAGTGAAGAAAAAGGCCGACGCCGACCGCTATGCGGTTGAGCAGGCCGCCGAAGCGGAGAAAGCGAAGAAGATGCGGGAAGCCGATGCCTTGAAGTACCGGATCGAGGCGGAGGCGAAGGCGCAGGCCGAGCAAAAGCGGATCGAGGGTCTGGCTGTCGCGGAAGCGGAGAAGGCCAAAGGTACGGCAGAGGCGGAGGTCACCCGTCTGAAGCTGGAAGCGGAAGCAGAAGGGAAACAGAAGCTGGCCGAAGCGTACGAGAAGTTCGGGCAAGCAGCGGTGCTGGACATCGTGGCCAAGATGCTGCCTGAGCTTGCCTCCAAGGTGGCAGAGCCGATGACGGCGATCGACAAGGTGACGATCATCGACTCCGGCAACGGCCAGGGGGACGGCGTCAACCGGTTAAGCATGAACGTCACCAAAATGATGTCCCAGCTTCCCGAGATGCTGAAGGACGTGTCCGGGCTGGATATGAACAAAATGATTGCAGGCTTCATGCAGTCGGACAAAGGCACGGAGCAAGAGGTGAAACCGGCGGCAAGCGAAGAGAAGAGCGGTACTGCCGAAGCCTAAGAGCCCTCGTCTGTAATCTTAAACTCCCTGGCAAAAAAGCGGCCGCCCGCCATCTGGTACAGTTTCAGTTCCGGCTGATCCGGCCGGGCGAGAGAGAGAATCCAGTAACTCAGCTCTGGGTAATGCCAGCCGGCATGGTCGGCGGCAGAGGGGATCGCGGGTGTCCGGGGATGGGTGTGAACGCAGCCCAGCCAACGAAGCTCCCGCTCCCGAAGAAGCTGTAAGGTGGTGAGGAGAGCCGGACCGCTCCAGGAAAAAGTTTCTGTTGCCGCCGTTTCCGATACATTTGCAAAATGGCAGGTAATGGTTGCCCCTCTTCCGGCCAGCAGAGCAGAATATTCATAAGGCAGCGCCTCACGCCCTTCCGCGATGAGGCGCTTCAGTACTTTTCCGTCCAACTTTAGTTTGATATGCTTATTTGCGAAGGGTTGGCCCAAAATATCAGGGAGCATCCATTTCGCTCCTTTCACAAGGAATGGTATGATGGAAAGCCGTATTTCGATTGGCGTGTGCGGCTGGGGAGATCACGACGATCTGTATGCACAAGGGGTGCGCAGCCGTGACAAGCTGTCCGTCTACGCCAGCCACTTTCCGATCGTCGAGCTGGACAGTTCGTTTTACGCCATTTTACCACAGAAAAACTATCAGGTATGGGCGCGGGAGACGCCTGATACCTTTGGCTTCATCGTGAAGCCCCATCAGGCGATGACCGGCCACAAGCGCGGCGGACCTGAAGCGGCGATGAGCCGGGAAGAGCTGTTTTCCCGGTTTGAGGAGAGCATCCAGCCGCTCGTCAGCACGGGAAAACTAAAAGCGCTCCTGTTCCAGTTTCCGCCGTGGTTCGACTGCATACGCGAGCATGTAAACTACGTCCAGCTGTGTGTTCGGGCCTTTCCCCGCTATCCGGTCGCCGTCGAGTTTCGCAACCGCAGCTGGTTTGAGCCCCAATTTCGCGAACGCACCCTTGCTCTGCTAAACGACCTGGGCGCGGTGCACGTCGTGTGTGACGAACCTCAAGTCGGAACCGGCTGTGTCCCGATCGTCCCTGCGGTCACCCGGCCGGAGCTGTCACTCGTTCGCTTCCACGGGCGCAATGTATCGGGGTGGAGAGACCCCGGTGCAGGTCAAAACTGGCGGGATGTGCGTTATCTGTACAAGTACAGCGAAGAAGAACTGCGGGAGTGGGTCCCGTTCATCAGGCAGTTGCAAGAAAAGGCAAAAAAGGTATACATTTTATTTAACAACAACTCAGGCGGTGACGCGGCGGGAAATGCCAAGCAATTCATGGAGCTCCTCGGCGTAAAACCTTCAGGGCTTCATCCGCAGCAGTTGGAATTGTTTTAAGGAGAATCTTCATGCTATTGTTGGTCGCAGTATTTACGCTGGTCGGCCTGGTCGCAGGGGCTATAGGCAGCCTGGTGGGAATCGGCGGCGGGATGTTCTTCGTGCCGGCCCTGCTCTACTTTGTCAATTGGTATCAGCCAGGCACCATGACGGCCCAGTTAGCGGCCGGGACGTCGTTGATGGTGATTGCCGTCACGGCTTTGTCCTCCACGTTGGCGTATGTAAAGCAGAAAAAGGTGGATACGCAGACGGCCTGGCTGTTTTTCATCGGAAGCGCTCCGGGAGCGATCGCCGGCGTTTACATCAACAAGCTTTTGCAGCTGCATTCGTTTTATTTGCTGTTCGGTTTGTTTCAAATTGCCATGTTTGTACTGATCATGGTCAAGGATAAAATAAAGCCGCTAAAGCTTCAATTGGACGTGGTGAGAACCTATACAGACGAACAGGGGAACGAGCATGAATACGGCTACAAGCGTTGGATGGCCGTCTCGATTGCCTTTTTTGTGGGAATTATCTCCTCGCTGTTTGGCGTTGGCGGCGGCATCTTGATGGTGCCGGTCCTGCTTGTGCTGTTCCGCTTTCCTCCGCACGCGGCTTCTGCCACTTCCATGTTCGTCATCTTCCTTTCGGCAATTGTCGGCAGCGTTACAAACGTGCTGCATGATCACATCGACTGGCTGTACGTTTTAACGCTTGCCCCCGGGGCCTGGATTGGCGGTAAAGTAGGAGCGGTGCTGGCCAAGCGAATAAAAGGACAGACGCTGATCGTGATTTTGCGCGTCCTCATCCTGGCGATTGCGGTCCAAATGATTGTCAAAGCCTTCACGGCTTGAACGAGCAAAAGGGGGGAACAACGTGACCCGAACCCTGCATATTCTCCACACCAACGATTTGCACAGCCGCTTTGAGCGAATGCCGCAGATTGCCACATGCCTGAAAGAGCGTCGCCAGGCGTGGGAAGCAAAGGGAGATTATGTACTCACCGTCGATATCGGGGATCACTCTGACCGGATGAGCCTGCCTACGGAGGCGACGTGGGGCCATGCCAATGTGGATGTCGTCAACCACAGCGGTTACCAATATGTGACGATCGGCAACAACGAAGGCATCACCTTGCCCAAGGAAAGACTGGATGAGCTGTTTGAGCAGGCAGAGTTTACTATTGTCCTGAGCAATCTGTACGATGCTGCTACACATGAGCGCCCGCATTGGGCGGTTCCGTACGCCATCCATGAGTGGGAAGGGGTTCGCGCGGCTGTCCTTGGCGTTACGGCCGTTTTTGACGTCTACGAGCAGCTCGGCTGGGAGGCGAAAGAGCCGCTGCCCCTGATTGCGAAGCAGGTAGAACAATTGAGGCCGCATGTGAACGTCTTGATCGTCCTGTCCCACCTGGGGCTGCAAAAAGATCGGCAGATGGCCCGGGAGATCGAGGGAATCGATGTGATCCTGGGCGGGCATACCCATCATTTGCTGGAACGGGGAGAACGGTCTGACCACACGCTGATCGCACAGGCAGGACGTTGGGGCGAATACGTCGGCCACGTTCAGCTTGTCCTGGACGAAGGGACAGGGAGGGTGGTGGAAAGTTCGGCAGAAGTTTTTGCTGCGCAGCAGTTTCCCGATGATGCAGTCGTCCGGTCGGTCATCAAGCGGCAAGAGGAAGAAGCGGAGCTGATCTTGAATCAGACTGTCGGCACCCTGAGCGTCGACTTCGGGGTAGACTGGGAGCGCGAGACGCCGTTTGCCTCCTTTTTGGCGGCTAGCTTGCGGCTTTGGGCAAATGCCGACATAGGCCTGGCCAACAGCGGCTTGCTGCTCGCCCCCCTATCCGAAGGGGCAGTGACCCGCAAGGATCTGCTGCTGTGCATGCCCCACCCGATCAAGCCGTGTGCCGTTACGCTGACAGGGGCGCAGCTGTTTCAACTGATCGCCCATTCCGTTCAGCCGCAGATTGTGTATAAAGAATTGCGCGGCTTTGGCTTTCGCGGCAAGATGGTCGGATGGATGGGGGTAGACGGCATCACCGTCCACTATGAAGCGGGGGTCTTGCCGGTCATTTGCGGGATTGAGGTGAACGGGGATCCGCTCGACATGCAGCGCGAATACCGGATCGGCACTGTGGACCTGTTTGCCTTTAGCCCGCTGTTTCCCGAATTGTCGCAGGGCAAGAACTACCGGTTTTTCCTGCCGGAGGTCCTGCGCGAGGTACTGGCGGTCACGCTCGGCGACGATGTTTTGGTGAAAGCAAGCTTCGTGCCCCGTTGGCTGGACTGCCGCTCCAAGGAATAGGATTGTTGGCAGGCGTTATCCTAAAAGGAAAAAGGAGTGCCTTGACTTGCGCTTTATCGATGAGCTCTACCAGTTGTACAGGGGGCATTTTAGCCGCGATGAGGAGGATATTATCGCCATTGTCGCTGGAATTCTTCAGGAACAATCGCGAGACGACTTGTACCGTTTGATCGATGAAATGGACGATGAAGAGTTGTTTCAAATGATCGCGACGTATATGATTGAAGTAGTCAAACGGAAAGTCGCGATGGATGCCGAACTGCCTTCCGCGACTGTTCACTGAAGCTGCACCCCCGGGTGCTTTTTTACATAGGGTATAGCGGAGGAGGAGGAACAGACATGATTGAGGTACAGCCAATCTCGTTTGAAGAGGGAACAGCTCTGGCGATTACGGTCCGACTGCCGAAGACGACACTGCTGGCCGTTACCACGGAAAAGGGGTACATCATGTGCGGCGCTTTGGATGTCGGCCTGCTGAATCAGCGGCTGGCCGAACGCGAGGTCCTTGCCGGGCGGGCGGTCGGCGTAAAAACCATCCAGGAGCTGCTGGATGCGCCGCTCGAATCGGTGACCACAACAGCAGAAAAAGCGGGGATTCCAGCGGGAATATCCGGTCGGGAAGCGATCCGTAAAATGTTTTAAGCGAAGCGAGGCTCTTACTTCACGGTAAGAGCCTTTGTGCCGTCAATCGGGCTATTTACGTTTTTTATTTTTAGGCAATGTGATATGCTAATGTTAGTGAAAAATGGCAAATAAACAAGAGTTTTGTCGAAAGTGACGATTTAGGAGAGGCGACAATTGCTATGCGACTCATTTCGGTTAATCGCTGCCAGCCAGGACAAAAAATAGCGAAATCTATCTATACGAACAACGGGACTGTGCTGATCGGGGCTGGAGTCTTCCTAACGCAAAGAATGATCAACAGGCTGCAGGAATACCATATTTCTGCCGTGTACATAGACGACGAGCTTACAAGCGATATTATAGTGGAGGATGTCGTTTCCGAACAGACGAGACGGGAAGCGATGGGGATTATCAGCGAAACTTTCAAGGCTTATCAGATCGATCCAAAGCGCTGGCGGCAGCTGCCGAGCAGCCAGCAGATCGGACAGAAGTTTCGGCATGCCGTGCTTTCAATCATTGACGAACTAAAAGGCAATCAAGTGGCAATGAATTTATTGGGCAGCGTGGGGGGAGTCGACAACTACGTCTTTTATCACTCCTTTCACGTCACTTTGTATGCGACCTCGCTCGGGGTCAAGCTGGGATTGGATCAGAAAGAACTGACGGAGCTGGGCATAGGAGCGATCCTGCACGACATCGGCAAGATGGCTATCCCTTCGGAGATTTTGACCAAGCCGGACAAACTGACTAACGAAGAGTACAAAATCATGCAAAAACATACAGAGTACGGTTTTGAGCTGCTGCGCAAAGAAGACGATATCCCGCTGCTGGCTGCCCACTGCGCCTATCAGCATCATGAGCGCTGCGACGGTTCGGGATATCCGCGGGGTCTGGTTGAGAGTGAGATTCACCGCTACGGCAAGATCCTCGGCATCTGTGATGTGTTTGATGCCATGACCACCAGCCGCGTCTATCGCAAGGCAATGCTGCCGCATGAGGCGATGGAGGAGCTGTTCCTCGGGACGGGCAAGCTGTTTAACCAGGAAATGGTCGAACACTTTCGCGATACCATTGCCCTCTATCCGATTGGCCTGACTGTGACCTTGAATACGGGGGAGGAGGGGATCGTGGTCGATTACAATCGGGGCGCTCCCAGCCGTCCGATTCTCCGCGTGATCAAGGAACCAAATGGCGAGCGAGTTGCTTCGCCCTATGAAATTGATTTGTCAAAACATCTCAATATAATGATTGCTTCGTGCGATTACATCCTGTAAAAGCCAGCCCGGTTGTCAGAAATTGGCCGCCCGGGCTGGTTTATTTCCGGAATGATTGGGTAAATCTAACGTTGACGTTAACGTTATATTAGGACTATAATTACATTCTGTTGGAGCGTGAAAGGGATCATGATGTTCAAAATCGACGATGTGGCCAAGGAAACGGGGTTGACCAAGCGGTCGATCCGTTATTATGAGGAGATTGGACTCATCCAGCCTCCCGAGCGGACAGAAGGAGGAACGAGACTCTATACCCAAGCGGATATTGAACGCTTGAAAAAAATCATGGATGCCCGGGAAGTATTGGGCTTCTCGCTGGCAGAGCTGCAGCGCTTTATGTCAGTCAACGAGAAGATCGAACAATATGGTGATCTGTACAATGCTTCCGAAAAACAGCAGAGCAGGGCAGATTTGCAGCTGCTGGCGGACAATCTGCGGGAAGAATTGGAAATGATAAACCAAAAAATAAGGAAAATGGATAGGTTTAAACAGGAAATCGAAGCTTTACATGCAAAGGTGACAGAGATACTAAAAGAGGAAACAACATGAATTACATGGAGGAGAAAAAATGGAAGAAAATTCAAAACGGCAGACCCGCGCTCGCTACATTACCGTCTTTGCCACGTTTTTGGCGTTTATGGGGATTGGCATCGTCGACCCGATCCTGCCCGTAATCGCAGAAGACATCGGCGCGACCGAAGCGCAAGTGGAAATGCTGTTTACTGCATATATTTTGATGATGTCTTTTATGATGATTCCGTCCGGCATTCTGACCGGCAAGTTTGGCGAAAAAAAATTGATGGTTACCGGCTTGGCCATTGTTACGGTATTTGCCCTGTTGTGCGGTTTTTCAAACGGCATCCCTGAGCTCTCCATTTTCCGGGCAGGCTGGGGGCTGGGCAACTCTTTGTTTATGGCCACCACCATGACCTTGATCATCGCTCTGACAGCCGACGTACACCGGGCGGTTGGCATGTACGAAGGGGCGATGGGACTTGGGATGGCCGGCGGACCGCTGGTCGGCGGATTGCTTGGCGGCTCCTCATGGCGCTATCCCTTTTTCGCGACCGGCATCCTGATTTTCTTGGCATTTATCCTCGTCATTCTCTACGTCTACCAGCCGCAGGCCAAGACGAACAAGCGGACGGCAAGCGGCCGGGAGCTGCTGCACCTGATCCGCTACGGACCGTTCCTGCGCGGAGCGCTGTCGGCGATGCTGTACTATTACGGCTTCTTCGTCGTCCTGGCATACTCCCCGCTTGTCTTGCGTCTGACGGCCATTCAATTGGGGCTGGTGTTTTTTGGCTGGGGCCTGATGCTCGCATACGGCTCCGCCGTGTTGGCCCATCGGCTGGAAGACAAATCCGAACCGAAACAGATTATCCCTTACAGCTTGATCGCGATGTTCGTCATCCTCGCACTCTTGTACTTCGTCGATGTGGTTTGGATCGATATCGTACTGATCATCATCTCCGGACTGATCAGCGGCCTGAACAACGCGCTGTTTACCAGCTACGTGATGGACGTATCTCCGTACGAGCGGGGCGTTACCTCTGGTGCGTATAACTTTGTCCGCTGGCTTGGCGCGGCAATCGCTCCCGTCCTGTCCGGGTTTATCGGCCACTCCGTGTCGCTTCACACGCCGTTCATCGTCGCCAGCGTGATCGTCGCGGCGGGGATCGTCTTTATTTTGCTGCCGGGGAAGAAAAAGACGGCAGAGGCTCACTAAAGACTGGACACCTGACGTAAATGATTTGCCCGCTGCATAGGATGTACTATGTAGGGGGTGGCGGAAGTGGCAGTGTTTCGGGTTCGTCGACGTCCGCGGGGTCCACTGACCCGGCCAAAGGCGGTCTTTATCGCTTTGGTCATCTCGCTTGCGTTGATGATGCAGTCGCTATTCCTGCTGGAGCGGCGGATCGAGCCGACGTTGATGATCCTGGCTACGCAAAAAGCCGAGCAGCTCGCCAAAGAGGCGATTGCCGATGCCGTAACCAAACGAATCGTACAGCAGGGGATCGACATAAAGGAGTTGGCCAATATTTTGCAGGATCGCGACGGCCAGATCCAGGCGATCAATTGGAACGCCCAGGAGAACGCCCGGATCGTCGGCGAGACGACGCAGCGAATTCAAAATCGATTGGAAGAATTCGAATCGCAAAAAATCGATCAGTCTATTCCGCTCGGGTTGGTGACGGGAAACAGCTTCCTGGCGCAGATGGGACCCGATCTGCCGCTCAAGTTTGTGCCGGTCGGTTCCGTGCGGGCACAATTGAGGCACAGCCTGTCGGAAGCGGGGATCAACATGGTGCTCATGACGATTTACATGTACGTCGAAGTCGACCTGCGGATTGTCATACCATTTGCTACGGAGAAAAAGACGGTCACGTCGGAAATTCCAATTGCTCACTCACTGATCATCGGAAAAGTACCGTATTACCTGTATAACAATCCGGAAGGAAAACCTGAAGTGCCAAAGATGGGGATAGGGCCTGAAGGGCAGCCGGTTATGCCGGGAGGAAATTAGGAAAAAAAGCGATGGAGCAGAGCTGCCATCGCTTTTTTTGCGTTTGCGTTAGATACCTAACCCTCTTTTTTCCTGTACATCATCCTCTCCCAGCTCTTCAGCTTCGGAAACGGGTCAAACGCCCATTCGCTGTTCCCGTTGTCGATGTACATCCCGTAATGGAGGTGGGGGGGAAACTTGCCGGAAGTCCCGGGTTTGCCGTAGCCGGAGCTGCCGACATACCCGATGATCTGTCCGGGCTCGACGATGTCTCCCGCTTTCAGCCCCTTGCGAAAGGCAGAGAGGTGGGCGTAGTAGTGATAGACGTTGTCCATGTCGCGAATGCCGATGCGCCAGCCGCCAAAGCGGTTCCAGCCGATAATCTCGATGACGCCGTAGCCTGTGCTCTGGATCGGCGTGCTGTAGTCCGCAAAGATGTCGGTTCCCTCGTGGATCCGCCTTCCGCCCCAGTCGCGGGCCGTGCCCCAGGTGCTTTTATAACTGTAATTGTACGGTTTGGGGATGGGGAAGGTGTGGCGCTGCAGGTCAAGTGTCAAGTACTTTTTGTATACTTTGGAAAATTGTTCGATTGTTTGGACTGCGCGCTCGCGTTTATAGTAGGTCCACAAACCGATGCGAAAATCTTCGCTGCTGTATCCAAATTCAGCGAGCTGTTGAATGATCGCCGCGAGCACGTCGGCATCGTTGTTGCGGTCGGCCAGTCCATCGCCTGAGCCGTCAAGGCCGATTCCGCCGAAAAAGGCAATGGACGACTCATTCGTATCGTTTTGCTCCGGATTGAGGTAGCCGCTCCAAACAGCTGGCGGTATGTCGATCGCAGTCAGCCGCATCGGTGTTTTTTCGTGTTTCTTGTGCTTGGATATGGTACGCTCGTATTGATCGATTGCTGCCAGGTATGTCCAGGGAATTCCGTAGACGGCTTCAAAACGGCAGAATAATTGCATGCGCTGCTGCAAGACGTCCGCCTGGTTTGTCTTATCTTTGGATGCGGAAACAGCAGCTTGGGCGCAGGCGTAATGCTCTGCAAACAAGCTGAGTGCTGCGAACAACAGGATCACCATTAGGCGAAGGTGCAGAATCCGCATTCTTGATTCCTCCCTGGTTGATCGTTTTTCGTTAGTAGTCTCTGCGTCTATCCGGGGGTTTAATCTATTTTCCATAAATTGGGTAACTATAGGGATGTGGATGATATGGATACTTGGATATTGTACAGTGACAAGCCGCTTACCTTGACTGGTTTGCTTGGCGCTTGGAACGCACTCGAAGGAAAGCCGGCGGAAAAAACGGCTTACCCGGGATGTCTCGATTCTGCCGTGGCTAGGGCCAAAGCCTATGAAAGCACAGTGCCGGCGGCTTTTTGGGAAGAGGAGATGTCGGCGCTTGCGGAGCTGTCCCGGTACGAGACGTTCTGGAAAAAGCTGAGGCTTGCTCCGCTTGTCGTACCGCGGGGGCTGCCGGCCGAGTGGCTTCCCCTTTTAGAGGGCTTTGCCATTGCGGAGTGGAGACAGACGGCAGAGCCTTTGTCGCCGTTGGCCTTGGCCTGGCTTCGTGAGTTGGGGATCGCGTCGGGGGAACTCCCAGCGGGGAAAGTGGAAAAGGCAGGCGCGGCAGAGGGGATCGCTTTGATTCAGGTAAGCCAAAACGGCAATCCGCCTATCCTGCGCGAGTGCCGGGAGCATGCGCAGGAGCACATCGATGAGGGAATGTACCTGCTGCAGGCCAACCTGGATGACGTCAGTCCGGAGTGGGTCGCTTATGCGATGGAGCGCCTGCTTCAAGCCGGGGCCAATGATGTGACGGTCCTGCCGATGACAATGAAAAAGAGCAGGCCGGGCATGCTGCTGCAGGTGCTGACTTACGAGAGCCAGTTGGAAGCGATGAAGGGGATTATGTTCCGCGAAACATCCACGTTTGGACTGAGGGTTTTCCCGGTTGCTGTTCATCGGCTGGCCCGCAGGTTTATCACGGTAGAGACAGATTGGGGAAAAGTGACGGCGAAAATTGGTTACCACCAAGGGGAAAGGGTCCAGGTAGCGC
Organism: Brevibacillus sp. B_LB10_24; assembly: GCF_046036945.1. Taxonomy (NCBI): domain Bacteria; kingdom Bacillati; phylum Bacillota; class Bacilli; order Caryophanales; family Paenibacillaceae; genus Brevibacillus; species Brevibacillus sp. B_LB10_24. The sequence continues at coordinate 27,927 of NZ_JBJQOQ010000018.1, read as the reverse complement.
CGGAGTACGAAGAATGCGCGAGGCTGGCGCGGGAATGGCGCATTCCGTTAAAGCAGGTGTATCAACAGGCTCTGGAGAAGGCAAAGCAGGTCTCGCCTGAGCGTTTGGAATCGATGGGGGGAGATTGACGGGTGCTGCGGCCCCGAACAATCTCCCCCTTTTTTTGGTTAACTTATGAAAGCGTACCGATGAGCACGCGCAGCACGTTTGGCTGGTCGGGCAAGTCCCGCGCGCCCGCGCCGTAACCGATCGCTTCTACGGTCATGGCTGGCAGCGGGCCGAATTTTTCGGCCAGAGCAGCGGCGATGCCTGCCCCGGTTGGAGTGGTCAATTCCTTTTGAATGGCGCTGAACCGGAGGGGAATGCCTTTTAAAATCTCCATGGTAGCCGGAGCAGGCACGGGATACAAGCCGTGGTCGCAGCGGACAAATCCGTTGCCGGTCGGAACAGGTCCAGAGTACACTTGATCGACTTCCAAGTCTTCCAACGCCAAAGCCACGCCGACGATATCGACAATCGAATCAAGCGCACCCACTTCGTGAAAGTGGACGGTGTCGAGCGGGACATTGTGGATTTTTGCTTCTGCGACGCCGATGTGTTGGAAGATCGCCAGCGCCCGTTCGGTCACTCTCGGAGCCAGGCCCGCAGATGTGATCATGTCCACAATCTCTTTGTACCGTCGATGGTGATGAGGGTGGTCGTGGTTGTGATGGTGATGCCCGTGATGATGCTCGTGGTCATGGTCGTGATCGTGATGATGGTCCCCGTGGTGGAGTTCGTGATGATGGTGGTCGTGATGATGGTCGTGATGATGGTGCTCGTGATGATGGTGCTCGTGATGAAGCTCGTGATGTTGCTCATCGTGTCCTGCCGGGGCTGCGTGCTCGTCAACGACATCCAGTTTCAGCGCAGACACCCCTTTTTTTACGACGCTGCGCCATTCGAGGCGGAAATGGTCGAGGGGCAGCTTTCGCAGTTCCTGTTCCAGTCTTTCTCTGTTCGCACCTGCATCTACCAATGCGGCCAGGGTCATATCACCGCTTAACCCGGAGAAGCAGTCCAGATAGGCTACTTTCATATCCTTCATCCCTTCTGTTGCACATACTTTTACTGGCGGCAAGCCATATTTTTTTGGTAAGATAGGGGAAAATACGTTCGATTCAGGTCTGCTTTCACTCCTACAACAGTGTACCATTGAGAGAACGGCCTGTCATGAGGGAGGTACATACATGATTTCATTTATACATACGGCTGATGTTCATCTCGATGCGCCGCTCATATCCCTCTCGGCAGTCTACGAACAGAGGCAGTACGACTTTCGCCAGACTATGCAGCGGGTGCGCGATCTCGTCATTGAAAAGCAGGCTGACTTCTGGCTGATCGCCGGCGATCTGCTTGAATATCACGGGGGAACGCGGGCTACGGCACTCTTTTTGCAGGAGCTGTTCGCCAGCGTAGAACCGGCTGTCGTCTGCATCGCTCCCGGCAATCACGACCCGTGGATGGCGGGTTCTTTTTATCTGACGCTGGAATGGCCGGCCAACGTGGTCATCTTTACGCCGGAGTGGGGGGTGTACGAATTCCCGGAAAAGTCATGCGTGATCTACGGCTGGGGATTTCCGCACGCCCATGTTCACGATTCGCCGCTGGCTGATTTTCCTGGAAAATTGCCTGATTACCGGCATCATATCATGCTGCTGCACGGCAGTGTGCAAACGGGGACGGAACCGGAGCACCATCCCTATGCCCCCTTGCCGCTTGCCGCCTTGGCTGAGACTGGGATGGACTATGTCGCGCTGGGACACATCCACAAGCCGATCCAATACAGCCACCCTGTCCGCGGAGGCGTATTTGCCGCATATCCCGGCACCCCGGAAGGACTTACGGCGAAGGAAACGGGGGAGCGGTCGGTCCTCTACGGCCAATGTAAGGGCAGCGGTGAATTTCAGTTGGAGCCGATTCCCGTTCAGACGCGGCAGATCCGCCGTCTGGAGCTGGAACTGGGCGGGGCAGAGACGACAGAGAAGCTGATTCAGCGTGTAGAAGAGCAGCTGCGGGAGCATTCCCCTGCAGACTTGCTCTACGTCGAGTTGACCGGCGAGCGCGCTGCCCACCTGAATCCGCCGCTGGAACTTCTTTATGAACGGTGCAAATCGTTTTTTTATATCCATTTTGAAGATCGCACTTGGCCTGACGTTGACGAAGAAAAGCTCATTGCCGAGGGCAGTTTGCTGGGCAGATGGCTAAGGCAGCTCCGCGACTTGGAAGCGGACAGCGAAGACGGACGAAAGCGGGAAATTGTGCAGTTGGCACGGAGGGAAGCGCTCAAGCGGATCGGAGGGAATTTGCGGTGATTATCCGGGAATTGCATATCGGCGGGTTCGGCAAGTGGCGCGATGCCACCTTTCCGTTCGCGCCGGGACTCAACCTGTTTGTAGCTCCCAACGAAGCCGGCAAAACGACGCTGCTGCAGGCGATCGTCTCATCGCTCTACGGCATGAAGCGGGATTATATCCGGGTGACCCGCTATCTGGAGGAATACGAGCAGTACTATCCGTGGGACAGGGGGGCTTATCAGACTGTCGTCCGCTATTCTTTGGGCGGACGCTCCTTTCGCCTGCAGCGGCATTTTGAGAAGGAGCGGGAGTTGGCCAAACTTTTCAGAGAACCTGAATTGGCTGAGATTACCCGGGAGTACCAGGAGGATCGGCGCAAGGAATACAATTTTATCGAACGCCACCTGGGATTGAATCGGAGTATGTTCACAGATGTCACATGGGTCAAACGCCAGCCGCTGCATGCGGCAAAGCACTTGCTGCCCGTCCTTTTGCGCAGTGAAGAAAACGACCCGATTGTGCAGCGCATTTTGTCCGGTTTGGAGCAAGAGCTTTCGGCCATCGGGAAAAAGGAGTCCGCCGAGACGACGCTGCTGGGAAAAGCGGGCAGGCAGTTGGGAAAGGCGCAGGAGCGGCTGCAGCAGGCAGAAGCGGCCTGGCAGGCGGTCAGCCATCTGACAGCCGAGCTGATGGAGCGGGAGCTAAGCCTGCAGCAATTGCAGAAACAGCAGGCGCGCTTTTTGGTTCAATTGGAGCAGATCGAACGCTCTGAGCAGCACTGGCAGCAGTGGTGGCAGCGCTCGTTCGAGACGAAGCGCTCTGCGGACTTTCTCCATTGGGAGGAGGCGGCTTCCGACCCGGCAGAGGGGGAGATGCACCGCAGAGTGAGGGAGTCACTGGCGGAGATCGAGGCGTTTTACGCACAGTATCAGGCAGTCATTGCCGCGCAGGAGGCAGTGTCGGCATCCGACTCGCCGCAGCAAACCATCCGCTATCTGTCGTTTCAGGAGATTGCGGATGAAGAGTGGCAGAGCTGGCTGAAGACGTGGTACGCCTATTGCGCCTATGAAGAGCGTCCACAGAGCGAAGAGCAGGAAGATGCCGTTCCGGTCGAAAAGCTGCAGGCGGACTTTCGGCGCGGCTTGCAGCTGCATAAGGAAGCGGAAGAGCTGCGGGAGGAGGTCTATCGGCTCCAGCTTGCACAGGCCGCGGCAGAGCGGGACGAACGGGCCCGGGGGACAGGACAGGCGGAGCAGCCCGCGGATGCGGCGGGACAAGCAGGTGCAGGCCCGCTGCTCAGTCGTACGACCAAAGGGCGGAGGCAGAGCCAGGCCGGCGCGAACCGGGCAATGCCGCTGCTGCTGGCAAGTGCACTGCTGTCTGCACTGATTACCGCGGGCCTCTTGTGGTACGGGACGCCGCTGGGCTGGATCTCTGCTCTGTTGACGGTAGTGCTCGGCGGGGCTGCTGCCCGGCTGCTGATCTCATCTCCCAAGAAAGGCGGCCGCGGTCAGACCGATCAACCCGAAAAAGCACTGCTGGCGGAACCCGAAGCTGTTCCAAAGACTGCCCCTGTCAGCGGGGCAGGACGGGAGGAGCTGGGCCAAAGACTGGCCCGCTGTGAGTCCGAGAAGGCAGAGCGAATGAGGCAGATTGCCGCCTTGCTTGCCGAATGGAATGTGCCGGATTGGGAAGCGTTTCTCACTTACCGCGAAAAATTGTTGGCACAGGCTCACCGGCAGGAGGCCAAACGGACAGATGAGCAAGAAATGCACCGCCTTAGGACACAGCTGGAAATGACGATGATTCGCTGGGGCATTCCGCCGCATCTCCCCTTTGCGGAATCGGCGGCACTTGTGCTTCAGGAACGTCAAACGTGGGAACAGATGAGCCGGGAGCAGCAGGTGCTCCTGGAGAAGGAACTGAATCAGGAACGTCTGCGGGCACAGCTGGCAGCAGAGTGGGAAAAGCGGGATCAGGAACGAGGGAAACTGCTGGCTGAGTGGGAAGAGTCGGTTCGCAGCATCCTGGAGGACAAGCGAACCGAACTCAGACAGCTTCGGCAGGAGACGGAAAGCGAATTAAGACGGACCGAGGAGCAAATGGCGGATCTCCGCGAAAAAATGGCACAGGCGCGGGGTGAGATCGGCCGTCGCGGCGAGCATTCCTGGGCAAAGGCAAAAAGCGAATACGATGAAGCCTTGCAGCAGGTAGACGATCTGTTGACCCGGCGCGAGGCCCTGCAGCTGGCAAAGGAGACGCTTCAATCCGTTCTGGAGGAGTGGCACCGCGACCTTTCACCGGATGTAAACCAGCTCGCTTCAGAGGTTGCAGCGCGCGCGACCGGCGGACGGTATCAGGACGTTCGTCTCGATCCCAATCAGGGTTTTGCCATCCACACGGCCACGCCCGGCAGCCACGGGGTCGCAGCCCACAGCGCGCTTTCATCCGGAACGCAGGATCAGCTTTATTTTGCACAACGCGTCGCGCTTTTGCGCCGGATTAGCGCGGAGCGGGAGCCGCTGCCGCTGTTTTTGGATGACCACTTCATTCACTACGATGAAGAGCGGTTAAGCCATGCCCTGGCCTATGTCATGGAACTGGCGGAAGAGCACCAGATCTTTCTGTTTAGCTGCCAGGAGCGGGAGTACCGCCTGCTTGCCCCCTATCTGGAAAACAGCGAGCGGCACAGGTTACAGCTCCTTGTCTAACATCGTCAGGAACATCCCGACGTCGGTAACGATACCTACGGTTTGCGCCGATCCACGGTCCATCAGTTTGGTGACGACAGCCGGGTTGATGTCGACGCAGACGGTCTTGATCCAGCTGGGCATCATGTTTCCGGTGCCGATCGCGTGCAGCATCGTGGACAGCATGACGACCATGTCGGCGTCGGCCACCTGCTCCGCGTACTTCGCCTGAGCTTCGATCAGGTCCATCAGCGTGTCTGGCAGCGGCCCGTCGTCACGGATGGAGCCGGCAAGCACAAACGGGACATTGTTTTGGACGCATTCGTACATGATACCGCTCTTCAGGGTGCCATCCTTGACTGCTTCGGCGATCGAGCCGGAGCGGTTCATGGCGTTAATCGCCCGCATGTGGTTTTTATGGCCGCCGCGCACGACAGAGCCGGTGTCGAGGTTGACACCCAGGGAAGTGCCGAACAGCGCCCGTTCGATGTCGTGCACAGCCAGCGCATTGCCTGACAGAAGGGCGTTGACATACCCTTTGCGAATCATGTGTTGAAATGCCTCCTGGCCGCCGGTATGGATGACGACGGGGCCGGCTACGAAGACGATTTTTCCGCCGCGCTTCCGCAGCTCCCGCATTTCCGCTGCCAGGCGCTTGACGATGACTTCCACCCGCCGCTCTGAACTCACCTCGTTGTTCATAAAGGCGAACTCGGACGTCTCTTCCCCTGCAGGCGGAAGCACCAGGCGCACCCCGTTGCTGCCGCAGATGACCTGGTCGCCTTGTTTGATGTCGCGCAATTTGACGCAGTGAACCTCATCGCCTTTTACGACCAGGCAGGCATCCATTCGCTGGTACTGGGCCCGGACCCATCGGCCGTTCAAAAACACCTCTGTGGCGTGGTTTGTCGTTGAATAAAAATCGTCCGGCACGGTCTTGTCCTTTTCCGCGGGCTTAATGGTGGGCGAATCTTCCGTACGCGGGATCGTACAGCCCAGATTGATCAATTCGTTTAGGAGGATCTCCATTTTGTCTTCCGGCAGGTCCAAGGCGATCCTGGCCGTTGAATCGTCGTCTACCTGATCCCCCACAGTAAGCTCCAGCACGCGGTACTTTCCGCTGTACTGGACGACAGATGCATCAATTCTCTTCAAGATATCATCGCGGATAATGTGGCCGCGAATCTCAAATACTCGTTCCATAGGCGTCCTCCCTGTGATTATCCAATCGCTTCCTACAGTATATACATTTGTCCCAATCGCTTCCAAGGGGATGCAGTAAAATGAATAGATATGCAACAGGCCGGAGTGTGCAGGCGCCGGAGGCGGACTATTGCCCCTGTCTACAGCATTCCCTATAATGAAGAAAGGTTTCAATTAGTGCCTCATTGACAAGATGGTGCTTGATTAAACGTATAAGGAGTGAGCCCGAAATGATACAGCGCAAGCCGGAGTGGCTCAAGATCAACCTTGTTTCAGGCGAAGAATTGAACAATTTTCGAGAATTAAAACAGACGATGCGGGGGAAGACCTTGCATACTGTTTGCGAAGAAGCAAAATGTCCCAATATCCACGAATGCTGGGCAAACCGGACCGCCACCTTTATGATTCTTGGCGATATTTGCACGCGGGCTTGCCGGTTTTGTGCCGTAAAAACGGGTTTGCCTACAGAACTGGACCTGGCTGAGCCGGGGCGCGTAGCAGAAGCGGCAGAACAAATGGGACTGAAACACGTGGTCGTCACGTCCGTGGCCCGTGATGATTTGGCAGACGGGGGTGCAGCCGTTTTTGCGGAAACCATCCGGGCGATACGCAAACGCCTGCCCTTTTCCACCGTGGAGGTGCTGATTCCCGATTTCATGGGAAATTGGGATGCCTTGAAAACCGTGATGGATGCCAAACCGGATGTGCTTAATCACAATATCGAGGCGGTGCGGCGGATGTCCGACCGTGTTCGGGCAAGGGCCAAGTACGAACGCACGCTGGAACTGCTCCGGCGCTCCAAGGAAATGCAGCCAGCCATTCCGACGAAATCCAGTCTGATGATTGGGGTGGGTGAAACATTTGCCGAAATTTTGGAGACGATGGACGATCTGCGTGCCGTCGACGTCAATATCATGACCATTGGGCAGTATTTGCAGCCGACGAAAAAGCATCTACAGGTAGAGAAGTACTACCATCCCGATGAGTTTCAACAGCTGAAAGAGGAAGGCATGAAGCGGGGCTTCAGCCACGTGGAAGCAGGACCGCTGGTGCGCAGCTCGTACCATGCCCATGAACAGGCGAACGCGGCAAAACAGCAAATCGCCGGGTCTATGTAGTGCAAAAGAATCCCCTATGAGGACCATAGGGGATATTTCTTGAGGAGTTAACGCGTGGCAGTTGGTGCTGCGCTGGTATTGGTCATTTTTGTAGATGGCACCCCGCCAAAGCTGCGAATCAACTTGTCAACATGCCCGTCATACCGGGCAGAGGAGGTGCTGACAGCATGAGTTGCTACGCGATTCATCTCTTGAATCATCGACGGGTTGTCGGTCACGTATACCTTAAACCAGCGCGGCGAGACAGACAGAGCGTTCATACGCACTTTGGCGTTGGCCGCTTTTTTGTCTTTGGACTGGTTGTTAACGCCGACAAAGATTTCCTTATCTGTTACGAGAACAGATGAACTGTTGACACCTGGTACACTGGATGCCACATTACCCACTGCTTGCGCCAAAGCCTGACGGTCAACATATACGGTATGCGGAGCTACCGTGGTGGCCTTGAGGTGATTTCGATCCACCGTGGCATACCCCAACCGCGTGTTATAACCGCCGCGATCGGTCCCGGCAGCACCTGAGGTGCGAAGCCCGGTACTTTTGTAGATGGAGCCGTCGGTGATCGTCCTGCCAGTCGTCCCGTAGGTGGAAGTGCCATACGTACTGGGAAAGGCCGTACCGGTCGTTCCATACGTACCGCTTGTCCCGTAGGTGCCCGTAGTACCCGTCATCCCCGTTCTGCCAGCGGTAGTACCATACTTACCGGTGGTACCCAACAGTCCGGTTCTGCCGGTAGTACCCATCAGCCCGGTTGTGCCGGTGCCGTGAGTACCGGTTGTCCCATACATACCGGTAGTACCCATCAATCCGGTTGTACCAGTGCCATAGGTTCCGGTGGTTCCGATGGTGCCGTACGTGCCGGTAGTGCCCAATCCGGTTGTACCGGTGCCATAGGTTCCGGTGGTTCCGGTGGTGCCGTACGTGCCGGTAGTGCCCATCAGTCCGGTTCTGCCGGTGCCATAGGTTCCAGTCGTGCCGTATGTGCCGGCAGTGCCCGTCGGCCCGTACATCCCGGTCAGGCCGGTGCCGTATGCTCCGGTAGGACCGTAAATGCCGGTGGTTCCGGTGGTGCCGTACATACCGGTTGTCGTCGTACCTGTTCCATAGGTACTGGTTCCGTATGTTCCTCTGCCGGCTAATCCGGTCGTCCGGGTACCGTCATAAATGGCGTTTTGGACGTTATTACGGGTCGTCATATCGTTGGGACGGGGGTAGGTTAAACCGCTGGTTGCGTAACCGCCGTACGCATTGTTCCGGTACATGGCCCGACCATCGTAAGCAGTATTCTTATAGGTCGACGTACCGTAGGGCTTATTGACGTTTGGTCCGGCTGCAGGAGAACAAGCAGTTGCCAACAATGCAATCGCAGCAAGTGTACCGTAAAGCCATGTTTTTTTCATTGTTGCACCTCCTGGGTGTAGGTTGCCCGTTCGGCTGAAGGTGTTTTCGTGGGAATTTTATGTCCTGCGCCTGAAAATGTGGTAAGATGATTGCAGATTGTTCTCGCAAAAGGAGGAGCCACGTTGTTTCGTTTGCAATCTGGCACGTACGAGCTTGTTGAAGAGCATCGTGATGGATGGAATCCGGAAATATTCAAAGAACGCTACAGTGACATACTTGATAAATACGATTACATCGTGGGGGATTGGGGCTACGGGCAGCTGCGGCTGAGGGGGTTTTACGACGATGCCAACCGCAAAGTTCCCTTTGAGCAAAAAATTGCCGTCCTGGACGAATACCTGCAGGAATTTTGCAATTTTGGCTGTGCCTATTTCGTATTGCGGAAGGTGAAGTCTTCCGAGTCAGATGTTGCCGATATGTCGTTTACAAGCAGTATCGAGCCGGGTGAAACCGGGGGATCTGCCGATGAGTCTGGCAAAGGCCTTGAGCCTACAAGTCAGACCAGATACACTCGTCATCACGAACAGCGCAAATCCAACCAATTTCGCCCCCGTGAACGACAGGATGGCCCTGGCGAGCAGCGCTCCGCCTACACGGAAAAAAACGCGCGGCAAGCCCGCACAGATACGAAAGAACGCGGCGGGGTTCGGCAAGACCGAAACGGAAAAACGGAACGGACTTTTCCCAAAGAGCGCCGGGGCGGGCCTGCCAACGGTCGCGGTTTGCGAAATAAATAATAAGCAGACTCGTTCCTTTCATGTTTTGGAACGAGTCTGCTTTTTGCGAAAAACGTCTTGACGTTTTTATAAAAAAACATGGGTAACTTGCGGTTCGCGAAATGGTTATGACCGTTTTATAAGGTCAAACCCAGTCGGCCCCTTCGTCACTCTGGGCGGCAACCGATTGTGCACTTGGCTGTTGGCTTAGGCTGCCTGTTGTACGGGAGTAACCGGGGTAGCCGGGATAGCCGCCAGGGTATCCAGGAAAAGTCCCGCCGGGATAGCCGCCGGGGTATCCAGGAAAAGTCCCGCCGGGATAGCCGCCGGGGTATCCAGGAAAAGTCCCGCCGGGGAAGCCGCCGGGATAGCCGGTGCCAGGCCAGCCAGGGTAGCTGGTGCCGGGATAACTGGTGCCGGGATAGCTGCTACCAGGATAGCCAGGGTACGGAGAGGTATACCGGTCCCGTCCCCAATTGCTGTCATACATGCCTCTTCCTTGCCAATTGGTGGGGACGGCACCATAAGAACTTTCGGGGGTTGCTGAAAATGGGGATTGCACTTGTATCGACGCTCCTCACATAGTAAGTAAGTTTTGTATGCGGTATTATACGGCGGGCATAGGCATTTAGCGATTTGTCCCGCAGGAAATAGGCGCTTTACATAGAAAAGGGCCGTTCTCCGCTCATCGCGGGAACCGCCCTTTTCGTATCCTTTAGTAGATAATTCGTTCTAAAAATGCCTTCAATTCTGCCGCTTCCGCCTCGGAAATGTTAAAGGCGAATTCAAGGTAGCCCTCTTGGCGAAGGTCATCCTCGCCGATAATGGCGCTTCTGCCGTTTTGGATATTGACGACGATTTTTTTACCGTAAAACCGATTGGTCGTGAGTATGGCCAGGTCAAAACGGGTCGTCTCACCGATGAAGCTGACAAAGCGCGTTCGGGTTTCCTCCGTTTCATCGTACAAATAGTGAAAGTCATGTTCCACGGGTCCACCTACTTCCATACGAGATTAGGTTCCAGATTAGTCGGTACTATTGTAGCACATGTGGACTCGCACTGATATCACGAATCGATTCGCGTCGGCGGAGGCGGGGGAGGTGTTTGGCGCTGCTTGCGCCGCCACAGCCAAAGGAGGATGACGCCTGGGATGCAGAGCAGGATCAGAATCGGCAAGGCTCCGGCGAGAAAGATGATCAGAGCGTTGAAAAAGGTAAAGATCGCCAAAATGCTTCTGTTCAGAGCGAGCCAGGCCTTATTCCAGGTACCTTCGTCAGCCACTTCACTCAGTTTGGCCGTCCCCTTTTTTTCTGCGATGGACAGGGTAATGGTGGCAAAAGTCACGTGTTCGTCCAGATAGCGCATACGTCCCTTGATTTGTTCGATCTCTTCCTGCACCTTGCCCAGATCGTTCGATATCTTCAAGAGATCCTCGGTCTTCTTCGCCTCTGTAAGGAATTGGGTCAGCCGTTCCTCTACGATCTGCTTGGCTTTTAACCGGGAAGAGAGGTCGACGTATTCTTCTGTTACGTCCTGCCCGGTTATGGATCGCTCAGGCACCTTGACAGCCAATTTTTCGATCTCGCTCAGAAAGGATTGGTACCCTGTTTGCGGCACGCGTACGACGACGGTTCCGCCTTTTTCCTGATCGCTTTCGTAATCCTCGGCGGAGAGGATGTACCCTTGATGCCGGGCGATAGCCGCTTCTAATGCGGTGCGGGTATTCCGATAGTTCTCCACCTCCAGACGCAGATTGGCGGTGTAGATCATTTTGCGGTTGACAGCGCTTGGCGGCAGCACACCGGATGCTTCCGCTTCTGCAGCTTGGTCCCCTGCCGGGGCGGCAGCATTCTCTGACGGGCGGGCCATTTCGCCGGTATTTGCCGCCGATTGCGACTGTGCTTCGGTGCTGCCGGCAATGCTGTCCTGACCGGAAGAGGAACTGCAGGCGGGTAAAAACAGTGCGGAAAAGAGGAGCAAAGCAGAGAGCCAAAGAATCCTTATTCGTTGCTTGCCCATGAAAAAACCCCCTTAAAATCTATCTCTTGTTTTTCATGTTGACGACCAAAAAGTGGTAACGTTTCACAAAACGGATGATTGTCCCGTGTCGGTGATTTGTTATACTATTAGGCGAGAGAAAGAGGTGACTGCAAGGATGAACAGTGCCGAGGCCTTGGGAACGGGTGGCATTGTATTGCTAGCCCTAGTCGCAACCTTCGTCGGATTGTTGATGTACGGAAAGTGGGCATCGAAAAAAAGGCGGCGGTAAACGCCGGAAGGCAGGGGGAAGTTTCGTTGTATAATGTCGACACGAATAGAATAGAAGAAGTACTTGCATACATGGAGCGGTCGGTTGAACTGCTTCGCGGATTGACAGCCCGGGAGGATGCGCAGCTCATGGACGATCCTGTGGCGATGGCAGCTGCGGAACGGGGACTCCACCTTTCGCTGGAAGCGATAGCAGACGTGGGGAACGCCCTGATCGACGGTTTTATCATGCGGGACCCGGGCAGTTATGCCGATATCGTCGAGATCTTGCGCGATGAACGGGTGATTGACGACGCGGAGGCCAAGGTGCTGACTGACGTAGTGGCTTTTCGCAAACAGCTGGTGATCGAGTATACGCAGGTGCCGGCGCTCGACATGCTCCGGTTGATCCGCCGCTCCCTGGATAGTTTGGCACAGTTTCCAGTACGGGTGCGGAGCTATCTGAAAGCGGAACTGTTCTAACCCGGCCCCTATTATGAAACAAATTTCTTTGTTTAGTTTACTAAAGGGAGTGGGTAGAGTACAATGAGGTAAAAGGGTGGTGATACAAGATGCCAAATGAACAGACATCCACTCGCGATCAGATTCTTCACATGTTGAAAACCAAGGGGTCACTCCCTGTTAGTGATATGGCAGCCGAACTGGGGATTACGGAAATGGCGGTCCGACGCCACTTGAATACCCTGGAGCGCGATAATTTAATCAAGTCCACGCTGGTGCGCCAGGCTATGGGGCGCCCGACCAGTGTGTATTCACTGTCACTTCAGGCGGACGAACTGTTTCCGCGCAATTATCACGACCTTACCCTGGATTTTTTGCATGATATCCGCGAGACAGACGGTTTGGAAAAAGTCGATGCGCTCTTCCGCCGCCGGGAGGATCGGCTGGAACTGAAGTACCGCCAAGAGGTAATCGGAGATCTGGAAAGCCGCGTTACCGCTCTTGCCGAGCTGCAAAATCAGCGAGGGTACATGGTGGAGTGGGAACAGGTTGACGATGAGACCTACTATTTGAAAGAGTTTAACTGTCCGATCGCCCAGGTAGCCCGCGAGTATCAGCAGGCGTGCAACTGTGAACTGTCGCTCTTCCGGCGGGTACTGGAGGCAGACGTAGAACAGACATCCTGCATGGCCAAAGGCGGAGAGAATTGTGTCTATCGAATTAAGGCTCGGACGGAAAAAGGGGCATAATCAAAAATTGACCCACTCTTAGCGAGTGGTTTTTTTTCGTGAGGGGGAAGACAGATGAAACAGTATCAGGGCTACTTGCTCGATTTGGACGGAACCATTTACCGCGGCAAAGAGGTCATACCCGAAGCGATTCCATTTATTTCGCAGCTGCGGGAGGAGGGGACTCCATTCCTCTACTTGACCAACAACTCGTCGGCGCTTCCCGAAACGGTCGCCGAGCGGCTTACTTCCATGGGACTGCCGACGGAAAAGGAACAAGTCTATACTTCCAGCATGGCGACGGCAGCCTATCTGAGGGAGAGGGCCGATCGCGGCACCCGCATGCATGTCATCGGTGAAACGGGGCTTCGCCATGCCCTTGAAGAGTCGGGCTTTGTGCTTGCCGAAGACAATCCCGCATACGTGGTGGTGGGCATCGACAGGGAGTTCACCTATGAAAAATTGTCGGCGGCGGCACGAGCCATCCTCGGCGGCGCGGTGTTTGTGGCGACGAACTGCGATCCCGCCTTGCCGATGGAAACCGGGCTGCAGCCGGGCAACGGTTCTTTGGTCGCAGCCATATCGGTCGCCTCCGGGGCGAAGCCGATCGTAGTCGGCAAACCGGAAAAGCTGATCGTCGACTACGCCCTTGCCAAGCTGGGGACGCCGCGTGAGCAGACAATCATCGTCGGCGACAACCTCCTTACCGATATCGCTGCCGGCGTGAACAGCGATATAGACAGCCTGCTCGTCCTGACCGGATACTCAACTGCGGAGCAAGCAGCTGAAGCGGCAGCCAAGCCAACCTATATCGCCGAAAATGTATGGGCGTGGCGCGAGCAGTTGAGAACAGGCGTCTAATCTTCCAGCATAGCTGCTTCCTGGTCTTCCTCCTCCAGCCGGTGTCGGTGAGCAAGCCGGCTGGAGGCGGCGGCCGCGATCGCTCCCACCAGGTCATCGAGGAACGTGTGAACGCCGTTTTTCTTGTCGTTCAGTTTTTGCAAAATCCCGTGTTTCAGCTTATCCACGTAGCCGTAGTTGGTAAATCCGATGCTACCGTACAAATTGACAATGGCCAGGGAAAGCACTTCGTCTACCCCAAAGAGAGACTCGTCTGCTTCTAGCATTTCCTGAAGCGGGGAGAGAAGGTGTTTTTGCTCTGCCAGGATATCCAGCTGAATCCCGGTTAAAAGGGCGTTTTGCACCTCGCGCTTTTTCAGGACCGCCTGAACGCTTTCCATGCACTGTTCATTGGACAGGTTCGGGATGTATGATTCTTGTAAAAAGTGGACAATTTCCGCAATTGCCTCTATGGTGACTCCCCGCTGTTCCAGAAGTTCAACCGCTTTTTTGTAGACCACCTGGCTATGTACATGTTTTTCAGCCATAGACAAAACTCCTCTCTGTTCGCTACACAAGCTAGTATCTGCTCTGTTCCTTGCCAGATATCCGCCGGATGGCGAAATAGGCACCTATCCCGCCCAGCCAACATACGATAATCAAGCAGAAGCGCTCCAATGGGAACGCAAGCTGGGAGGGAACAATATGGAAGATATACTAAACATACTCCAATCGTCGTACGGATTGCAAATCCAAAACTACGACGACATTGGCGGTCAAACCCTGCTGGAGACAGATCACGGACTGTATTATTTCTACAGTTATCCGGCTGGGTACCGCTCAAAACGCAAGTTTGTCGAACGGGTGAAAAAGCATCTGGAAACCACTTCCGGTTTTATCATTTTACCGTTTGTCGAGACACAGGGCAAACAGCCATTTGTGACAAACGAAGATGAATTGTTTTTCCTGCATCCCGGAGTGCGGGAGGCGGTCCTTGAAGATCCCGCTTATCTTACCGGTCAAGCGCTGGCCGAATTTCATCAGGCAACAGTCACGTTGCCCAAAGATCGCCTGTCTTCGTCTTACGTGTCGCTGGGGACGTGGCCTAACACGTGGAAAAAGCGCCTTGGCGGCTACGATCAGTATCGGGATGAGGTGGATGGAAAACGCGGCGTTATTCAGCCGTTTGACGAATACCTGCTCAAGTCCTACAGTTACGTGTCGGCGCTCGGCGATACCGCGGTCCGCTATTTGAACGGTACAGGATATCAACAGATTGCCAAACAGACTCCCGCCTTGGGCAGGATTGCCTACCAGAATTTTGACAAAGGGTATATTCTCTTTGATGAGGGCGGACAGCGTTACCTTGCCGGTCCGTACAGCTGGGTTGTCGATATGCGTTCAAGGGACATCGGACAATGGATCAAGGCGAGGATTTGGGATGACGGCTGGAATGCAGGGGACACGCTTCGTTTTCTCGATGGTTATAACAGTGTAGCTCCGCTGCTTCCCGAGGAATATCCCATGATCTACGCATTGCTCTTGTATCCGGGACGGTTTTTGCGAATGGTGGATCTGTATCACGGGCTGCCGCTGGAAGAGCGGGAACAGCTGTCAACGGAGGCCTGGGAGACGGGTGCCGAAGAAGAACTGATGGCGATGGAGCGGGCGATTCGGGAATTTCCTTTGCTGCTCCGGGAGTCCTACGGGATCGAAATTCCGGTTGTGGAGTGGTTTCACAGGGAGCCGATCGGACAGGCGTGAGATTCTGAAACACCGCAAACCCGCCAAAAGAAAACAGCCTCGCCCAAGCAGCGAGGCTGTCATTGGCCGATAGGAATTTATAATTGTGTCCTATCGATATAAGTGGCCGGCTAACAGCGCCCCGTCCTGGGGCACCGCCGGCACTAGCACATCCTGTACGTCGCAGCTAAGGCTCCGCCAAAAAGCTCGGCGGAGCCAAGTTTTCTAACTGAATCAGAAAGTATAGACTTCAAGGATTCGCTTCCTGATTCAGCAAGAATAACCTACCGCTAAAACGCGGTCGCTCATCATTGAATTGGCCTCGATAGAGGTTTTCTTATATTAGAATACTTGTTGTACTTCTTTAATACCGGGAATTTCTTCGAACAGTGCGCGCTCGATACCTGCTTTAAGCGTAATGGTCGAAGAAGGGCAGCTGCCGCATGCACCCATGAGACGCAGTTTGACAATCCCGTCCTCGACGTCGACGAGCTGCACGTCACCGCCGTCGCGCTGCAGGAACGGACGAAGTTTATCCAATACTTCCTCTACTTGTTCCATGATGGACATCGCTATTTCACTCCTTTTCGTACAACATACCTCTATTATAATCCTGAACCCTGTAGAAATCCATGTGTTCGGACACTTTTGCAGCCTGGTTCCAAATATTGGGGAGCGACTAAGGCGGCAGTGTACCTTCATACAATAGGATAATGGTATAATGAAACATGATAGGGGGGCTAATCAACGTGAAGGTCTACAGCAACGTCAAAGAGCTCATTGGAAATACACCCATTGTGGAGATCACCCATTTTGATCTGCCGCAAAAGGTTCGTCTCTTTGCCAAGCTGGAGTTCTTTAATCCGGGCGGCAGCATCAAAGATCGCCTGGGGGTGGAGCTGATTCGCGCTGCCGAGGCCAGCGGCGACCTGAAGCCCGGCGGAACCATCATTGAACCGACGGCCGGCAATACCGGAATCGGTCTGGCACTGGCAGCCGTGGGGACCGGATATCGCGTCATTTTTTGCGTCCCGGATAAATTCTCCGAAGAAAAGCAAGAGCTGATGAGAGCCCTTGGAGCCGAGATCGTCAACACTCCGACGCAGCAGGGCATCAAGGGGGCGATCGCCAAGGCAAAAGAGTTGGCCGAATCGATTCCCGATGCATACGTTCCCCAACAGTTTGCCAATCCGGCGAATCCCGATGCCCACTACAAGACAACGGGACCAGAGATTTGGAAACAAATGGATGGGAAAGTAGACATCTTTGTCGCCGGTGCTGGTTCTGGCGGCACGTTTATGGGAGTTGCCCGGTATCTGAAG
Source organism: Brevibacillus sp. B_LB10_24 (assembly GCF_046036945.1). NCBI lineage: Bacteria > Bacillati > Bacillota > Bacilli > Caryophanales > Paenibacillaceae > Brevibacillus > Brevibacillus sp. B_LB10_24. The sequence goes on along the minus strand of NZ_JBJQOQ010000018.1, from coordinate 11,121 downwards.
GAACAAAACCCGGCAATCAAAACTGTCATTGTCGAACCGGAGGGCTCCATCTTAAACGGCGGGGAGCCGGGGCCGCATAAAACCGAGGGGATCGGTATGGAGTTTTTGCCGCCCTTTATGGACCGCGGCTGCTTCGATGCCATTCACACGATTGCCGACGAAGAAGCGTTCAACTTGGTAAAACAGCTGGCTGCCCGCGAAGGGCTGTTGGTGGGAAGTTCGTCCGGGGCGGCTCTTGCGGCGGCGCTTCGCGAAGCCGAAACGGCACAAGCCGGAGCGTCGATCGTGACGATTTTTCCCGACGGAAGTGAACGGTATTTGAGTAAAAAAATATACCAGGGAGGTATTTGATCCATGCGGTTGAAAACGCGTTTGATTCACGGTGGCATTGAAGGGGATCCGTTGACCGGAGCCGTGTCTGTGCCGATTTATCAGGTAAGCACGTACAAGCAGGAAGCGATCGGGAAACACAAAGGATACGAGTATTCGCGGACCGGCAATCCGACGCGGCACGCCTTGGAGACGTACATAGCAGAACTGGAAGGAGGGGCAAGGGGATTTGCCTTTGCCTCAGGCATGGCCGCGCTCTCCTCCGTCCTGTCCCTGTTTAATAAGGGAGACCATATTATCGTTGGAGATGACGTGTACGGGGGGACGTACCGCGTCGTCGCCCGCGTCTTTACCCGGCTTGGGTTGGAGGCTGACTTTGTCGATACGGGTGATCTGGCTGCCGTAGAGCGGGCGATCCGTCCAAATACGAAAGCGATCATCATCGAATCGCCGACGAATCCGCTGCTGAAGGTGACCGATATCGCCGCCATCGCGAAGATTGCCCGGAATAAAGGGGTGCTGCTGGCAGTGGACAACACCTTTATGACCCCGTACTGGCAAAATCCGCTCGATCTGGGTGCCGACATCGTCTACCACAGCGCGACCAAGTACCTTGGCGGCCACAGTGATGTCGTCGCCGGATTGGTCGTCACGAAGACGAATGAGCTGGGAGACGAGCTGCATTTTGTGCAAAATGCTGTCGGCGGGATTCTCGGCCCTCAGGATTCATGGCTGCTGCTGCGCGGAATGAAAACGCTCGGGGTTCGCATGGAAGAGCACGAAGCCAACGCCAGGGCAATTGCCGAATGGCTTGCAGAGAGAAGTGACATCTCTCGCGTCCTCTATCCGGGATTGCAGAGCCATCCGGGACACGAACTGAGCAAAAAACAAGCCCGCGGCTTTGGCGCAATGATCTCGTTCGATGTGGGAAGCGCCAGCCGTGCAGAAGAAGTGCTGACCAAGGTGAAGTACTTTACGCTGGCTGAATCGCTTGGCGCGGTAGAAAGCCTGATCGGCTTGCCGGCCAGGATGACGCACGCTTCGATTCCGCCTGAGCGGAGAGCCGAGCTGGGAATCACTGACGGTTTAATTCGCATCTCTGTCGGGATTGAGGACGTGGAGGACCTGATAGAGGATCTGGCGCAAGCACTGAAATAGGACTTCATCAGCTTGAGGGAGCGGAGGAAGCAGAAATGAGTGTAGAGATCACCGTTTACGGAACGGAGCAGCTATGCGCAAGCTGTGTCAATTTACCCTCCGCCAAGGAGACGGCAGCCTGGCTGGAGGCAGCGCTCGAACGAAAATACCGGCGGGATTCCTTCGTTGTCAGATATTGTGACTTCCAAAAAGTCGAATCACCGGAGGATCAAGCTTGGGCACGGCGAATAATCGAGGAAGACTTGTGGTATCCGCTTGTCGTAATTTCCGGGGAAATTGTCGGAGAGGGCAACCCGCGGTTAAAAGACATCGGCGCCAAACTGGAATCACTTGGCGTACAGCCTGTTTGAATAGAAACTAAATAGAGAAAGCCGCCTTCATTCCATGTGGGCGGTTTTTTGTTCTACTTTCGGAAAGTTCAATTTCCTAAGGCTTTCGCTATTTGACTTGGCGATAAGCCAAGTTTTGCTAACAAGATAAGAAAGTATAACTTCTTGAGATGGCTTCCTTATCCTGCATGAAAGGCATCCGCTAAAGAAGGACCGGCTTCTTCGAAAGGGCTTCTTTTAGAAGCCTTTCTTCTGTGGACCGCTCGTTCTACTTCCCATGTACGACTCATATACTTGGTCGATAACGCAAAAAGAGGGAGGATGAAGGTCGTTATGGAACAGCGGTTGGCGAGATATTACGAGTTGAAACAGCTGCAAAAGGAGATTGAAGAAGAGCTGGAGAGTTTGAAAAGGGAATTTTTGGATGAATATACTGGTCCTTGCAGTGTTGAGGCAGGCGACTACAAGCTGAGCATCACTTTGCAAGAACGGCGGGACTATGACGACAACCGGCTGTTCAACGCTCTTCCCGACTCCAGCATTTGGCGGCTGCTGTCCAAGGCTGACGCGGGAAAAATCGGCAGCATGTTAAAGGTACAGGTCATCAATGAGGAAATGCTGGCCGGCACCTTTGAGGTTCGACACGTCCCGTACCTGCGGGTGCAGAAGAGGTAAGGGTCGAAGCAAAAGTCGAAATCAGGCAAATAATCCTTCTCTTTCGTGTGAATTGCCTGCAAAAAATGGTATAATAAGCAATCGCCTATATGTTGGCAAAAGATCAGGTAAGGGAGAGGAAATCAATTTGTTTGGTAAAAGAGCCTTGCCAGCCGCAAGTGTAAAACCACTGCAGCATACTGACATCACCGCCACGGAGCTGCTGCAGCAGAAGTTGTACTTTTTGCAAATTTCCAAAGAAGATGTTCAACATCTGGGCAAAGTGCAGGATCTCATGGATGAATACGCCGAGCGTATCACCAAGAGGCATTACGAGCTGCTGGCCCAAATACCGGCGATGCGGCAAATCATCGACGATCACAGTTCATGGGAGAGGCTGCACGCAACATTTGTGGAATACCTGAAATCGGTTCCCCGCGTTGCTTTTGACGAGGAATACATTCGCAGCCGAACCAAGGTGGGAGAGGTCCACAGCCGGATCCAACTGGCGCCGGAATGGTTTATCGGGGCGTTCACGAGAATCTACGAGTACCTGGTTCCGGCTGTTTTGCACAGATTTCACAACGTGCAGGAGGCGGGCGGAATCCTCTTGGCACTAAACCGGGTACTGACGCTTGACGCCCAAATCGTGCTGGAAGCGTATCAGGAGGCCCATGAGTTCAAGTTCATCGAGACAAACAGCCAGATCATTGAAGAAATCGTGCAAATGGACAAGGTACAGCCATTATTGGCCGCCGTCGATACGACCATCCGCGAAGCGACAAGCGTAAGCGCCGCTTCCGAACAGTTGTCGGCGTCCGTTCAGGAAGTAGCCAACAATGCCGTACAGGTCGCCGAGAAGACCGACGTACTGATCAAGCAGGCTCGGGAAGGGCAGGAAATCATTCACCATTCGCTGCAAGGCTTCGCCGATATGGTGGATGACTTTAGCGAAACCCGTGAACGATTCGGCGTGCTTCGCCAATCGATTGAGCGGATTACCGAGGTGACCCAGTTTATCCGGCAGGTGGCCGACCAGACAAATCTGTTGGCGTTAAACGCAGCGATTGAGGCGGCGCGGGCGGGAGAGGCTGGACGAGGGTTTTCTGTCGTGGCCGATGAAGTGCGAAAACTGGCCGAACAATCGCGCAACTCGGTTGAGGATATCACCGAAATGATCCAAACGGTCCATCATAGCGCGGGCGATGTCGAACAGAAGTCGCAAGAGATGGCGGAGCGGATGCAGCAGCGAGTCGAACAGAGCGGCAAGGCGATCGACAGTCTGGATGCCATCATGGAGCAGGTGATTCACATCGGAGACTTGATGAGCAGCACTGCCGCGATTGTCGAACAGCAATCCGCAGCTACGCAGGAAATTACGGAGCGGATGAGCGAGGTGCTCACCCAGACCGAACTGATCAAAGAGCACGCGGTGGAGACGGGGGAAGACCTCTACGACATTAGCGTAAAGGTGAACCAACTGCGCTTGAAATCACTGGATTACTTCACGCATCTGGGCAATGTCCAATTGATTCGGGTGGTCAGAACAGACCATATCTTGTGGAAGTGGTGGGTGTACAACAGCATCCTCGGGTTCCACCAGTTGAACCCGGCCGACGTTGCCGACCATCACGCCTGCCGCCTGGGCAAGTGGTACAAGCAGTACAAAGAAAACCCTGCGATTTCCGCGCTGCCTTCGTTCCAGGTATTGGATCAGCCGCATCGGCGCATTCACCAGTTGGCTTTTGAGGCCACCGAACGGCTGGCTGCTGGAGATAAGCAAGCAGCCTTGAACCTGCAGAGACAGGTAGAGCAGGTATCCCAGGAGGTCGTCTCCCATCTGGAATCCCTGCAGCGTGAACTGCGCAAGCACTAATAATGGAGGCGGTCCGCCGGCTGGCGGGGGGCAAACCGATTACTCCCGTCTCAGCCTCGCATCCAGGATGAACGGGCCAAAGGGAATGATCGAAGCGAGGAACGCCCCCAGCACCCGGAGGATCGACCAGCGGTGCGCAATGGTTGTCTGAATCACGGCAAGCAGATAGAGGACAAAGAAGATGCCGTGAAGCCAGCCGAGGACTTTGACAGGCTCGGGAAAACCGGCGATGTACTTGAGCGGCATGGCAAATCCCAGCAGCAGGAGAAAAGAGATTCCTTCTATGTATCCGATCAAACGCAGTCGTCCAAGGGAAGTTTTTAACATGATACGAAACCTCCTCATTGAAAATTGAAATCATTATGAGTATAACTGATCCTTCGTGGGAAGAATGGTGCGATCCTTGACGAAAGTTTGGATTTTTCCGCGTTTGACGGGTCCCGGCTTACGGAAGTAAGGAAGAACGCAAAGAAGGCTGACGGCATGACCGCAGCCTTCTGCTTTTTAGGAGAAACTTACTCGAAGGGTTTCTGTATCTCATCCAAGGTGTTTTTTGTACATCCAAAGGACACCGCTCTTCAGTACGCGCGGCATCGATCCAACGAGGGAAATTTTCCCCATAACGCCAAATCCTTCCTTTTTCCCCAGCGAGCCGAGCGTTCCTTTCAGCTTGAAGCCGGGAAGGCCGGCAGGAAGCGCCTCGCCTTTCATTTCGGCCTTAAGCACCAGGGCAATTTGATCACCCTGTACTTCCGCCAACTGGGCGCTGGGAGCGTACGGCAGGCTGGCGCAGTCCCCGACGACATACACGTTGGAGTAATTCGGAATTTGATGGTATTGGTTTAGAATGACACGGCCGGAATTGTCGTGTTCGACAGGCAGGTCGCGGACGATCCGGTTTGCCTGAATGCCCGCTGTCCAGACGATGGCATCGCTCGCCAGCGGCTGGTCGTGGTTGTAGACGACACCCTGTTCCACGCGGTTGACCTGGGCCATGGAGACGATCTGTACATCGTGCTCGATGAACCACTGCGAGGCGTATTCCCGCAGTTTTTTGGGAAATGGGCTAAGGATGTTCTCGCCGCGGTCCAGGATGCGAATGTTCAGGTCGGAGCGTGATTCGCGCAGTTCCGAAGCCAGCTCGACTCCGCTCAGCCCGGCACCGACGATCGTGATTTGACCATACGGTCCTACGTTGTTGACCGCCTCGTAGGTTTTGCGTGTCGCCCCCAACGTCTGAATGGAGTGAGTGAATTGATCCGCACCGGGAATGTTGTGATATCGGTCTTCGCAGCCCAGCGCAATCACTAACCAGTCGTATTCAAGCGTATCACCGCCAGCAAAATGAACAGAGCGCTGCGTCAGGTCGATGTGCATGACCTCGCCGTGCTTAACATTCAGGCGGGGATCACTTGGAAAAGGGACGCGCACAGCATGTTCCGGTTCCGTTCCGGCGGCCAGCGCGTAGTATTCCGTCTTTAACCCGTGAAATGGCATTCTGTCCACAAGCGTGACGAATACGTCGTCGGGAAGTTCATTGGTGAGCATCCGTTCAGCTACCCGCACTCCTCCGTATCCGCCACCAAGGATCACAAGTCGTTTCATAAAAAGTCTTGTCCTTTCTTAGCGTCCTGATAGTAGTACCCCTTTTATTTTTAGCACTCCTAAATAAAATTGCAAGCACAATCTTTCCCTTGTCCCTTCCAAAACCTGGCCGATGCTATGCTCCAACATCTTCTATACTGGATTTTCGCGCGGATCGAGGTAAAATAGTAAAGGATGGGCAAAGGAAAGACAGGTGATAAAAAACATGAAACCTTTGGTAGAATTTTGCGCCAGCAATGCCTCATCCTATACCCAGTCTGTCATCGAGGCATTGGAGCAGGATCCGGACCTGGATGTCGACGTAGTGGAGTACGGCTGCCTGGGACATTGCGGGGAATGCTACATGGGTCCCTACGCATTGGTAAATGGTGATTTTGTAAGTGCTGCCACAGCAGAAGAGCTGCTGGAAAAAATAAAAGCCAAAATTCGCGAAGACGAAGAAGCATTTGGAAAAGACTTTCCGTTTTAGGAAGGTCTTTCTGCTTTTTCCTTAAACATGATTTTAAGCAAGGGCGGAGTGACCAGAGTAGTCACAATCACGACGATGATCGTGGATGTAAAGTACTCCGGCCTCAGCAGCTGGGCTTCGAGGCCGATGGCTGCGATGATCAGGGCAACCTCTCCGCGGGAGATCATCCCGGCTCCGATCCCCAGTGCGGAATGCGTGCTAAATCCGGTCAGTTTGGCCCCCAAACCGCAGCCTGCTACCTTGGTGACGATCGCGATCAAGGAGAGGACGACAATGAACCAGAATTGCTCGCCAATCCCGCTAAATGTAACGGAGAGGCCAATGCTGACGAAAAACACCGGAACGAAGACGCCATAGGCAATTGGTTCCAATTTGTGAATGACTTCTTCCTTGTAATTGGTCTGGGCAATCGCGACGCCGGCTGCAAACGCACCGATAATTCCGGCAATCCCCATCGTTTCCGAGTAAAATGCAAAGGAAAAGCACAGGATGAGCGCTGCGCTGATCACAGCTTCCGTCACTTTTAATGGTGCCAGCCAACGCATGACCAACGGGACGAGCTTCCAGCCGATCAGCAAAATGGAGGCGAAAAAGATGACCTTCTTCCCGATGACCAGCCACAGGCTGACATCTTGGGCACCCAACATGCTCATCACAAAAGCGAGCAAGATGACGACCAGGACGTCATCGACGACAGCAGCACCCAGGATCGTCGTTCCTTCCCGGGAGCTGAGCCGTCCCAAATCACGCAGCGTCTGAACGGATATGCTGACAGAGGTAGCACACAAGAGCAAGCCCACGAACACTGCATGTGTCTGTTCCATGCCCCACATCAGGCCCATTGCGTATCCGCCGAGAAAGGGAAGGATGACACCTCCGACCGCAACCGCCAGCGAAGCGTTGCGATTCCGGTTGAGCTCGTGAAGATCAGTCTCCAGACCAGCCAAAAACATCAACAGAAGAACACCAATTTGGCTCAATTGATCGATTAGTTCGGAGCCTGTTATCCAGCCGAGGACGGCAGGTCCGATGATGATCCCGATGATCAGCTTGCCCAGGACGGCGGGCTGTCCAAGCCGGACGCTGATGTCACCGGCCAGTTTGGTGCTAAGCAGGATAAGTGCGAGTTCAAAAAAAAGAGTCATAGATTCCCCCTCAGGTAACAGTTATAGGCCTAGTAAGGTTTACGGAATCATGAGTTATAAAGATTCGCTTATTTATGTCAAACTAATGACAAAATTAGCATTGGCTAATATGTCAGCCTGCCTGCAAACGAAGGCGCAAACCCGCTGTTAACCCGAAGTTATTTTTCTTCGAACGAAATAAATCATCCGTGCAGCGGCACAGGGGTGAAGCGTTCTAATGACTTTCCTGAATATTGGCAACCGAATGCCGTATAATTGTTATAGCTTGGCAAATCCCGTCCCCGTGTACTTTTGCCCAATCGGTTTGAGAATGAAAGGAGAGGTAAGCATGCAGATCAACGCATCGAGACTGGCGGAACACTTTCAAACACTTGCGAAAATCGGTCAAATAGGCGAAACAGGAGTGTGTCGCCCGGCGTTGTCACCGGTAGAAAAGGAAGCGTTTCGAGCAGCGAAGCAATGGATGGAAGAGGCAGGCATGCAGGTTCGAATAGACCATTTTGGCAACCTGATCGGACGTCTGGAGGGGAAAAATCCGGAAGCTCCGGTTTTGATGATCGGTTCTCATCTGGATTCCCAGCCTTATGGAGGCCGCTTTGACGGCGTCGCGGGGGTTCTCGGGGGGATCGAAGCGGTCGCCACTTTGCATGAGGCGGGAATCGTGCCTGAACGGCCGATTGAAGTCGTCTCCTTTTGCGACGAAGAAGGCTGGCGATTTAACAAGGGCTTGTTCGGGTCGAGAGGGATTCTGGACAGGCTGGAGGAAGGGGAGCTGCAGCGTGCGGATAAAGACGGCATCACACGCGAGCAGGCGCTGCGGGAATTTGGCTGCGACCCGGATCGGTTTTCCGAATCGATCTACCCTCCGGGAAGCATACACGCCTATTTGGAACTGCACATCGAACAGGGGCCGATCCTTGACAAACAGGCACAGCCGGTCGGCATCGTCACAGGCATCTCCGGTCCGCTCTGGCTGACGGTAACCCTGAAGGGATTTGCCGGACACGCAGGCTCGGTACCGATGCCGCTCAGACAGGACGCGCTGGTGGGGGCGGCCGAGGTGATATTGGCGCTCAACCGGATCGTTCAGCAAGAGCAGGGGTCACCGGCGGTCGGCACGGTTGGCAACCTTCGCGTCTTTCCCGATTCACGCAACATCATACCTGAAGAGGTCGTCTTTACCATCGACCTGCGGGATATTGACCTTGATCGGCGCAAACGCTATGAACAGCAGCTTCTCGAAGTGATGGAAAGCGTCGCCGAACAGCATCGCCTGACTCTGGAGATTCGCGAAGATACCAATAGCGAGCCGCGGTATTGCGCCGATTGGATCAAGGAGATCATGCGGGAAGAGAGCCGCCAAATGGGGTTGACCCCGCCCGAGCTGATGAGCGGTCCATTTCACGATGCTCTCGCCCTGTCCTACGCCTGTGATTATGGCATGATCTTCATCCGCTGCCGCGACGGCATCAGCCATAACCCTGCGGAATATTCATCGGATGAGGATTTGGCGCTCGGGACGGAATTGCTCTACCGGACCGTCCTGGGGATGGCCGGCGGAGCGTAAAAAAACAAGCAGCCCAATTGCGGCTGCTTGTTTTTTTTCGAAGCGTTTTACTCATACTCTTTAATGACGTTGTAGAACGTGTCGCGCTCAATTGCCTTGCGCCCGGCCCCTTTGATCAGCCAGACGAGCTCGTCGACGGTCAGGGATTGCTGGGTCAGAGCGCCTGCGGCGTGGCTGATGCGTTCTTCGATCAAGGTGCCGTGCACGTCCGAAGCCCCCATGGTCAGCGCCACCTGTGTCAATTGCGTGCCGATGTTGATGAAGTAGGCCTTAATGTGCGGCACGTTGTCCGCCATCAGGCGGCTGATGGCGATCGTCTTCAAATCGTCGATAGCCGAGGTGCGGCGCTTGATGCCGGCTGAAGCTTTGATCGGCTGTACTGCAAGCGGGATAAAGACCAGAAAGCCATTTGTCTCATCCTGCAATTCGCGGATGCGGATCATGTGGATCAGCCGCTCTTCCAGCGTCTCAATCGAGCCGTAGAGCATGGTCGAGTGAGTGCGCAGCCCCAACTGATGGGCCGTCCGGTGAACTTCCAGCCAAAGGTCTGTGGAAGCCTTTTCCGGACTCATCTTTTCGCGGTAACGCTCCGTCAAGATCTCCGCACCGCCCCCGGTCAGCGATTCAAGGCCGGCGTTGATCAACTCCTGCAGCACTTCGCGGATACTGAGTCCGGAGATGCGGCTGAAGAATTCGATTTCTGCCCCAGTGTACGCCTTGATGGTCACGTCAGGGTAGGCTTTTTTCAGGGTACGTACAGTCTCTACATAGTAGTCAAAACCGACGTGCTGATTGTGTCCGCCGACGATGTGAAATTCGCGAATACCTGGTCTGAAGCGGGTCCCGACGTAATGCAGCAGCTCGTCGGTGCTCATTGTATAGGCGCCGTCTTCGCCTTCATCGCGGCGAAAGCCGCAGAATTTGCAGTGCGCTTCACAGACGTTGGTAGGGTTGATATACAAATTGTGAATGAAATAGACGTTGTTTCCGTTTTTCCGCTGATTGACGATGTTGGCCAGCTGGCCGATCGTCATCAGATCGTCTGATTGGTACAGAGCTAAACCGTCCTCCAGGCTGAGTCTTTCACCGTGAATGACCTTTTCAACAATTCCCTTAAGCGCTTCGTCCTGGGTGGTAAGAGTAAGAATGGACAACTCATTCATCTCCCTTTGTTTTGAAATCCCTCTGTATGACCTTCTGCAGTCCTTTCACTCATCTGTCATTATAAATCGCTTCGACGGGTCTCACAACACAAATAAAAACCGTCAGAATTGTCGACGAGGTTCGAAAGCGGGATGTTCCGGCAAGTTTGTGGATGCCCCTTAACTTTTGTATAATTGTTGTAACAGCAACGAAAAGCGAAAGACAGTAAAAGGAGGATGAATAAATGAGAGAGTCGCTGCTTGAAAAAATCGAACACCTTCGACAGCAAATGATGGAAATTGCCGCGGAATTCGGCATGGATCATCCAGATGTCCTCCGGTACAGTCAAGAGATCGATAAACTGCACAATATGTTAATGGAGCTGGAGAACGCAGCCAGAAAGAAGCCGCATAGGCGGGCGACAAACAGCTTGTTTATTCTGGAGGTACAAGCCGCCTTTGCGTAAGGCACACGGGTACCTTGTTGATTTGGCGTTTTCCTTGTATACTAATGAGGTAGGGCCGTAAACGAATCAAGGCTTTGTTGAAGGCTGTACACGAGGAGGGATAACGATGATTCATTTGACTGAAACAGCCGGCACAAGGGTAAAGGAATTGCTTGCCGCTGAAAACAATCCAAACCTCTTTCTGCGTGTAGGGGTTCACCCGGGTGGTTGCAGCGGGTTTACTTACGGTATGGGATTCGACGAAGAGATGCGCGAAGGGGACCATACGATCGAAGAACAAGGCATTAAGATCGTCGTTGACGCTGACAGCTTTAAATACATCAAAGGCACCGAGATCGACTACAAGGAATCGATGATGGGCGGCGGATTCACCATTCAC
>NZ_JBJQOQ010000017.1:0-103907 GCF_046036945.1 Brevibacillus sp. B_LB10_24 | reverse complement strand
ATCGCAAGCAGGCGCAGAAGCTGTCGAATTGGTCCCTGGGCAAGGTAAAGCAGTATTTGACTTATAAACTGGAACGAGAAGGGATTGTCCTCCATCTCGTAGATGAATCGTATACGAGTCAGACATGTCCTGTCTGCGGGAAGCGGAACAAAACCACTTCCAGGAATTATCGCTGTAGGTGCGGGTACAGCGAGCATCGGGATCTGCACGGAGCCAGGAATATCCTCAGCCGAGCATTATATGGCGAGTTCCTGCATTTTGATGTAGAAAGCAAGAGAAAGTATCTACGGATTGCGTAGGCAAGAAGTAGTAGATGGGCTGTTCCGCCCCCGATGTCTCAAAGAGACATTGGTTGCTTACTAAGGCAACTTCACAGATACCCCGTACTTAGATATGGAGTAGATGGGGCAAATCCCTATCTACAAAAGGTACATGAAGTTGCCCATGGTAAGAAGCCCCGACTTCAACTTGCGTTAGCGAGTAAGTTGGGGAGGTTCACCAGATCCTATTTCATTGGCCAGGAGCAGATAAGCGGCACTTATATGCCTGCATTTGGCATGGATGCTTGGTTAACGATTATCGTGCTTGCTATGCATGCGATTTGGAGCACTTGCATCCCCGTTATACTAGTAGAATCGTTATTTCCTGAATTTGGTAACGGGCCATGGCTAAAGAGGAAAGGGCTTTTTTTTACAGTCTTTCTTTTCATGATTGGATCAGTGTATCTCTGCTACGCAAGCTATTTGGAAAAGAAATTTTTCGCCTCGGCGCCAGAACTAATAGGAACTGTTGTAGCTGTCATTGTGCTTATTACCGCTGCTTTTACACTATGTACTCGAACGAGAGTTCTAAAAACAGGGTTTACCCCGAATCCCTGGATTGTTGGTTTTATTTCGTTAGCTGCTTCCAGTCTATTTATGCTTACAGATTTGCTTCATGGCTGGATTACAGTTATTGTATGCCTATTGCTCGCTTTCGTTTTCTTCACATTCATTTATATCTGGTCATATCGCATAGGATGGGGCAACATGCACCGCCTTGCAATCACAGGAGGCGGAATATTAACCTATTCTTGGCTGTGCTGCAATCGACCGCTGCCATGTCGAATACGGCAATACGATTATCAATTTTGCCGAGAGAGCGTCACGGCCCGTACATTTCGCTTTGACAAGTCAACTCATAAGTCCGACAAGCCAAATCAAAAAACGAATCGAAACAATCGCAAGCTTTCGGGCTGAATCAAATCGGTTGAAAATCAAGAGCATGGCTGTCGTTTTGCTTGCGGGACTCTTGGTTTTATGCCAGATTCCGGTTGTCTCCGCGATGGCCCGCGACGATCAACGCTATTCCTTTACGGGGGAGCGTACCGTTTATGAGAATCTAAGTCCCTATTTTTCCGGTTATGAAGGAGCTTTTGTCTTATACGACATGCAAGCCGATCAATATCATATCTACAACGAAGGGAAAAGCACATGGAGGGTGTCCCCGGATTCCACTTACAAAATTTACAGCGGTTTGATTGGTCTTGAGTTGGGTGCCATTTCGGACAAACATTCGACAATCGAATGGAACGGCGTCGTGTATCCTTACGATGAATGGAACAAGGATCAAAATTTGTTTACGGCGATGAAGAGCTCAGTCAATTGGTACTTCCAGGCGATGGAGAGCAGAATGGATCGCAGGGATTTGCAGGCATTTGTCAAACAAATTCATTACGGGAACGCCAATATTTCCGGCGGACCGGAGCCGTATTGGATGGAATCTTCCTTAAAAATATCTCCGGTTGAGCAGGTACAATTACTGAAGGCCTTGTACACAAACCAATTCGGATTCGAGGAAAAACATATCCAGACCGTGAAGGATGCGATTAAATTGGAAGAGATGGGCGGCGCGCTTCTTTACGGCAAGACTGGAACAGGTACTGTAAATCACAAAAATACGAACGGTTGGTTTGTTGGCTATGTAGAGAAGAATGGGAACACCTACTTCTTTGCAACGAACATCCAAAATGAAGATCACGCAGACGGGAGTACGGCGGCGGATATTTCACTGAGGATTTTGAGGGATAAAGGCATATATGGAGATGGGAAGTGATCAGGATGTCTCACCAGGTACCGAGAATTTCGGAAGCGGAATGGGAAGTCATGAACGTGCTTTGGGAAAAGGCGCCGCAAACGGCTAGCGAAGTGATTCACGTTTTGCAGGAAAAAACAGATTGGAAGCCCAAAACGATCCGTACCCTTTTGGATCGCCTGGTAAAAAAGCAAGTAGTTGGCGTCAATCAGGATCAAAAAGTGTACACTTTCTTTCCTCTATACTCGCAAAGCGAATGTCAATACGCCGAGGCGCAGTCTTTTCTCCAACGAATTTATGGCGGGACGATGAAATCGATGCTTGTTCAGTTTTTTGAAGAGCAATCGATAACGGAAGAGGAGATCAAAGAGCTGCGGACCATTTTGAGTGAGAAAACGGATAAACATAACAGATGAGGCCGGCACGAGTACTGTTATAATCAAAGGCTTATCACTTCGGGGGTTTCCAAAGAGATAAGCCTTTTACCTTTGGTTTTGGGAAGTTTCCATTGTTTCCACAGGCTCGTTCATGAACCAAATGACTAATGATTTGCGTAAAAGCAATAGGGCGAGAATTTTTTTGAAAATATACTTTAATTTCTTAGAAGAGTGGCATATAATAACATAAAAAAGGGAAAGCGGTTAACTAGAATTAGGATAAACTCTGTTCGAGCTTTTGTCCGATTTATTTTTTTTACTTGGGTAAAGCGCTTTCCCTGATTTGTGATAGGGGGTATTTACTCGTTTAAACAGCTTTTGTCGAATAGCTTTGTCGTTTCATCAGAATCACACGACGGTTTCTACCAAGGAGGGAACGTAAATGAAAGAGGGAATACAGCCGGATCAACTGGCCCTACTGCAAAAGACATCCGCACAGGCTCGCAAACTGATAGTAGAGACGGTTCATCATGCCAAAGCGGGCCATATTGGCGGGCCGATGTCGGCAACCGATATCCTTGTCGCTCTCTACTTCGATATATTGAATATCAAACCGGAGCAGCCGGAGTGGGAGGATCGCGATCGATTCGTACTGTCCAAAGGGCATTCCGCTATCGCTCTGTACAGTGTCTTGGCGCTGCGCGGTTATTTTCCGCAAGAGGAGTTAGCGACCTTTGATGCGATAGACTCCCGGCTGCAGGCGCATCCGGACATGCTGGCGCTGCCGGGTCTGGACATGTCTACAGGGTCTCTTGGGCAAGGCATCTCCGCAGCGGTTGGCATGGCGCTGGGAGCCAAACTGAGAGGAAAATCTTTTTATACGTACTGCATGCTTGGGGACGGAGAGTCACAGGAAGGCCAGGTATGGGAAGCGGCGGATATCGCTGTGCGCTATAGCCTGGACAACCTGATTGTCATCCTGGATTACAACAAACTGCAGCAATACGGATGGAGCGGAAAAGAGAGCGAACGCGACAGACCGGTCCATGACCCGCAGGCGCGGTGGGAGGCTTTTGGCTGGAATGTCATCAGTATCGACGGCCACGATCCGGAGCAAATCATTTCCGCTTGCCAACAAGCCAAACGGCACGTCGGTTCTCCTACATTGATTATCGCTCACACCGTCAAAGGAAAAGGAGTCAGCTTTATGGAGAACAACTATTTGTGGCATTCCCGGATTCCGACAGACAAAGAGCTTGAATGGGCTTTGCAAGAGATTGGGAAAGGAGTTTGATCCGATGATACAGATTCAGCCTGGGAAAGAGACAGCGATGCGGGACGTTTTTGGAGACACCTTGCTGGCGATGAGCGTAAAAGACAAGAACATTCTGGGACTTGACGGCGATTTGGCTAATTCCACCAAACTGGATAAGCTCGCCGAACACAATGCCGGACAGTTTTTGCAGATGGGGATTGCGGAACAAAACATGCTTGGCGTTGCCGCGGGACTGGCTACGGTGGGGTACCAGCCATGGGTTTGCTCGTTTGCTGCGTTTATCGTCAAACGGGCATTGGATCAGATCGCCATTTCCATTGCTCAGCCCAAGCTCGATGTCAAAATGATTGGCGCATACAGCGGGCTTTTGACGGGGTGTACGGGTAAAACGCACCAGGGATTAGAGGATATCGCGATCATGCGGAGCATCGCAAACATGGTGGTGCTGGCTCCTGCGGACAGCATCGAATTGAAAAAAATGATGGAATTTTCCCATCAGTACAAGGGACCGGTATACATCCGCATCGCGCGTGATCCGCTGCCGCAGATCTTCTCCGAAGAGCAGTATCAGTTTCACTTAGGGAAAGGGGTTACCCTTAAAAGCGGAACAGATGTGACCATCGTCTCGACGGGGACACAGACAAGCCGGGCATTGGCAGCGGCTGAACAGCTGGAGCAGCAAGGAATCTCCGTGTCGGTGCTGCATTTGCCTTCGATCAAGCCGATCGACAAGGAAGCGATTATGAAAGCAGCCGAAAGCACCGGCCTTTTGATCACAGCGGAAGAACACAATGTATTCGGCGGTTTGGGCAGTGCGGTTGCGGAGGTGCTGGTCGAGCACAAGCCCGTTCCGATGGTGCGAATCGGGGTACAGGACCGCAACTCGGAGTCAGGACCGAATGACCAACTACTGAAAAAGTACGGTATCTCCGTCGACGATATGGTTCACGTCGTGAAAGAAGCCGTTTCCAAAAAACGACAAGGCTAAGGGAAGACGGCCCCAGGCGGGTAAAATCGGCTGGTTCCGGTACAACTGTCCGGGAAATGCCGGAACCCACAGCCGTTGTCATGTCTTTCATTTGGAAGCACAAAAGGAGTGGGCAACTGTGAGAGGAAACTGCCTCATCGCTCAGTCGGGCGGACCAACGGCAGTCATCAACAATTCGCTTTGCGGCATCTTAAAGCAGGCACTGGAAGGCAACGGGATGGGTCAAATCTACGGCGCCAAGCGGGGAATCTACGGCATGTTGAACGGCGATTACCTCAACCTGGCGAACCTTCCCCGTGTGACGTGGGACAATCTCCGGTTCAGTCCCGGTGCCGCCCTTGGTTCCTGGCGTTACAAGCTGACTGTTGAAGAGGTCAGTTGCATTATCGAGCACATGCGCTCACGTGACATCCGCTACTTTTTCTACATCGGCGGGAATGGCTCGATGCAGGTTGCGTACATGATCGAGCAGCAGGCGAAAGATATGGGATACGATCTGACGGTGATTGGCGTTCCCAAGACGGTAGACAACGATTTGACCGGTACGGACCATGCACCCGGATTTGGCAGTGCGGCAAAATTCGTCGCCACGTGCGTTCTCGACATTGCCATGGATATCAGAAGCTTGCCGGGCAGCAAGCGCGTCACCATCGTGGAAACGATGGGCAGAAACGCCGGCTGGCTCGCGGCATCCAGTGCGCTGGCCGGCGGGTGTGAGTCGATCATTCCGCCTCTCATCTACATACCGGAAGATCCGTTCTCCACCGACCAATTCCTGCAGGACATCCACGTGCAGTATGGTCGCTATGGAAGTGCGCTGGCTGTCGTCTCTGAAGGCATCAGGGATCACACAGGACGGCTGCTCGCGGAAGAATCGATCGCCAATGATCCGGTCGGCCGCCCGCAGCTCGGCGGTGTCAGCACGTATTTATCGCAGATCGTCAACGCCGAAACCGGGTTGCAAGCCCGCACAGTGCTGCCGAGTATCTGGCAGCGCAGCGGGATGCTGTTTTCTTCCAAGAGAGATGCCGATGAGGCGTTTCAGGCAGGGAAGGCGGCTGTTCAATTTGCCCGGGCAGGAAAGACAGGGGTGATGGTTTCGCTTCAGCGGATCAGTCACCACCCCTACAAGGTCTCCTATGAACCTGTCTCCTTGCAAGAAGTGGCGATGCGCGAGAGGCTGTTTCCATCTGAATGGTACGATCGGCGCACCCGCTCGGTAGACACGCCGTTCATTGAATACGTTACCCCGCTGATCCAGGGAGAGGTGTTTGTGCCGATGAACAATGGACTCCCGGCGTACAATACGATTTCATTTTCGATGTAAAAAGGAGTGGCAGCATTGACCATATACAAAGTAGCGGTAATCCCGGGCGACGGGATCGGACCAGAGGTCATCGCCGAAGGCATCAAGGTCCTGAACAGGGCAGCCGAACTGGATGGCCGTTTCCGCTTTGAGTTCACCCACTTTCCATGGGGATGCGAGTACTACGCCAATAACGGAAAGATGATGGATGACGACGGCCTGGAACAATTGAGCCGCTTTCAAGCGATCTACTTGGGTGCTGTCGGCTATCCCGGAGTACCCGATCATATCTCGTTGTGGGACTTGCTGTTGAAAATCAGAAAAGGATTTGATCAGTATGTCAACCTTCGGCCCATCACCCTGTTGAAAGGTGCTCCTTGTCCGCTTCACAATGTCAGCCGGGAGCAAATCGACATGCTGGTGATCCGGGAAAACACGGAAGGCGAGTACGCGGGAGCAGGTGATTGGCTGTTTCCAGGTCAAGAGCATGAGGTCGTTTTGCAGACGGGCGTTTTCTCCCGCAAGGGTACGGAACGGATCATCCGTTACGCCTACGAGGTTGCCCGCGCGACTGGCAAAACGCTGACCAGCATCAGCAAGGCAAACGCGCTGAACTACTCCATGGTGTTCTGGGACCAGATATTCGCCGAAGTGGGCAAGGAGTATCCCGATGTGCAAACAACCAGCTACCTGGTGGATGCCGCCAGCATGTTTTTCGTCAAACAGCCGGAGCGGTTCCAGATCGTGGTGACATCCAATCTGTTCGGGGACATTTTGACTGATCTGGGAGCGGCCATCGCCGGCGGCATGGGGTTGGCAGCCGGGGCCAACATCAATCCGGAGCGAACTTACCCGTCGATGTTTGAACCGATTCACGGTTCCGCCCCCGATATTGCCGGGAAGGGCCTTGCCAACCCGCTGGCTGCGGTCTGGTCGGCAAGTCAAATGCTCGACTTCTTCGGCCAGGAAGAGTGGGGGAAAGCCGTACTGCAAGCGATCGAGGACATGCTGGTCGAGGCGGATACGCTTACGCCCGATATGGGAGGCACAGCTTCGACGCGAGAGGTTGGAGACAAGGTGACGTCTCTGCTGCGATCGCCGGTGAAGTGATTTGCACGGCAGGCAGGCAGGAAGGAAGGACAGGCATAGAAGCAGTCGATAGAGTCTCTCGATAGCCCCCGGGCAGGCAGCAGTCTTCGGCGTATTGCGAAACCAGATAAATTCCTGTATACTATATCGATAAAGCGCTTTCCTTATTCGTAGGATAGGTATGGCTTTTTATCAATAGATTAGGAAGGTTTTTACGATGAAACCAACCATATATGATGTCGCAAAGGCTGCCGGGGTATCGATTGCAACTGTATCGAAGGTAATCAACAACACTGGCAGGATCAGCGAAAAGACGAGAAAACTTGTTTTGAATATTATGAAGGAAATGAATTACCAACCCAGTGTGGTCGCTTCTGCTTTAACCGGCAAATCTACCTACACGATCGGATTGATGATTCCGGATCTGGCCAACCCGTTTTTTTCCGGGCTCGCCCGCAGCATCGAGGATCACGCTCATGTACTGGGCTACAACATCGTGATCTGCAGCACGGACTACGAGCCTGACAAGGAAGCGAAGTACATCTCACTATTGCTGCAGAAGAGTGTGGATGGAATCATTCTCGCCTCCGGGTTTGAAAATATCGATGCGGTCAAGGAATTAATCAAGCAAAAGGTGCCGCTTGCCATCCTAGCGCGTGAAATTCCTTCCCTTGAAGTCGACACCGTAGCGATTGACGACTGCCTCGGCGGCTATCAGGCAGCTTCTCATCTGATCGGTCTCGGCCATAAAAAAATCGCCATTATCGCCCGCGATCTGTGGAGCAATAGAGAGCGGATGCGCGGATACAGGCTTGCGCTCGACGAAGCCGGTATTTCCTATGGCAAGGAAGTCGAGTACGTCCGTGAATCCAATGTGGAGAGCGGCAAGCAGCTGGCGGAGAAGCTTCTGCGGTCAGAGGATCCTCCTACAGCGATTTTTGCCTGCAATGACCTGTTGGCGGTAGGAGCGATTCAGGCCGCTCGCGAACGGGGAATGTCCGTCCCGGCTGACCTGTCAATCGTCGGATTTGACAATACCGTTTGGGCGTCGGCCATCGATCCGCCGTTGACTACCGTGGCCCAGCCGATCAGGGATATGGGAACGCAAGTGATGAATTTGCTCGTACAAGAAATCAACGGTCAGAAAAAATACAAGCAGCGGATCATGCTCCTGCCTGAATTGGTCGTACGCGGTTCTACAGCAAAGCACGGATAATGCAATGCTAAGCCAACCCTTCACGCGATACACTTCGCGGGAAGGGTTTTTTTCTGATCCGAAGAGAAAAAATAAAAAAACTGATGAAAAGTATCTTTAAATTTAGAACAATCTAGTCTATAATTCAAAACATGAACTTAGTAAAGCGCTTAACCCAATGGATAGAATGAAAGAAACGAGAGAGGTGTTTTAACTGTGAAGGCACTCGTGAAGACGAGACCGGGTATCGGCCATGTCGAAGTGATCGACGTTCCGGAGCCGGGCTGTCAGGCGAACAGCGTGAAAATTGAGGTAGCCTATACCGGCATATGTGGTACCGATCTGCACATTTACCATGACACATTTAAAAATTACCCTCCGGTCATTATGGGGCATGAGTTTTCCGGGATTGTTTCTGAGGTAGGGGATGGGGTTGCGAAGTACAAAAAGGGCGATCGGGTGACCGTTTTGCCGTCGACGGCGGTGACATGCGGCACATGTCCGTACTGCAAAGTGGGCCACTACATGTTCTGCCCGGAGCGTCGGGGGATGGGACACGGTGTCAACGGCAGTTTTACCAAGTACGTCGTCGTGAGAGAGGATATGGTGTACAAGATTCCCGACTCGGTAACGTTGGAAGAAGCAGCCCTTGCCGAACCGCTGGCTTGCGCGGTACAAGCTATCGAAGAGTTGACCGAGATCCGCGTAGGAGACACCGTTCTTTTATCCGGTCCTGGTCCCATCGGTCTCGTCTGCCTTTCGCTCTTGAATATGAAGGGCAGCAAGGTGATTGTGGCAGGTACAGACGTCGATTCCATGCGGCTGGAGCTGGCGGCAAAAATGGGGGCAGACCTCATCGTAAATGTAAGCAGCGAGGACCTGGAGGCTGTCGTACATAGAGAGACAAACGGCATCGGTGTAGACGTTGCGATCGAATGCGCCGGAGCGGGACCCTCTATCCGCAACTGTTTGAAAACGCTTAAGAAACGCGGCAAGTACATTCAAGTAGGGATCGTAGGCAAGGAAGTTACGCTTGATTTTGACACGATCCTGTACAAACAGCTTGAAGTGTTTGGGTCGCTTGCCCACTCGATGCAGACCTGGGACCGAGTCATGAGCATCCTCGGCCAAGGGAAAATCAAGCTTGCTCCGCTGCTAACGGATATCTTCGAACTGAGCCGCTGGCAGGAAGCGTTTCAGATGTGTGAAGAGAAAAAAGGAGCGAAGGTATTGATTCGCTACGACGAATAGAAATTGGTTTTTTTTTGCTAAGGTAAGCGCTTACTGAAAAGCTGCTGCCGGCCATTCAAAAAGAGAGCGGCAGGAGAATCCCAGAGGAAGAAAGGGGAAGGGAAGACATGTTGAAGACGGAAGCGGATGGCCGCCCGAATCATGCGGCTCTTCCGGAGACGATGAAGGCGGGGTTTCTGGATAAACCACTGGAGGTCAACGTCAGGAAGATTCCCGTTCCGGAAGTAACCGGCACCGAGGTGCTGATCAGGGTCGAGGCCGTGGGAGTATGCGGTTCGGATGTCCACTATTACGCTCACGGGCGAATTGGCAAGCGCCTGGTGCAGTATCCGCACATACAGGGACATGAGTGCGCGGGAACAGTCGTCGCCATAGGCGACAAAGTGACCCGATTTCAGCTTGGAGACCGCGTGGCAATCGAACCATGGGTCACCTGCATGAGCTGCAAGTGGTGCAAGGAAGGCAGGTACAATCTGTGTCCTGATGTGCAGTTCCTCTCTACGCCGCCGGTTAAAGGGGCATTCGTGCAGTACCTCAAGCACCGCGAAGATTTTCTGTTTCCGCTGCCTGACCACTTGTCGTTCGAACATGCAACGCTGGCCGAGCCGTTGTCAGTCGGTTTGCATGCGGTCAGAAGAGGAGGCCTCGAACCGGGGTCTACCGCGGCGATTATCGGGATGGGACCTGTTGGCTTAATGACGGTGATGGCCGCCAAGGTGTTTGGAGCGAAAGAGATCATCGCCTGTGACGTGGTTCCCCTTCGTCTGGAGGCGGCAAAGAAACTGGGTGCGACGAAAGTGATCAACGTCGCCGAGAAAAACGTCGGGGACGAGATCCAATCGTTGACGGCAGGCCTTGGTGCAGACGTAGTCCTTGAGACCTCTGGAAACGACAAAGCCCTGCAGTCGTCGGTTGAACTGGTCAAGCGCGGCGGCGCCCTGGTCGTCATCGGGTTTCCCGCAGAGGAAGCGGTTCCGCTGAACGTAACCCTGATGCTGCAAAAGGAAATCAATCTCTACTCGGTCTACCGCTACACAAACACCTATCCGCTGGCGATCGAACTGCTGGCTTCCGGGGACTTTCCGGTAGACGAAATCATTACCGACCGGTATTCGCTTGATGAAATTCAGCAGGCGATGGAGCAGGCGCACACCAATAAAAGCGGCAGCTTGAAAGTCATGGTGTACCCCAATCAATAACACATCTCCGCTTCGGCGGATTCGATCGAGCATTTACCTAAACAGCTGTATAGAAAAGGGAGGAATAATCGTGAAGAAG
This sequence comes from Brevibacillus sp. B_LB10_24, assembly GCF_046036945.1. Classification (NCBI taxonomy): domain Bacteria; kingdom Bacillati; phylum Bacillota; class Bacilli; order Caryophanales; family Paenibacillaceae; genus Brevibacillus; species Brevibacillus sp. B_LB10_24. Next base: position 93,074 of record NZ_JBJQOQ010000017.1, on the reverse strand, counting down.
ACAGTGAAATGGCTTTCAGTAGTGGCAGCATTGGCCTTGACGTTGACTGGCTGCGGAGGCGGCGGAACGTCTACAGGTTCTGCGGGTTCAGGAGCTTCCGAAAATGGCGCGGGCGCTGGCGGAGGCGAGAAAAAGGTATTCAACCTCAGCATTCCGGAGCCGGAAGGGGCGAAATTCGACATCGCGGCCAAGGCGTTTAAAGAGGAACTGGAGCGCCTGACAGACGGTCAGCTCTCCGTCAAAATTTACTACAACAACACATTTGGAGGAGAGCGGGAAGTATTCGAAATGATGGGGCTCAACTCCCTGCACATGGGGTTGATTTCCGCCGGGCCGATGGGCAACTGGGTAAAAGAATTCAACATGTTTGACCTGCCGTTTCTATTTGACAATCTGGACCACGCACATGCTGTACTGGACGGTGAGATCGGCCAGGAGCTGTCCGAAAAATTTGAGCAGGCGGCAAACGTAAAAATTCTCGGGTGGATGGAAAACGGTTTCGTCACCACTACTTCCAACAAGCCGCTGCAAACGGTTGATGATGTCAAACACATGAAAATACGCGTCCAGGAAAATGAAGTCCAGATCGATACCTGGAAAGCCTACGGCGCAGATCCGACGCCGATGGCCTGGACCGAAGTGTTTACGGCTCTTCAGCAGAAGGTGATTGACGGGCATTCCAATTCGCCGGCGACGATCAAATCGTCGAAGATTTACGAAGTTCAGTCTCATGTGACGCTGCTGGAAGACAGATTCTCTCCCGCGCCGCTGGCGATGAGCAAAGCGACTTTCGACTCGCTGACGAAAGAACAGCAGGATGCCGTGATGAAAGCTGCTCAGTACGCTGTTCCGATCGGACGGAAAGCGAATCAGGACAAGATTGACGAAGCGATGGCTTTCTTCAAGGAACAGGGAATTACCATTGTGAATCCTGACAAGGAATCTTTTAAAGCCAAGGCAGAAAGCGTCTATGAAAAGTGGGCGCCGCAGATCGGTAAAGAGATGATCGACAAGGTGAGAAACTATAAATACTAGACGGGATAGCGGGGGTGGCGGCTTTATGCCGCCGCTCCGATCCTAAGACGGGAGGAAGACGATGAGAGACATCCTGCAGAGGTACGTCCAACTGATCGATCTCTTGAATAAGCTATGCGGCTGGTGTTTGGCCGTCATTATGGCCGTCATGTCCATTCTGATCTTTTGGCAGGTGGCAGCCCGTTACGTGTTCGGTTCCTCGCTGGCATGGTCCGAGGAGCTGTCCCGGTTTTTAATGATCTTCATGGTCCTGATGGGGGCGGCGGTGGCGCTTGGCAAAGGAAGTCTGATCGCTGTAGAGATCGTGCCGGAAATGGCAAAAGACAGTTTGAAAAGATGGATCAGGCTCTCCACCCATGTTGTTTCTTTGATTTTTTACGCAATTTTGATCATCTACGGCTGGAAATTGGCGAAAAACTTTGCCGGACAAATTGCGCCGGGAACGGGAATCTCGATGTTTTGGATCTACTTGTCGCTGCCGATCGGAGGATTCCTGCTGTTCTTGAATTCGATTTCGAGCATGATCAAAGAGTTTAATCAGGCGAAGGGGTGAAAAAATGCTCGCGATCTTCTTTCTGTTGCTTTTTGTTCTCCTGTTTTTAAGCGTGCCGATCGCCTCCTCATTGAGCCTGGCGACGATTGCCGGCGTCTGGATGCACGATACACTTCCGATGCAGATCATACCGCAGCGCATTTTTATCGCCCTGAACTCATTTCCGCTAATGGCGATTCCTTTCTTTATCCTGGCCGGAAATCTCATGTCCGCAGGCGGGATGTCGCAGCGTCTCGTCAACTTTGCCGGAACATTGGTCGGACATCGCACCGGCGGTTTGGCGATGGTGGCCATCGTTACTTCCATGTTTTTTGCCGCGATTTCCGGTTCGGGGGCGGCGACGACCGCAGCGATCGGGTCTATCCTCATTCCGGCGATGGTGGCCAGAGGCTATCACATCGAGTACGTAAGTGCCAATCAAGCTGTCGCCGGAGCTTTAGGGGTCATTATCCCGCCCAGCATTCCGATGATTTTATACGGGGTTGCCGCAGAGGTTTCGATAGGGGACATGTTTTTGTCGGGTATCCTGCCAGGATTGCTGATCACGGCGTCGCTGCTGGTGAGCGCCTATATCATCGCCAAAAAACGCGGGTACCACGGGGTAGAGCGCAAGAGCATGAGCGATGTGGGGAAGGCGTTTAAAGAGGCGATACTGGCGCTGTTAATGCCCATCATCGTGCTGGGCGGAATCTATTCCGGGGTATTTACGCCAACGGAGGCATCGGTCGTTGCCGTTGTTTACTCGTTCATCGTCGGGTTTCTGATTTACCGCGAAATAAGCTTTCAAAAGCTTGTCGAGACACTGAGAAGCTCTGCGATCTCCAGTTCGATCATTATGATTGTGATCGGGGCCGCCGGTTTGTTTGGCTTCTTTCTCAGCATCACGGGTGTGCCGGATATGTTGTACGATGCGATTTCCGGCTTAATCTCCAGTAAATACGTGTTCTTGATCATCGTCAATATTCTCCTCTTGATTGCCGGGATGTTTATGGATGGAGGCGCTGCCATTCTCATCTTCGTTCCATTGCTGTTTAACACAGCGGTAAATTTGGGGATCGACCCGGTTCACTTCGGAACCATTATGGTGGTCAACCTGGCGATCGGTTTGGTGACGCCGCCGGTTGGCATCGACTTGTTCGTGGTTTCCCAGATTTCCAAAATCTCGATCAGTCGAGTCGCAAGGGCAGCCGTACCCTTGATTTTCCTTCTCATTTTCGACGTGTTGATCGTCTCGTTCGTACCGTTCCTGTCCACCTGGATCCCGTCATTGCTGAAGTAGCGAAAAGAATTACGCGTTTGTCCCGCATTTTGCCGGTGACATGCCATCTTGACGAAAAACCATCCCGAATCACCTATGAAGGCAAACGGGATGGTTTTTCGTAATGGATCATCTGTAAAAAAATGTCAATGCACGATCAACACCGGACAGCTTGCCAACTGGGACACCTTATGGCTGACGCTGCCGAGCATCATTTCCTTGATGCCGCTCAGCCCGCGGCTGCCGACGACAATCAGCTTAAAACCGCCAGCTTTGCCCTTTTCCAGAATGGTGAGGGCCGGGTCTCCTTTTACGTAGAGAGTTTCGGCGTCTACACCGGCCTCTTCCGCTAGTTTTTTGGCGTGGCTCAGCAATTTGTTGCCTTCCTTTTCGACTTCTTCCATCATTTCGGCGAATTGACCTTGGGGGATGTACATGGCACCGCCAATCCAGGAGGAGGAAAAAACCGCTTCTTTTCCAGCGTGAAGAATCGTAAGCCGGGCCTGATTCGATTTTGCGATGCTGAGTGCTGCCTCAAACGCTTTGCGACTCATTTCCGAACCATCAATCGCGACGAGTATTTTATCAAACATCTTTTCTCTTCCCTTCTATATATATTTTCCTTTCACCCACATACCGATTTCTGCCTGCGCCAAGGCCGAAGATGAAGAGGAGGATCGCCACTGTGCCGAGCATGTACAGCGGCACCGTCCAACCTTGTGTGGCATCGTGCAGGTAGCCGAACAGCGTCGGTCCCACGGCGGCCAGGAGGTATCCAAACGATTGCGCCATACCTGACAGCTCCGCCGATTGTTGAGCCGTCTTAGTGCGAAGGCCGAAAAACATCATCGACAGACTAAAGGCAGAACCTGCGCCGATCCCCATCATGATCACCCACAGCGGTATCAGCGCCGTACTGCCGTAGAGTACGCCCAGTACCCCGCAGAAAAACAGTGAGGCGGTGATCCCGGCCAAGAGCTGCTGATTGGCCAGACGGCCGGCGAGGATCGGGACGAGGAATGTAAACGGCAGTACGGAAAACTGCATCAGCGACAGCATCCACCCGGAATAATCGGCGGCGAGTCCCTGCTGTTTCATGATTTCCGGGAGCCAGGCGATCACCGTGTAGAAGAGCAGGGATTGCAGGCCCATGAAGAACGTGACCTGCCAAGCCAGCCCTGACCGCCAGACATTGACCGTCTCCGTCCCTTTCGTGCTGTCGGCTGCTGCCGCCGGTTGGCGCCGGGATCGCATCTGCGGCAGCCAGAAGAGGAGAGAGACGATGGACAGGATGCCCCAGAACCCGAGCGCTCCGTGCCAGCCGAGGCCCAGTCCGAAGGCGAGCGGGATGCTGATGCCCGAAGCAATGGCCCCGCATAGATTCATCGAGACGGAATAGACGCCTGTCATGATTCCGATCTTCTGGGAAAACTCTCTTTTAATCAAGCCGGGCAAAAGGACATTGCAGACGGCGATGGCCAGGCCCAGCAGGATGGTGCCGAGAAACAAGGTTCCGATCCCGCCCAGGGATCTGAGGCCGATGCCGACCGTCAGCAAGCTTAGTGCGGCGAACAGCACAGGCTCCATCCCAAAGCGGCGGGACAGTGTGGGAGCGAACGGCGAAAGCAGCGCAAAAGCGAGCAAAGGCAAGGTCGTCAGAACCCCGGCCGTCGTATTGGAGATGGCCAGACTGTCACGGATCGATCCGGCCAATGCCCCGACAGATGTAAGCGGGGCCCGCAGGACCGCTCCGATAAATAAGATGCCAAGGACCAGCAGCCATCTCTTCTCGTAGGCGGCAGCCCTGGCAGTAGATTGTATTTTTGCTGGAACACTCATGATTCTTCCTCCAACTCCCGCTGTATTTCGCCTTTGACTTTTTCGATGTACGCATGGACCGCTTCCATCGCTTTGGCGGCATTTTTCTCTATGATCGCGTCTACCAATTTTTGGTGGATGCTTTGATGGGTTTCAAGATGCAGCGCGCATTCCGACAGACTGTTGACCGACAGGTGCAAAGCCTCCGTCATGTGCTCGTACAGATCGATCAGTACGCTGTTGTGCGCAGCCTGTACAATCGTCTGGTGCAGCCTGATGTCTGATTCCATATAAGCCTGGAGATCACCGGTTTTCTTGGCTTGATCGCAGACGAGCAAATGGGAACGCATCGTTTCGATGTCTTCCTCCGTGCGTCTGGCCGCGGCCAGACATGCCGCCTCCCGTTCCAGCGCATACCGGACCTCCAGCGTCTCCAGGATATTTGACTGTCTGATCCGCCGCTTGAGTACAGCCCCGAGAGCACTCGCGGAACAGACGTAGGTGCCATCTCCCTGTTTTGTCGCAAGCATTCCGGCATGAACCAGGGCCCTGATCGCTTCGCGCAAAGTATTGCGGCTTACGCCAAGCTCGGCGACCAGCTCCGGTTCGGCAGGGATGCGCATGCCTACATGCCACTGCCCCGATTCAATCAGGGATTCCAGTTGTGCTACCACTTGTTCTACCAGGGAAAAACGATTTGGTTTTTGCAGTGCCAAAAACATATACCTCCAAACATAGGATGATTGGTTATTAGTATTATAGCACATCTTTCTCGTCATGAACACCATGAGCGGTGCAGGCATATTTTTTGGACGTGCCTCCATATACATAGTACAAATCAAGGCGAAATGACGGAGGAGGGGAAGGCCGGGAATGCTTTTGCAAACCATTGCAAGCGGATTGACCATTGGGTGCATCTACGGTTTGGCGGCACTGGGGCTGGTGCTGATCTACAAAACGACGGACGTGGTTAATTTTGCCCAGGGAGAAATGGCGATGTTGACGACGTTCGTCAGCTACATCCTGCTTCAACGATACGGGCTTCCTTATTATGCAGCATTCCTGCTTGCCCTGCTGTTTGCGGCTGTGCTCGGCAACGTGATCCAGCGGTTCATCATGAAGCCCGTGCAGCGGGCGCCGCTGTTGAATCAACTGGTGCTGACGCTGGCGCTCTACATGGTGATCCGCGGGGTGGCGGGAATCATCTGGGGATATATCCCTGTCGGCTACCCGGAGGCGATAGCGGGGGAACCGCTGCAATTGGGACAGGTGTACATCAAGCCGAACGAGATTTTCGTCTTATGTGTCTCTCTACTATTAATGGGTGTTTTTTACGTACTATTCCAGTACACGCGGACGGGACTGGCGATGCGGGCGGCGGCCCAGGACATGCAGACCTCTGAGCTGATGGGCATCAAGGTGACGGGGATATTCACCTGGACGTGGGCTATCGGCGCTGTTTTGGGCGGAGTGGCCGGCATGCTGATCGCGCCGATTACCTTCCTCGATCCCAATATGATGCAGGAAATCGCGATTTTGGCGTTTGCCGCAGCCGTCTTGGGCGGATTTGTCAGCCTGCCCGGAGCAGTTGCCGGAGGCTTGTGCATCGGCGTGCTGGAAAATCTGATCGCTACCTATATATCTGCGGAACTGAAAGCGCCGTTTGTCTTTTTGCTGATCATCCTGATTCTCTACGTTCGCCCCAATGGCCTATTTGGCGTCAGCCAGGCAAGAAAGGTGTGAAGCGCGTGAAAATGCTCCTGCAGCATAAATGGCTGTGGCTGCCGGCGATCCTGATTCTTTTCTATCCATTGATCGTCGGCGGCTCCAACTACTACCTCATCCTGATCAACATGGTGGGCATCTACGCCATATCGGCGATGGCGCTCAACCTCCTGACCGGGTACGGGGGGCAAATCTCCGTCGGCCACTCCGGATTTTTGGCGATCGGCGCATATGCCGCGGCGATTCTTTCCACCAAGCTGGGGGTGACATTCTGGCTTGCCCTGCCGCTCGGCGGCGTGGTGACGGGAGTGATCGGGCTCTTGATCGGGATTCCGGCTGTCAGACTAAAGGGGCACTTTCTCGCCGTCGCCACCTTGGGATTTGCCGTGTCGATTCCGCTGATCGCGATGAAATGGGACTCCTTGACCGGCGGGTTTGCCGGGATCACGGTCAAAAAGCCAAGTTTATTTGCCGGCAGCACGCCGTTTTACTATCTGGTCGTCTTCGTCACCGCGTTTTTGGCCTGGATCATCTACAACCTGATCCACAGCCGTTTGGGCAGAGCGTTTATCGCGATCCGGGAAAGCGAGATCGCAGCCGAGGTCATGGGCATCAACGTTGCTTTGTACAAGGCGTTCATGTTTGCCCTCAGCGCTTTCTTCACCGGCTTGGCCGGCGGACTCTACGTCTTCATGGTCGGCTTTATCAGTCCGAACGACTTCACCTTGACGACGTCGTTCTTGCTCCTGGCGATGATTGTCGTCGGCGGCCTGGCTTCTCTGCCGGGATCGATCCTCGGTGCGGCGCTGCTGACGCTTTTGCCGTACATGACGGACAGGTGGATCGGCGTCACCAATGCAGTCATTGGCCTGGCGATGGGGGCGGTCATCCTGTTTTTGCCGCATGGGCTGGCCTCGCTGTGGAAGCGGCGGAGGAGGCAGGCACAAGCGGCGCAAACCGAAGGAGAAGGCGAGGTGAGCCCATTTGTTAACATTTGAGAACGTGACCCTTGCTTTTGGAGGCCTGACGGCGATCAACCAGCTTTCCTTCACAGTGCAGGAAGGGCAGATTTACTCGCTGATCGGCCCCAACGGAGCGGGCAAAACGACGACGTTTAACTGCATCAATCGACTGTACACTTCCCACTCCGGGCGCATCCGTTTTCTAGGGGAGGACATCGGCGGATACAAGCCGTACCAGATCATTTCCCTGGGAATCGCCCGCAGCTTTCAAAACGTCGAGCTGTTCTCGAAAATGTCCGTCATCGACAACCTGTTGACCGGACTGCATCCTGTGATCAAGCAAAATCCGTTTGCGATCGCGTTTCGCCTGCCGTCGTTCCGCAAATCGGAAAGGGAGGCAGGGAAGCGTGCGGAGGAAGTCTTGGAGCTGCTTGGCCTGTCGCAGATGGCTGGCGAAGAGGTACGAAACCTTCCCTTCGGGTACCAAAAAATGGTAGATATTGGCCGAGCGCTGATGACCAGGCCCAAACTGCTGCTGCTGGATGAGCCGGTTGCCGGGATGAATCCGACAGAGACGGAACACCTGGGTGAGCTGATCAAGCGATTGAAGGAGGAGATGGGGATTACCGTTCTCTTGATCGAACACGACATGTCGCTCGTGATGAACATATCCGACTACATCACCGTGATGAACTTCGGGAGGAAGATTGCCGAAGGTTTGCCCTATGAGGTCCAGCAAAACCCGGAAGTGATCGAAGCGTACTTGGGGGAGGTGGAGACAGGTGCTGGCCATTGAAAACCTGTCTGTCCATTACGGCTATGTGCATGCCCTGCGCAGCGTTTCGCTCCGGGTAAAGCCGGGGAGCATCGTAGCTCTCCTGGGGGCAAACGGAGCGGGGAAATCGACGACCTTGCGAGCGATCTCAAGACAGGTGCAGCCGAAGGAAGGGACGATCCAGTTTGCCGGGGAGTCGCTCTTGAGGCAGAGCGCCAGTGACGTCGTGAAAAAGGGGATCATCCACTGCCCGGAGAACAGGCGCATTTTCCCCAAGTTCACCGTCGAGGAAAACCTGCAAATCGGCGCGTACACCCGCCGGGACGACGAGGTCAAAGCGGATTTTGAAAAGGTGTTCCGCTATTTTCCCCGGCTGAAAGAGCGCCTGAGGCAAATCGCGGGAACGTTGAGCGGCGGCGAACAGCAGATGCTGGCCATCGGCCGTTCGCTGATGGCAAAGCCGCAGCTGCTGCTGTTGGACGAACCCTCGCTCGGGCTCGCTCCCAATATTGTCCGCGACATCTTCGGCATCATCAAGAGAATCAACGACGAGGGCACTGCTATCCTCCTGGTGGAGCAGAACGCCCACAAAGCGTTGGAAATATCCGATTACGCTTACGTGCTGGAAAACGGGAGAATCGAGCTGGAAGGGAACAGTGATCAACTGAAGCAAAACGAGCAGATCAAGCGGCTTTATCTGGGAGGGTGAAGATCAGGACTTCCCCATTCAGGGGAAGGTCCCATGTGAGGAGGATATTCATGAAGAAAAACAGATTGTTGCGGTTTGGAACGATGCTGATCGCTTCCCTGCTGGCGATCGGTTTGGCCGGGTGCGGCGCAGGCGGAACATCGTCGCCATCCGGCAATGGCAAGTATGCCCAAGGGGTGACAGACAGCGAGATTCTGATCGGCCACTTTGGTCCGCAGACCGGATTTGCCGCCAACTACGACACCATCCGGCAGGGGATTCAGTCATACGTCAACCTGGTGAACGCGCAGGGCGGCGTCAACGGCCGGAAGTTGAAGCTGATCGCCTACGACAACGAATACCAGCCGAGCAAAACCGTGCCGGTAGCGACCAAGCTGGTGCAGGAGGACAAGGTGTTTGCCATCGTGGCGACGACCTGTACGCCCTGCCACCAGGCGGCGGAATCGCTGTTCACGGAAATCCCGATGGTCGGGCCGTCCCCGGCGTCTACCAGCGCCTTTCTTGAGCCGATCCGCAAAAACTGGTTTGGCGCACAGATGAACTACAACATTGAAGGGAAGTTCTTCGTCGACTACGCTGTTAAGAAAATGGGCGCCAAGCGAATCGCGATCATCTACGAGAATGACGACTACGGGAAAGAAGGGCTAAAAGGAGCCAAGGAGTATGCCCAGTCGCTGGGCGGAGTCGAGATCGCCGGGGAGCTTCCCTACAACGTGCAGGATGTCGACTTCAGCTCCCATGCCCAGAAGCTCAAGCAGCTGAGTCCCGATGTCATCATCATGACAGGCGTGCAGAAGCCGGCCGCCGCGCTGCGAACCCAGCTGGCCAAGATCGACGCAACAAATATTCCACTGATGGTCACCTACGCCATCGGGATGGACCAAAAGGTGATGTTCGACCTGGCGGGGGAGAGCTGGAACGGGGTGTATTCATCGCTGTCCACGCCTACCATCGATGAGACAGACAATCCCAAGCTGAAGGAATTCCTCGACCAATTTACAAAGGATTTTCCGAGTTCCAGCCCGAACGGCAGCGCCCAGGCGGGATGGGCGGCGGCGCAAATCCTCGTGGAAGGGATCAAGCGCAGCGGCGACAACCTCACCTGGGACAACTTCATTGCGCAGATGGAGACGTTGAAGGATTGGGACGGTTCTCTGTACCACGACGTGTTCTACACGCCAGATACGCGCTACGGACAGACGACGCTGTTCCTGACCCAGGCAAAAGGCGGGAAGCTGGAGAAAGTAGAAGGGCCCGTCAAGTACGATCCCGGTACCAAGACTTTTATTTACGGGAAGTGAGGAGGGAAGGCTGTGGCCGAACCGGTGTGGTTTCCATCAGCGGAGACCCTGCAAAGATCGCGGTTGTATCGTTGGATGACGCAGCAGGGGTTCCAGGATTACGATCAATTGTACCAGGCGTCGATTGGCGACATCGCCTGGTTTTGGGGAGAGGCGGAGAAAGCGGTCGGGACGGAATGGTTTGAGCCGTATACGCAGACGCTTGACCTCTCTCGCGGGATGAAGTGGCCCGAGTGGTTTGTCGGCGGCAAGCTTAATGTCGTCCACAACGCGCTGGACAAATGGCTGCGCGATCCCGCGTCTGCCGAGCGGCTGGCGCTCATCTGGGAGCGGGAAGACGGAGCGGTGGAGAAGTACACGTACCGGGAGTTGGCTGCGCGGGTAAACCGCGTAGCCGATGGACTAAAGCGGCAGGGAATCCGGCAGGGCGACCGGATCGGCATCTACTTGCCGATGATTCCCGAAACGGTCGTGGCCGTGCTGGCCATCGCCAAGATCGGGGCCATATTTACGGCGGCATATTCAGGGTTTGGCGCTGATCCCATCGCCAAGCGGCTGGTCAGCGCGGAGGCGAAGATGTTGATCACCGCAGACGGACAGCTTCGCCGCGGCAAGTTCATACCGATGAAAGAAGTGGCAGACCAGGCGGCAGAGATGGCCGGCTGTGTGGAAAAGGTCGTGGTCGTCCGGCGGTACAACAGGGAGACAGCCTGGCATCCGGACAGGGACGTAGACTGGTCCGAGCTGGAGGCAGGCGCCGGGGAAGCGCCGACAGAGCGGATGGGCAGCATGGACCCGTTCGTGATCATCTACACGTCGGGCACTACCGGGCGGCCGAAGGGCACCGTCCACACACACGGCAGCTTTGCCATCCGGGCGGCCTTTGAGCTCGGGTACAATCTCGACCTGCATCCCGGCGAGACGGTCCTGTGGCTTACAGACATGGGCTGGGTAATGGGGCCGATCGTCGTATTCGGGGCGCTGGCAAATGGCGCGGCCGTCATGCTCTACGAAGGCGCACCTGATTATCCCCGTCCCGACCGGCTGTGGGCGGCGGTGGAGAAGCATCGGGTATCGCTGTTAGGCATTGCCCCCACGCTGATCCGCTCCGTTATGCAGTACGGGGAGGAATTGCCCAGCCGCTTCGACCTGTCCAGCCTGCAGGGGATCGCCTCGACGGGCGAGCCGTGGGATCCGCGGGCCTGGATGTGGCTGTTCGAAAAAGCGGGCCACAGCAAAGTGCCCATCCTGAACATCTCCGGCGGCACGGAGATTGGCGGCGGCATTGTCAGCAACACCCTCTTGAAGCCAATCGCCCCCGGCGGGTTCAACTCCGCTCTGCTCGGCATGGATGCCGATGTTTACGACCTGCAGAAGCGGCCGGTCAGGGGAGCCGCCGGCGAACTGGTCATCAGACAGCCCTGGCTGGGCATGACGCACGGTTTTTGGCAGGATCCCGAACGTTATGAAAACACCTACTGGACGGTATGGGACGACACGTGGATTCACGGCGATGCCGTGCTGCGGGGCGATGATGATTTTTGGACCATCATCGGACGCTCCGACGACACGCTGAATGTAGCGGGCAAGCGGATGGGACCTGCCGAGATCGAATCGATTCTGGTCGACCACCCCGCTGTGATGGAAGCGGGCGTCATCGGCGTCCCGGATGAGCTGAAAGGCGAAGTGCCCGTCTGTTTTGTCATCTTGAACGCGGGGCAGGACCCTGGAGGAGGGCTGTCTGCCGAGTTGATGCAGATGGTGACAGACCGGCTGGGGAAATCGCTCCGGCCCAAAGAGCTGCACTTTGTCTCGGAACTGCCGAAGACGCGCAGCGCAAAAATCATGCGCCGGGCCATTCGTGCTGCTTACCTGAATCAGGATCCCGGTGATTTGAGCTCGCTGGATAATCCGGAGTCGATCGGGAAGATTCGGGTGGAGTGCGGCAGAAGGAGTGAATAAGAAAAGAGCACTGCTTTTGAAGGGCAGCGATCTCGGATGAAGCGGTGTTTTTTTGTGTGTGACTGGTTATGATGTGGAGTTTAGCCGCGCTGGATATTGGCGAGAAGGATTACATGTAAGGTTATCCTGGGATGGGATGAAATGGTCTATAGGGTTTGGTATAGGTCGGATTGGTAGACTCATATGTTGAGGGGGGGTGTTGCTGAATGCACCACAACTTGAATCGCAGGCTGGGAATGACAATCGTTTGCAGAAAAAAGAAAATACACCCTTGTTTTTCATTCAGCTTACGTATGAATTCTAATCCTCCTGCAAATGTATGAAATCGTTTCATAGAGTTCCTGTTCCATCTGTTTTTCAAACTGGTTCTGCATATGACGGGAGGTAAGTGTTGCAATTGCTTCCATCCACATACTAAACTATATCCTCAGACACAGCCATGGTTTTTGTCGCGAGTGTTTCAAAGGAGGGGTGTGAATGTCAACTGCAGCGGCCGGCTATCTGATCTTTTGCTTGTTCGGAGCGGCGCTTCTTTTCATCGCGTGGTTTCTCAACAAGAGGTTTCCCCTCGACAGCGTCGACGAATTGGTGGCGGCGGGGAGACGGATTCCATTTGGCATTATATCGGCGAGCGTATTTACCGCCTGGGTCTGGACAGGCACGATCATGGGCGCGTCCGAGGCGGGCATCTGGTTTGGCGTCAGCGGCGGCTTCAACTACGGTTGGGGGGCCATCGTTCCGTTTGTCATCTTCATTCCCGTCGCGCTCCGTTTAAGAAAGGTAATGCCGCGGACGACTACTTTTATCGAATTTATCCGCGAGCGATTTGGCGAGCGGCTGGCCAACCTGTTTTTTGCCTTTGGCGTCGCCCTCGTCCTGTACGTCTGTGTCATGCAGTCGGTGGGCATCGCCTATGCGTTTCAATACGCCTTCGGGATGAACTACAAGCTGGTCGCGTTCGTCTCGGCGGTCCTGTTTGCCGGCTATATCGCGGTTGCCGGTCTGCGCGGCTCGATTTTTAATTCCGTCTTTCAATTCTTCGTCATTATGCTTGTGGTATTTATTACGGTTCCGCTTTTGATCAAGGAAATCGGCCTGGAAAACATGTACAACGGGCTGCTCGATGCACAGAGCAACCCTGCCAACCCCAATTACAACCCGGAGGCGCTGAATTTCTTTGGCGCAGCCGGATTGCGCTACGGATTTTCCGCCGTGGTCGTGGCGATGGGGCAGGTGCTGCTGAGCCAGGGGTACTACTCGACAGCTGCCTCGGCGGCCAATTCCCGCAGCTTGATGTGGGCGTATCTGGTCGGCACGATCCTCGCCTGGCTGCCCATCCCGATCATCTTTGGAAATGTCGTGGGCGGCGGCGTGTTCGCCCTTCGCGTGACACCCGAAGAACTGGCGGTCACGACTGGTGCGGCGCCGTATATTTTCAGCCACTTCCTCGGCAGCTTTGGGGCGGTCGCGTTTGTCATCCTGATCTTCATGGCCGGATTGACCACCGGCGGCAACGGTTTGGCTGGCGTCCAGGCGATGTTTACGATCGATTTTTACAAAAAATATCTCAACCGGCAGGCGGAAGAAAAGGAGCAGACGAGGTTCGGCAAAAGAGTTATCCTGCTGGCGGGGATCGTCATCGGGCTGTGTGCCATGCTGCTTGACGGGGTCTCCTTGTTAAAGCTCGATATCTTCAGCGGAATCCTGTTCGCCGCCCCGACCGCAGCCCTGATCATCGGCCTTTGGTCGCCAAGGCTGCACACCCGGGGAGCGTTTGTTTCCATTTTTCTCGGTTTGGCTGCCGGTTTAACCGCGTACTTCGCCATTTCCGATGACGAGATCAACTGGTTCGTCGGCAATATGCTGTCGCTGGGCGTACCGTTTCTGCTGATTCTGCTGTCGCTGCCGTTTTCCAAGTCCCGATTCGACTTTGGGAAGCTGAAGCAGTATCAGCCTGAGCACCGGGTCAACATGTAGGAGGGGTGAAGCATGACGCTGTCGATGTATTCGGTTTACAACTGGCTGGTCTTTCTCTGGGGCGGTGTCGGCATGCTGTTCATCGCGGTGGTATCCATTCGGGAAATCATCGGGCAGCTTGGCATGCGCAGGAACAGGACGGGTCGAGAGGAATGACATAGCAGGCTGAAAGGATGTCCCGAGCGGAACGCATCAATCCGCTTGGGCCGTCTTTTTATTTGTCTAAATCAATTGTTTACAAAATAATCGTAATATTGTAATATCGAGACACGAAACGTTGTCTACAATTAACAATCTAACAACTAACACTGCAACAACAATTCTTGTTTCGTCAGGAAAGAGTGATGGATTTGAAACACAGCATTGCCAAATCCTCCATGAGGTATCGTATCGCCAATGAGATTCGGAAGTTGATTTTTCAGGGGAATTTGCGTCCAGGCGACAAGCTTACGGAAACTCAGCTCGCAAGCGATCTGGGAGTGAGCCGGGGGCCGATCCGGGAGGCCATTCAACAGCTGGAAATGGAAGGCTACGTCATATCGACCCCGTACAAGGAGACAAAGGTGGCCGCTATATCAGAGGAGGAAGTCGTCGAACTGCTGATTCCGATGCGAAGGAACATGGAGACCTACGCGCTGAAAAAGGGGCTTCATCTATGGAATGAGCAAACGTACGACACACTCGCCAGCATCATCCAGGAGATGAAAAAGGGGGTTATCCTGCAGGAACTGTATATGATCGTGGAACTGGATCTTCAATTCCACCAGGTGATTATCGAGTCATCAGGGATGGGGAGCATCACCACGGTCTGGGAGACGATCATGAATCGCATCCGTCTGCACTACGCCTACCAGCACTTGGAGCAGCAATATCCCGACCAATACCTGGCCGAGTTCGTCGAACCTCATGAGAGGCTGCTGCAAGTCTGTCGAACGGGTGATCTGAACAAAGCGATCCAGGCGCTTAAGGAGCATATTGACTTGATGATACATCCATGACGGCGGCACGACTGGAATGTTGCAAACGATTTCAAACATCCGATGAAAAAACTGGCTGCACCAATGACGAGAGACTGGGGTCGAGGACAATGGTTTACGTATTGATGGGTCTCATTCAAATTACGTACGTTTCGCTTAATTCCTTTCGGGTCGTACTGATGATCAAGGGCCGGAAGCTCCTGGCCGCCATGATCGGCACGATTGAAATTCTGGTGTACATCTACGGGCTTGCGCTTGTGCTGAACAACCTTGAATCGTTTTGGGGCATTTTTATCTACAGCGCGTCTTACGGGGCCGGAATTTTGCTGGGAACCTATATTGAGCAAAAAATCGCCTTGGGGTACATCGGACTGCAGATCATCACGGACAACGAGCTTGAATTGGAGCAAAAGCTGCGGGACAGAGGATACGGAGTGACCACCTGGCTTGGGCAAGGCGCAAGCGGCTACAGAAAGGTCTACCTGGTCATCGCCAAGCGCAAAGAATACGCTGATCTGCTGTCGTCGATCAAACAGACAGATGCCAAGGCCTTCATTATCTCTTATGACATCACGCATTCTGTCGGAGGCTTTTGGCGGGGGAATCTCAACCAGAGAAATATCGTGAATTGAGGGGGATATCACGCTTGACGACCTTTCGCTTTCTTTTTACCCCAAAGCAAATCGGCAGCATCTGGATCAAAAACCGCATATTGAGCACCGGCCACATGACCACATATGTCCAGGATGGTCTGCCGACTCAAAGACTGATCCACTACCACCGGGAAAGGGCGAGGGGCGGGGCAGGATTAATCGTGCTTGAGGCGAATGCCGTACACCCCAGCGCCTCGATGACCTCGGATACGATTGCGGCCCACCATGACGGGGTCATCCCGTATTACGAACAACTGGCGGCGGCTGTTCATCCTTATGGAACGAAGATGTTCGTGCAGCTGTTCCACCCTGGCAAGGAGATTTCTCCCTCTGGCCCGGCTGTTCCGCTCGCCCCTTCACCCGTGCCGTCTGACCGCTTTCGGATCATGCCGAGGGAATTGGCTGCCGAAGAGATCAAAGCCATCATTCAGGGGTATGGAGAAACGGCCGAACGGGTGCAAAAGGGCGGACTGGACGGGGTGGAAATCGTCGCTTCCCACGGGTATTTGATCAACCAGTTTTGGTCACCGCGCATGAACCTGCGGCGGGATGAGTACGGAGGTTCATTTGAAAACCGGATGAGGTTTTTACGAGAGACAGTGACCGCAGTTCGCGGAAAAGTCGGGGATCAGTTTCCGGTGGGCCTGAGGTTGAGCGTAGACGATTTTGTCAAAGAGGGACTTTCTTTTGATGAAGTGTTGGAAATTCTAAAGTACTGTGATCGTGAAATCGGGGGATTCGATTACTTCAGCTTGGTGGGAGGCAGTTCATCTACTTATGCCAGTTCGGTCTTCATCGTTCCGCCGGCACCGATTCCGCCTGCCCACTTTGCCCCTCATGCGGCAAGGATCAGGGAAGCTGTATCCGTTCCGATTTTGCTCACATCCAGAATCAACGATCCGGTCATCGCTGAAAAGGTGCTGGCCAATGGACAGGCCGACATGGTAGGGATGACCAGAGCGATGATCTGCGATCCGCATATGCCGAATAAGGCTCTGCGCGGAGAGTATCATCGGATCAGGTTTTGTATCGGATGCAATCAGGCGTGCATCGGACATATGCAAAAGGACGAACCGATCAGCTGCATTCAAAATCCGGTAACAGGCCGGGAGACGCTGTATGCGGATCTGCCAAAAGCTGAGATCAGAAAGCGAATCGTCGTCGTAGGCGGCGGCCCGGCCGGGATGAAAGCCGCCGTGATCCTGGCTGAAAGAGGGCATAACGTGACGCTGCTGGAGAAGTCGGACGAACTGGGCGGACAGGTAAAGCTGGCCCGGGTCATCCCGGGGCGCGAGGAATTCGGCGAACTGATCCCCAATCTCAAGAAAGAGCTGGAGTTCCATCGGGTAGAAGTCCTGCTGGGCACGGAAGCGACCAAAGAGCTGATCCTCTCGCTGAAAGCGGAGGAAGTGGTTTTGGCGACAGGCTCCGTTCCGTATTTTCCCGATGTGGAGGGGTTTGATCTGCCCCATGTAGCGACTGCTTGGGACATCCTGAATCGGAAAAAAACGGCAGGTAAAAGGGTCGTTGTCGCCGACTGGAAGGGAGACATGCCGGGTGTCGGCACAGCCATGTACCTGAAAAATCAGGGGTGCGAAGTGGAGATCGTATCGAGCTGTGTCCAGATCGGATTTGGTCTGCAATCGTATGTGCGTTCGATGATCCTCGCCGAGCTATATATGGATGGGGTCGGCATGCACCCGAATTACAAGCTGGCGAAAATCGAGCCTGCGGCGGTTGTTTTTGAAAATATCTACACGGGCCAAACGATGCGGCGCGAGAATATCGATACGGTTGTTCTGGCCTACGGCAATATTCAGGTCGCCGATCTATACCGCGAGTTGAAAGGCGCGGTCCCGAATGTCCATATGATCGGCGATTGCGTAAAGCCTCTTTCAGCCGAGGAGGCCATCTTGCAAGGATTCGAATTGGCCGTAAAGCTCTAGCAAGTCCACTCTTCGTTAGCGAGGCGAGTAAAATGCATCCGGATATCATCTGTTGCCTGCCTGTGGCGGGCGGGACTGGATTGGCCGAGCAGGCGGCTTGGGGCTTGGTGAAGGCAGCGAGGCAGCTGGCCCGCGGCCGCTCCCGACTGATTGGCATTGTGGTCCACTGCGGTTTGAAACCGGCCCAATATCAGTCACTGCCCTTGGAGGAGGTGTACCACGTTCAGGTGGACGAAAAGCTGTGGAAGCTTGCCGAGTCCCATGTGGAGGCGCTTCAAGGCGTCATGCGAAAACGGGAAACGGCCAGGGGGATTTACCTGTTCGCCTCAACTCCCCTCTACCAGGAGGCGGCAGTCCGGTTATCTATCCGCTGCGACGGCGCCATCATCACCAATGCGATGGAGATCTTCCCTGATAGCGATGGGGAGAGATTGATTGCAAAGCGTGAAATCTACGGCGGAAAAGCCCATGAATACCTTGTCTGTGACGGCAATCAAGACCGGTTCATCACTCTGGATCCAGCCTGCCTGTACGGCGAAAAGCAGCGGGAAATACCAACGTTGGTGCAGGAAGTACCACTGCAGATTCGAACGGGGAGCGGCGTTCGCTTTCTATCGGAGGCGAGCGTCACTTGGCAAGAGATGAACATGACGGAAGCGCGCTGCGTCATCGGAATTGGCCGGGGAGTTTACGGATCAGGAGCGATCGGCGAGGTCATCCGGCTAGCGGATCTGCTGAACGCTCCCATCGGGGGCAGCAAGGTAGCGGATGAGCTGGGGTTGATTCCCCGCGAAAAGAGGATCGGCTCCAGCGGCTGCCAGATCGATGCCGATATCTATGTGGCGATCGGCATCTCCGGTTCTTCTCAGCATCTGGAGGGGATTAAGGGCGTGAAGCATGTGATTGCCGTCAACAGCGATCCCTCCGCTCCGATATTTCAGCGCTGTGATATAGGCGTCGTCGGAGACCTTAAGGAGGTGCTGCCGAAATTGGTCGAGGCCGTTTCAACAGAAAGGCGAAGGGAAGAGTGCCATGGAGATCTGCGTATTGGTTAAGCCAATGATGGACCCGGCAGCCATTCAATGGGACTACAAAGAACAGCGATTCGGATACGTCCGACAGGTGTGGAGCCGGGTTGACCTGCACGCTCTCCAGTGGGCGGTGGGATATAAAGAAAAATACGGCGCCCGGATCACGGTGTTGTCCCTTGCAGGCGAAGGGGACAGGCCTGATTTGCGCCAACTGACGAGACTGCCGCTCGATCGGGTCATCGTAAAAACACATGCGAAGTCCCGACTGCACGGCGATGAAGCGGCAGACCTTTTGGCAGAAGAATTGACGGACTGGAAGGTCGGGCTGATTCTCTGCGGATCGGTCAGCGAGGACATCTGTCTCGGGATCACCCCGGCTGCATTGGCAGAGAGACTTCAGCTTCCTCTGCTGACCCATGTGCAGCAAATCCAACCGATGAGCGAGCGCGTGTGGCAAGTTCAGCGCAAGGCAGGAGGGGGAGGTGTGGAGACTTTTGAACTGGAGCTGCCGGCCATCATCGGGGTCGTGAGTTCGATTTCGCGCAGAAGGTACATTCCCCGATTTGCCGCTGCGGAAAGAACTGGCACGGTTTTCGTGGAGGAACCGGCAGCAGCTTCCGGCAAGAAGCCAAAGGTACAAGTGATCAAAGTGACGGAACCGCAGCCCAGCATTCGTCATGGAGCCATTCCTTCTTCTGCGCTGCCGCCGGAAAAACGGCTGCTGGAAATCATGGGATTGGCCGGGGGGAGAAGCCGGACATCCGCGGAGAAGGTGATACACGGTATTGATGATCAAAATATTCAATCCATTGCTGCCAAGCTGCGGGTGTGGCTCAAGGGGGGATAAGCGTTGGAGACGATTCATCGGGAGACATTTTGGTTGATTTCCCCCGGGTATGTTGTCTTATTGTACAGCTTTGCCGCGATTTCGCTGGGAGTATTCGGCTTTGGTTTTTACCGGCGCTTCCGTCTGTGGCAAAGCGGACAGAAGGAAAAAGTCAGCTGGCATGACGTTAAAGCAAACCTGAGGTACTTTTTGGACATGGCGGCCCGGCAAAAGAAAATAAAGCGGGACAAGCTATTCGGACTGATGCACCGATTTGTCAGCTACGGCTTTGTCGTTTTGTTCATCGGCACGTGTCTGGTCTTTATCGATTACGATCTGGGCATCCCGATCTTGCGGGGGTATTTTTACCTCGTCTACGAAGCGGTTTTGGATGTGTTCGGCTTGCTGTTTATCGCCGGCTTGGTGATCGCAATGAGTGTCAGGGCGGGGAAAAGGCGGACGAGGCTGCGGCACACTGTGATGGACCAAGCATTTTTGTGGCTGCTGGCAGTGATTGGCCTCGGCGGCTATGTATTGGAGGGTATCCGGATTAGCCTGTCGCAAAGCAGTTACGCGATCTGGTCTCCTGTGGGGTACGCCCTCTCCAGGCTGTTTGCCGGCAATCCGCTGTTTGCCGCCGAATCCTATCCGATCTGGTGGATGAGTCACGCCGTTTTTTCGTTACTTTTGCTAGCCATTATTCCGTATACCAAGTTATTCCATTTTTTAACTGCCCCGATCCATATCCTGTTCCAGCCTGTCAAGCGAACGGGCAAGATCTCCTTGCCCTACCATTTGGATGAGCAGTCGCCGGACGAATGGTCCAACCCGGCGAAAGCGAGAGGGGTGCATAAGATTTCCGATTTTACCAATTGGCAGTTACTCGGCACCGATGCCTGTACCGAATGCGGCCGATGCGACAGCCAATGTCCCGCACATCTGAGCGGCAAGCCCCTGTCGCCGCGATCGATCGTTACCAAAATACGCGACCACATGCAGCCAAACTGCGAGATCGGCTCCTTTATCCAACCGGCTGAGCTGCAGTCCTGTACGACGTGCGGGGCGTGTGTGGAAGCTTGTCCGGTGTCGATCAACCACATCGACCTGATCCTGGCGATGCGCCGCGGATTGATCCAGAACATGGTCATGGAGACGGAGGCGGAGAGCACCCTGCTAAAACTGGAAGAGCAGTACAACATCTGGGGCAAACCTTGGTCCGAGCGGGCAGACTGGAGCAAAGACCTGCAAATTCCCCGGCTTGATACCGAAGACGAAAAGCAAAAACAGGGGGCGTAACGGGTATGGAAGTTCTATTTTGGGTCGGCTGCGCGGCAGCGTACGATTCGCGATTGCAGAGCATAGCTCGGGCCTTTGCCGAGATTATGAAAAAGGCGGGTGTCGACTATGCCATCTTGGGCACAAAAGAGCGCTGCACAGGTGATGTGGCCAGGCGGCTGGGGGATGAGGCGATGTTTCAGGAATTGGCTCTCCACAACATCGCGGTGTTGAAACAACACAACGTCAAATCGATTGTCACTACCTGTCCGCACTGCTTCAACATGTTCCAAAACGAATATCCCGCGCTCGGAGGGGATTTTGAAGTGACGCATTACACCACTTTCATTTCCAACCTGATCCGGGACGGCAGGCTGCGGCTGCCAAAAAAACAGGAGCGGGAGCTCGCCACCTATCACGATCCGTGTTATCTGGGACGGCAAAACGGTATTTTTGACGCCCCCCGCGACATCCTGGCCGCACTCGGTTACACCATCGCGGAGATGGAACGCAGCCGGGAGCAGTCATTTTGCTGCGGTGCCGGCGGGGGAATGATGTTTGAAACGGCGCCGCGGGGCCAAAAGATCAATTCGCTCCGTGCCGAAGAGGCAATGCAGACGGGTGCCTCGATGACGATGACGGCCTGTCCGTTCTGTCTGGTGATGATGGAGGAAGCGATCGGCTCGCTGAATCAGACGAATGCGGCGAACATGGCTGCACGGGATATCGCCGAGGTCGTGAACGAATGGGCCGAAGCAAGAATTCCAAGGCACGGCAAGGAGGGAAACACATGAAAGAGATGTATCTCATTTTTCAAAATGCGACCAAACACTACAAGGAAAGTAAAAGCGGTCGATTCCGTAAATCTGGAGGTGAGGGAAGGAGAGTTCTTGACGATCCTGGGCCCCTCTGGATCGGGGAAAACCACACTGCTGAAACTGACAGCCGGTTTTGACCAACTCACCTCCGGCAAGATTCACCTGAACGGCCAGGAGATTACCAGGAAAAAACCGTACGAGCGAAATATCGGGATGCTGTTTCAAAACTACGCCCTATTTCCCCATATGACGGTGGCTCAGAACATTGCTTACCCTCTAAAAATCAGAAAATTTACAAAACAACAGGTCGATTCGCAAGTCCGCAAAATGCTGGAGATGGTTCATCTGGAGGAATTTGCCGACAGGTATCCCGGCAGCCTGAGCGGAGGACAGCAGCAGCGGGTCGCACTCGCCAGAGCCATCGTCTTTAATCCGCCCCTGCTGCTCTTAGACGAGCCTTTGGGGGCTTTGGACAAGAACTTGCGCGAGAAGATGCAGCTGGAAATCAAGCAAATCCACAAAAAAATCGGCATGACGACGATCAGTGTCACCCACGATCAGATGGAAGCGTTAACGATGTCTGACCGGATCTGTGTCATGAACAAAGGGAGGATTGAACAGGTCGACTCGCCTGAGGCGATTTACCAGAAGCCGAAGAACCGGTTTGTCGCTGAATTTATCGGCGAGATCAACTTGTTTAAGGGACATGTCACAGCCAGGGAAAAGAATCGGGCCGTTGTCAAACTGTCCGGGTTTGAGGACTTCGTCTGTTACACTGAGGAACAACATCACCAGGTGGGCGAAAACGTCTATGTAGCGCTCCGCCCGGAGAATGTCAATATCTCAACGGAAAGGAGCGGCTTTGACAACAACCTGAGAGTAACTGTAGCCGAGAAAATATACGTGGGTGACGCCTTGAAGGTGAAGACGAGGACAGCATTTGGCGAGGAGGTGACGATAAAAGCTCCCAATCAGCTGCATTCATTGATAGAGGTAGGAAGAGACATCCATCTCGGTTGGGACAACGCCTGCGCGACAACGATCCCCTGCGAGTAGAGGTCAGCAAGTCAGTCCGTTGCCATTTTGGCCAGCAAAGAGGAGGAGAAGAAGATGAGAAAAAAGGTGAAATCAGTCATGGGGATAGTTGCGCTGTCACTCGCGCTTACGGCGTGCGGCGCACAAGAGAGTTCTACCTCTGGTGCTTCGGGATCCAAACAGGGGTCAAAGGAGCTGGTTGTCGTCGATTACGGCGGAGATTTTTCCGAGATGGCGAAAAAGTATCTGTACGAACCGTTCGAGAAAGCAAACAACGTCAAAATCACTGTCGTTTCGCCGTCTGACGCCGGAAAATTAAAAGCGATGGTTCAGAGCAACAATGTGGAATGGGACGTCCTCGAAATTGATACCGATATCGGAATCCGTCTGGGAAATGAAGGATTGCTGGAAAAACTGGATTACAGCGTAATTGACAAAACGAACGTGATCCCGGAACTGGTTGGCGACTATAACGTCGGGTGCATTACCTACACGACGAACATCGCTTATAACGCCGAAGTCTACAGCGGTGACAACCACCCGAAAACCTGGGCAGAATTCTGGGATACCGCGAAGTTTCCCGGACCGCGCGGGTTTTACAAGAGCCCTACGGGAACGCTGGAGGCAGCCTTGATGGCAGACGGAGTCGCCCCGGACAAGATGTACCCGCTTGATGTAGACCGCGCCTTGAAGAGTTTGGACAAAATCAAGGGAGACATCAAAGTGTGGTGGGAAACGGGAGCCCAGTCGACCCAATTGCTGGCGACGAAGGAGACGCATCTGTCCACTGCGTGGAACGGGCGGGTGTCAATGGCAAAAACAAAGGGTTCCAAGATTGACAACGAGTTTAACCAATCCATGCTGATGAGCACCTCATGGATTATCCCCAAGGGGGCGCCCAACAAGGAATTGGCGCAAAAATTCATCGCCTTCACACTGGATCCAAAAGTGCAGGCAGAGCTTTCAGAACATACTGATTACGGCCCGGCCAACAGGAAAGCGCTCGAGCTGATGCCGGAAGATGTCAAGAAGCGGCTGGGTGTCACTACGGAGGGCTTGGCAAACCAAGTCATTGTCGACATGGAGTATTGGGCCAAAAACTTTGATGCCATTAATGACCAGTTTAACGCCTGGCTCTTGCAGTAAGGAGACAACGATCAAGTTCCGCAGGTCGCAGACGATGTGCCTGACACACCTGACACGCCGTCTGCCTTGCGGGGAGGAGGCATTCACATGCACGATACACAACTTGAGGTCCAGACGCTTCACAAGGTGCCCAGCGCGAACGCTCTCGTCAAAATACCGGGGCTGAAATGGATGCTGTTGATCATACCGCTTCTCTATGTCACGTTTCTGCTGTACCTCTCCCTGCTCAGCCTGCTAAAGCTGAGTGTCTTCGATCAAAGCGGATTTACCTGGGGGTACATGGAGCGGATTTTTACCGGCACGCTCTATCTGAAGGTTCTCTGGACGACGGTCAAGACGGCGTTTCTGGTCACAGTCTTTACGCTGGTCTTCGGTTACCCGGTCGCCTACCTGCTGGTGTTCCTTGAATCGCCAAGATGGAAGCAGACCGTCATGAGCACAGTCATGATCACGCTGTGGATCAGCCTGCTTGTCCGCACGTTTACCTGGACGATTATCTTGCAGGATCAAGGGATCATCAACAGTCTATTGATGAATATGGGCATCATCGAACAGCCGGTCAAGCTGCTCTACAATACGACAGGCGTGGTGATCGGAATGACCCACATCCTGCTTCCGTACATGATTCTCAGCCTGTATTCCGTCATGGAGGGAATTGACAAAAGGCTGATTCAGGCGGCGCAAGGCATGGGCGCCAAGCCCGCAAAGGCATTTTGCCAGGTTTTTTTGCCGCTTTCACTGCCAGGCGTGATCTCAGGGTCGCTGATCGTTTTCGTCATGGGTTTAGGCTACTATATCACGCCTGCCTTGTTAGGCGGACAAAGCAATATGATGATCGCCAAGCTCATTCAGGAAAATATTGAGGTCACGTTAAACTGGAACCTGGCCGCCGCGCTAGCGCTTGTATTATTGGTGACCACGCTGGTGATCCTGGCCATTGCTTACTGGGTATCCCGATTATCGCCAATGCTGAAAGAGGGTGTGTGATGATGTGGCTGAGAGTCGTTGTCGGCGTGATTCTCTTCCTGATGATCTCTCCCATTCTAGTCATGATGCCGCTGTCGTTCAGTTCCGAAGTCGCTTTTCACTTTCCGCCTCCGGACTATTCGCTGAAGTGGTATCAGAAGTTTTTGGACAACAGCACATGGGTAGAGAGCCTTGGCCGCAGCCTGCTCGTCGCTTGCTGTACGGCGGTTGTCGCCACCCTTCTGGGGACGATGGGGGCGCTTGCCGTCAGCCGATTGAATTTCCCAGGCAAGAAGATCTTTGTCAATCTGATGATCGCACCGATGATCATCCCGGTTATCGTCGTCGCGATTGCGATGTACTACTCGTTTTCCAACTACAGCCTGACCAATTCCATCTCGGGGCTGGTGTTGGCCCACTCCGTATTGGCGATCCCGATCGTGTTTGTCACCGTCAGCGCCAGGCTGAGAGGAGTGGACGAAAACCTGGAATTGGCGGCGCAAAGCCTTGGCTCATCGCCTGTGGGAGCCTTTTTAAGAGTGACGCTGCCGATCATTCGCACGGCCGTTTTTGCCAGTGGCTTGTTCGCTTTTATTACCTCGCTGGATGAGGTGGTAGTCAGCATGTTTATCGCCGGCGCAAAGGCGAAAACACTGCCGGTCGCGATGTGGGAAAGCATGCGGACACAGGTCGATCCGACAATCGCCGCGGTATCTACCTTGTTGATCGTCGCGACGGTAGCGCTGTTTGGCGTGCAAGGACTGATGAGCCAAAGAGAACAGAAGTTGTAGGAAGGAGTGGAAAAAGCATGTATATCAATGGAGCATGGATTAGAACAGACGAGACGCTGGACGTGATCAACCCTGCCACTGGGGAGGTAGTGGGTCAGGTCAGCATGTCGGGGAGGGAGGAGACGAAGCGGGCGATTGCGTCGGCAAAGGAAGCTTTTCCCGCATGGTCAGGCTTGGCAGTAGATGAACGGGTCGCTTACCTGCACAGAATCGTAGCCAAACTGGAACAAGATCGCGATAAACTAGCCCGTCTGATCACCAGAGAAATGGGAAAATCGATTCACAATGCCCGCTACGAAGTAGGCAGCACGATCGCGTTTTTCCAATGGTTTGCAGAAGAAGCGCGCAGACTGTACGGCAGGTCCGTCCCTGCCTCTGCCGCCAACAAACGCATCATGGTAAACCGGCAGCCGGTGGGTGTTGTCAGCGCCATCACACCATGGAATTTTCCCTTGTCGATGATCGCAAGAAAACTGGCGCCTGCTCTCGCGGTAGGCTGCACAGTCGTCCTTAAGCCTTCAAAGGAAGCGCCGCTATCCGCCGTGGAGCTGTTCAAAATCTTTGATGAAATCGGCCTGCCCAATGGAGTCGCCAACCTGGTGATCGGTTCGTCCGGCCCGATCGCCAATGCGCTGATGGAGAGCAGGGATGTCCGTAAAATATCGTTTACCGGCTCTACGGAAGTGGGAAAGGTGCTGATTCGCCAATCGGCCGATACCGTCAAGCGGGTCTCGATGGAACTGGGCGGACACGCGCCATTCATCGTTTTTGAAGACGCCGACCTCGATCTTGCCGTCACCGGGGCGGTTCAGAGCAAATTTGCCTCAGCCGGACAGCAGTGTGTCTGTGCGAACCGGATATACGTTCACCACGAGATTTACGAAGAATTTGCCAAACGTCTGCAGGAAAAGGTCTCGGCAATGAGCATCGGAGACGGGCTGGATGAAGCCAATCAGATCGGCCCGCTGATCAATCAGGATGCGATCGACAAGGTGCACGACCAAGTGGAGGATGCCATTGCCAAAGGGGCGGCGGTCCTCTACGGCGGTACAAGGCTGACTGGCGGGCAGTACGACAAGGGCTTCTTCTATTGCCCTACCCTCTTGGGCGATGTCAAGGAAGGAATGAAGATCGCTCACGAAGAGACGTTCGGACCTGTTGCCCCGTTAATCCGCTTCTTCTCCGAAGAGGAAGTGATCCGCCGGGCGAACGATACGGAATACGGGCTGGCTTCGTATTTTTACACCAACGATTTATCGCGGATGTACCGTGTCTCCGAGAAACTGGATTACGGCATGGTCGGCGTCAATGACCCTGCCCCCTTTTCCGTCCAGGCTCCGTTTGGTGGCGTGAAGGAAAGCGGTTTGGGCAGAGAGGGCGGCTGTGAAGGCGTGGAGGATTACCTTGACGTGAAGCTGACCTCGGTGCAAATCCGACTGTAGGGAGGGGCTGGCATGTTAATCGTCTACCCGGATGCCGATCCGCAAATAAAGTCTTTGATCACAGACGAGCTGGTCTCCAGGCTGAACGCAGTTGCTGAATTTCGCGTATACGAAGGAAGGCCAAAAGACGACGCGGAGTTTCTTTCCAGAGTAAAAGAAGCAGACGGCGTGCTGCTGGGCTGGTATTTGCCCAATCAAATCATGAGCGCCTGCACGAACCTGAAGGTGATTGCCTACGCCGGAATCGGGGTCAAAAATTTTGTCGACGTCGGGTTTGCCCGGCAATGCGGCATTGCGGTAACCAACACGCCCGGTTATGCCGACGACGCAGTCAGTGAACATACACTGGCCCTGATGCTTGCAGTCGCAAAACAAATTGCCCGCCATCACCAAAACCTGCAGCGGGGCGTATGGGATCCGTCTATCCCCAGTCTTGGGCTGCGGGGCAAGACGATCGGGTTAATTGGGTTGGGAGGGATCGGTCAAAGAGTGGCCGAGCTTAGCAAAGCGTTCGGGATGAACGTTATCTGCTGGACTCTCCACCCGAGTCTGGAGCGGGCGAAGAGAGCGGGTGTGACGTTTGTCAGTCTGGAGGAACTGCTCGGGAGTTCCGATTACATCTCGCTGCACATCGCGTATACGGAACAGACCAGGTCGCTGATAGGCGAGAAAGAATTGTCTTTGGCAAAACAAGGAGCGATCCTGATCAATACGGCGCGCTCAGAGCTGGTCGATACGCCGTCCCTGGCTCGGGCCCTCGCTTCAGGCAGGCTGGCCGGGGCAGGCATCGACGTTTTCGACGAAGAACCGGTATCGAAGGATAACCCCTTGTTGTCCTTGCCAAATGTGGTGCTTTCGCCTCACGTTGGCTTTAATACCCCTGACGCTGTGAATAAGATCTTGGAATTATGCGTGGATAACCTTGTCCAATTCTTTACCGGATCACCGCAAAACGTTGTAGATGTTTGAACCATATGAGCAAAGACGGGAGAGGACGACCCTGATGCGAAAAAGGGGCGTCCTCTTTTTTGCGGGGAGGAATCCTAAGGAATTTGGCGAATTATGGAATGCGGCAATGAATCGTACATATATTTAGAGCATTCTAGGCAGTTCATAGGAATCAGGGGGGATATTCGTGAAAAAGGGATTCCGTACGTCAGTAAGGAGATGGCTTGGTGCTATTAGTGTCAGCTCTCTGCTGGCCTTCATGACCGCCTGCGGAGCGGGACAGGAGGCAAAGCCGGCAGACGGCAACGCTCCGGCTCCGCAGAACGAACAGCCGAAGACAGAAGCGCCAAAACCGCCCGAGAAGCAAAAACTGGTCATTTACACGGCACGGGACAAAAATATTTTTGAAATTGTTCAGCCCTCGTTTCAAGAGAAGTATCCCGATATCGACGTCGAGTTTTACACGATGGGGGCGCAGCAGATCCTGGAGCGGATTCGCGCCGAGAAGGCCAACCCGCAGGCCGATTTTTGGTGGGGCGGGACCCAGTCGGCGTTCAGCGCTGCCGTAAATGAGGGCTTGTTGGAGAGCTATAAACCCAGTTTCGCCGACAAGGTGCCGGCAGACTACAAAGATCCTGGCGATTACTGGTACGGCGAAATGCTTTTGCCGGAGGTCATCATGTACAATCCGGAGGCGATCAAGAAAGA
Source organism: Brevibacillus sp. B_LB10_24 (assembly GCF_046036945.1). NCBI lineage: Bacteria > Bacillati > Bacillota > Bacilli > Caryophanales > Paenibacillaceae > Brevibacillus > Brevibacillus sp. B_LB10_24. The sequence goes on along the minus strand of NZ_JBJQOQ010000017.1, from coordinate 64,437 downwards.
GGATGCGCCGAAAGATTGGGACGACCTGCTGGATCCTAAATACAAGGACAAGATCGTGATTCGCGGCGTGCTGGCTTCAGGGACGATGCGGACGATCTACTCCGCGATGATCTACCGCCAAGGGGCGGACACGCCGGAAAAAGGCTACGAGTGGCTGAAAAAACTTGACGCCAACACCAAAGAATACACCCAGGACCCGACCAACCTGTACCTGAAGCTGGATCGCCAGGAAGGCGCGATCTCCCTGTGGAATCTGCAGGACGTGCTGCTGCAGAGCAAGCAGAACAACCATCCTTTTGACTTCATCTATCCGGCCAGCGGCGCTCCGATTCTCGTCGACGGCGTCGGCATCGTCAAAGGCGCCAAAAATATGGATGCGGCCAAGAAATTCTACGAGCATCTGTTCAGCGATGAAGTGGCGTTAAAGCTGGCGAAAGAGAGGTACCAGATCCCGACCCGCACGGACATCAACAAAGACAGCTTGCCGGATTGGATGAAAGACATCGAGCTGAAGTCGCTTGACCTCGATTGGAACGTCATGGCGGAGAAAGAAAAAGATTGGATGCAGTACTGGGACGAAAACATCAAAGGAAAAGGGAAAAAATAGCCTGAATGGCCGGGGACGCTGCGCTCCGGCCGTTTTTCGTCTCTCTGATTCTACGAGGAAATCTTTACAAGCCGGCAAAATATGTGAGAGAATATATAAAGATGAAATATTCGGAATTTTACAATTTAAAGAGAGTACATTAGGAAAAAGGGAGGTGGCGCACATGATGATTCTTGGGATTTTTCTCCTGCTTCTCGTGTTGGCGGCAGCTGTTGCGATCGGTTACAAGGCGAACCAATCCGTGCGAAATTTTGATGAGCGCAGCCATGAGAGCTTTATCGGTCACAAGGCGAAGAAGTCTAATCTGCCTTAGGGGGGAAAGATCATGGACCATCAAAACAAACAAAGACAACTGCAGGAAGATAAAAAGTACCTGAATCAATTTGGCTACGCGCAGGAGCTGCTGCGCGATATGGGCGGGTTTTCCAACTTTGCGATCTCGTTTTCGATTATATCTATTTTAACGGGTGCTGTTTCGCTGTACACCCACGGTCTGTACTACGGCGGATCGGGGATGATGGGGCTGGGGTGGCCGATCGTTTCGTTTTTTGTCCTGCTGATCGCCGCTTCGATGGCGGAGTTGACGTCGGCGATCCCCACGGCCGGGGCGCTGTACCACTGGGCGGCGATTCTCGCCAACAAGCGCTGGGGCTGGTACACGGCGTGGATCAACCTGATCGGACAGGTCGGAATCGTGGCGGGGATCGATTATTCGTTTGCGCTGTTCGCCGATCCGCTGCTGGCCGGGTCGTTCGGGTACACCTCGACTGATACGACCACCCTGATCGTATTCGCCGTCACGCTGCTGCTCCACGGGATTCTCAATCACATCGGGATTCGCGTGGTCGCCAGGCTCAACGATTTCTCCGCCTGGTATCACATCGGCGTGGTCGTGATCCTTGTGATCAGCCTGGCTTTCTTCACCAAGGACAGCTTGCAGCCGGTGGAGTACCTGTTCCAGGTCGGGCAGACGTTTTCCGATAAACCGTACATGATCGCTTTTCTGATCGGACTCTTGCAGGCACAGTGGACGTACACCGGGTACGATGCTTCGGCCCACACGATCGAAGAAACCGTCCATCCGCGGGTGCGGGCTCCCTGGGGAATTTTCAGCTCAGTGGCCTTTTCGTTCATCTTCGGGTTCCTCATGCTGTCCGTGGTGACGCTGTCGATCAAGGACGCAGCCGCTGCCGCTGCATCTGACAACGCCTACATCTACATTATCACCCAGGCGCTGGGCGGGACGTTCGGCGGGGTCGTACTCTGGCTGGTGACGTTTGCCATGTGGTTCTGCGGGCTGTCCTCGATCACTTCGTTTTCCCGGATGATGTACGCGTTCTCCCGCGACAAGGGCATGCCCTGGAGCCGTCAGTGGGCAGAGATCTCGAAAAAATACCGCACTCCGGCAAAAGCGATCTGGCTGGTAGTGATTCTGTCTTTTGCGCTGGCATTGGTCGACTACATCATCAAGACAGTTAATCCGAACACCGCCTATACCACGATCGCCTTCCTGACGGCTGTCAGCGTGGTCGGACTGTACGTCGCCTACGGCATTCCGATTTACTTGAAGCTGCGGGCCGAAGCGAAGGGAACATTCCAGGCCAAACACCTCGGGCCGTGGAACCTGGGCAGGTGGAGCAAGCCGATCAATGTGCTCAGCCTGATCTGGATCGTCTTTATCTCGATCATGATGATCATTCCGCCAAACGAAAACGCAGCCTACGCTTTGGCCGCCATGTTCGTGATCCTGCTGATCATGGATTTTGCCTACTACAAAAACAACTTTGAAGGCCCGGAAGCAGCGCTGAACACCTCTATAGAAGATATCCTGAAAAAGGAGGAAAGATATTCCGGGCAGGACCATACCCACTCATTGTAACAGCCCGGTTCACGCTGTCTGAACCGGACTGGCAGCGGCGGCTTGGTCCGGATCTCCCAGATGGAGAGCGGACAAGGCGCCTTCTTTTCCCAAAAGCTGGACAAGGCCAAGGAGGGATCCCCAAGTGAAGTTGTCGTGCATGGTGAGAGGGCAGCACTACGCTTTTTCCTCGATCAAAGAGGTGATGGCGAAAGCGAGCGAGGAAAAGTCCGGCGACCGGTTGAATAAAATCGCCGCCGCCTCTGCGCTCGAACGGATGGCAGCGAAGGTGGTATTGAGCGAGCTGCAATTGAAGGATATCTACGAACATCCGTTGATTCCCTACGAGGCTGACGAGGTGACACGGATTATTTACGACGACTTGAATCTGTTTATCTACAACGAAATCAAAGGGTGGACGGTGGGAGAGCTCAGGGAGTACATCCTCTCCCACAAGACGGGACTTCCCCAGCTGTCCCGCATCAGCCGCGGACTGACCAGCGAGATGATCTCCGCGGTCGCCAAGCTGATGTCCAGCCTTGATCTCGTCATCGCTGCCCAAAAGATCCGCAACCAGGCGTATTGCAATACCCTCATCGGCGAGCCGGGCAGGCTGGCGTTCCGCATTCAGCCCAACCACCCCACCGACGATCCCGAAGGCATTTTGGCGTCGATCAAGGAAGGGCTGTCCTACGGATCAGGGGATGCCGTGATCGGGATCAACCCCAACAACGATTCGGTTGAGAGCGTATCCCGTCTGCTCCACATGAGTCACGACTTCATCTGCAAGTGGAACATCCCGACGCAAAACTGCGTCCTGGCGCACATCACCACACAGATGAAAGCACTGCAAAACGGGGCGCCGATCGCGCTGATGTTCCAGAGTCTGGCAGGGACTCAGCAGGCAAATGAAGCGTTCGGTATTTCCCGGGCGATCCTCGATGAGGGAATGGAGCTGGTGCGGCAGATGGGGACCTCCACGGGACCGAACGTCATGTACTTCGAGACAGGACAAGGCTCGGAGGTTTCCCTCGACGCCGATCTGGGCGTCGACATGCAGACGCTGGAGGCGAGGACATACGGGTACGCGAGGCATTGGCAGCCGTTCATGGTCAATAACGTGTCCGGGTTCATCGGACCGGAGACGCTTTACGACGGCCGCCAGGTGATCCGGGCCGACCTGGAGGATCTGTTTATGGGGAAGCTGCACGGCCTGCCGATGGGGATCGCCCCTACCTACACCAACCACATGTACGCTGACCAGAACGACCAGGAAATCGCCGGCATCCTGACGACGGTTGCCGGAGCCAACTTTTACATGGGACTGCCGGGCGGCGACGATGTCATGCTCAGCTACCAGGACACCAGCTACCACGACGACGCCAGCTTGCGGGAGATGCTTGGGCTGCGTCCGTTGGCGGAGTTCGAGAAGTGGCTGGAGCGGATGGGGATTATGGAGCACGGCCGATTGACGGAGCAGGCCGGAGATTTGTCGATTTTTGATTAGGACGGTAAGTCGGAGGTGAGGCGTGATGTCCCAGTTGGATATGGAGGAGATTGTTCAAAAGGTACTGCAGGAGCTCTCCCGGCGAACGGAGGCAAAGCAGCCGGGGAGCGGTGAACAGACGATGGAGCCGACAGATGCGGGAACTATCTATTTTCCCGAAGAGAAGGAGATGGGGCTGACCAATCCGCGGAATCCTCAGGTCATCGAGCGGGCCAGGCAAATTACTCCGGCGCGTGTCGCGATCGGCCGGGCCGGCACGCGGATGAAGACGACCAGCTATCTGCAGTTTCGAATCGACCAGGCTGCAGCCCACGATGCCGTGATGAAAGACGTGAGCGAAGATTTCCTGCGCGAACTGGGACTGCCGGTGCTGCGGACGAGAGCGGAGGATATGCAGGAGTATTTGATGAACCTCGATGGGGGCAGGAAACTATGCGAGGAATCGGCCCAATGGCTGAAGGAAAACGGCGAGAAAGGGAAGGACGTGCAGATTATTGTCTCCGACGGGCTCAGTTCATCGGCGGTCGAAGCGAATACCAAGGACCTTTTATCCGCGCTCTTGCAGGGGCTGAAGCTGAAGCATATCAGCGTCGGACAGCCCGTGTTTATCAAGCGCGGACGGGTCTGGGTGCAGGATGAGGTAGCAGCCTTGGTCGGGTGCAAAGTGGTCGTTTCTCTGATCGGCGAGCGGCCGGGACTGGCGACGGCAGAGAGCCTCAGTGCCTACATGATTTACCAGCCAAACGAAAACAGCGTGGAATCGGATCGAACCGTCATTTCTAATATTCACCGCGGTGGAACGCCGCCCGTAGAAGCAGGGGCTCATCTGGCGGATATGATTGAAGACATCCTCAGGTTCAAAGCGAGCGGAGTCAAGTACATGCAGTTGAAAAACTCCTGACGAGCAGCGAGCGGAGGGTATGCAAGGTTAACGAAGGGACGGGAGAAATACATGGCGTTGATCGGTACGATTGTGATTTACATCATCATGGCATTCGCTGTCGCCGGTGCCGTTGCGGCGATTCGCAATGACGAGGAAGGCTTGGGAAAAGAGTTTTTGCAGGGGCTGTACTCGATTGGCCCGATTTTCGTACCGGTAGCCGGGATCATGGCCTCGATTCCGTACCTGTCCAAGTTCATCAGCGCTGTCTTCGGCCCCGTCTACGGCGCGATCGGAGCCGACCCGGCGCTGGCCGCGACCACCTTCATCGCGACGGACATGGGCGGATACCAGCTGGCGGAAGCCTTGGCGGCCAGCCGGGAGAGCTGGATCATGGCGATGGTCACCGGCTTTATGGCCGGCGCGACGATCGTCTTCAGCATACCGGTGGGCCTGGCGATGCTGGATAAGCGGGATCACAAGTACATGGCCCTAGGGATCATGTCGGGCATCTTGACCGTGCCGGTCGGGGTGTTTATCACCAGCTCCATCCTCGCTTTGACGAGTGCGGGGGTTCGCGGCCAGATCTCGACGGAAGCGGCATCGGACTATCATTTGTCCTTGGGCTTTGGCACGATTCTGTCCAATCTGACGCCGTTGATCGTGATCGTCGCAGCGATCGCGCTGGGACTTCGGTTTTTTCCCGACCAGATGATCAAAGGCTTCATGTGGTTCGGGCGGATCATGGATGCCGGCCTCAAGCTGGTGTTGGTCTTTTCCATCGTGGAGTACTTCACCGGGGCATTCTCGGCGCTTTTCGGCGGCTGGGGCTTCGATCCGATCATCGCCGATCAGGCGGATCAATTCCGCGCGCTTGAGACGGCGGGCTACATCGGCGTGATGCTGGCCGGGGCCTTCCCGATGGTGTATACGATCAAGAAATACCTGGCGGGACCGCTTGCCGTCGTCGGAAATAAAGTGGGCTTAAGCGGTGTGGGCAGTGCGGGCATCCTGGCCACTGTCGCCAACATCCTGGCGATGTACCGCCTGATCAGAGACATGCGCCCGAAGGACAAGGTGCTGAATATCGCCTTTGCCGTCTGTGCCGCCTTTCTGTTCGGGGATCACCTGGCCTTTTCCGCCAACTTCCAGCCGACGATCATCTTGCCGCTGATGATCGGCAAAGTGGCGGGCGGCGCCTTGGCTATCGCCCTGGCCTACTGGATATCCGTTCCGAAGGCGCTGGAGTTGGAAAAGCAGGACCGGGCAAGCGGCGTGATTGGCGCGAGCGAGTATCTGGAGAAGCGGGAGATGGATGGGAAAATAGGCGTGAATGGGTAGAACGGAAAACGGCTGTCCCGGGCAGGCAATTTGCCCGAGACAGCCGTTTTTTCAATACGGATCGATTTCCTCTCCGGTGGCAATGTCGATCACTTTGACCGGATTCCCGGGTGATGGAATCGTTTTGCTTTCGGGAGCCTCGACGTTCTCTTCCACCCATTTGACCAGCAGGTCAAAGCTCTGATGGACGTAGGGGAGCAAGGGCTGTATCTCGTGGTCCGGGTCGGAGGCGCTCCAGACCAGGCTGTCGACGTGGTTCCCTTTTTCTACCAAATAGAGCCGATGAAGAGCTCCCTTGCCTGCCTTTTCGACGAGCTGATGGTAGGCTGTTCCGTGTACCTCTGGGAAGATCAAGGCGTCCCACGAACCGAAAACCGAGATCAGCGGCACGTTGATCTGGCCAGTATTTTCGATCTCCTTGACCGCTTTCTTCACATGTCCGGGCCGCTTGGCATAGTCGTAGTCCTGGAAAATGGCGTCAAAGGTACGGTCGCGAGTCCCTTGCGGCGTGAATGTCAGGTAATCGCGCCACTGGATCCGCCGGGGAGCCCCGGGATCGAATTCATCGCGGTAGATGTTGAGCGTTAAAAACCAGTACACCTGATCGTAATAGGGCCACAGTTTTTCCGAGCCCCTCGGCAGTCCCGCCTTGTACATTTCCTCGATCGCCTGTTGCTTTTCTGTTCCGTTTCCGTAAATCGCCGCCTCGGCATGGTTGACGATCGCAGTCAAAGAGGTGATCAAGTTCGGTTCGTCTGCCCGCCACAGCACTCCTTCCCAATCCACGCCGCCGTCATACAGCGCGGGTTCTTTCGTTTTTTTGGGATCGTCGTGTTCCAATGCAAAACGGACGACATACCCGCCGTTGGAAATACCGATGGCATACGTGGGGATGGGGTGGTCTTTGGAGATCAGTTTGGCAGCTGGATTGCTGCGGTCATCCGGGCTGATGCATTGCGTGGGATAGTTGTCCGCCAAGTAGCGGTGAGCGGCCTTCGTCACCTGTCTGAAGCGCTCGTTCCACTCCATCAGCGTATCCTCCTTGGCGACCAATGCGTTTTTGCTCTTGGCAAAGGGATCGCTTGGGTCGATTTCACCCTGTGTGCCTTTATCGATGGCGGCAAACGCGAAGCCCTTTTTGAGTACGTAATCGCTGAACAAGAGATCCGTGGAGGTTTCATTGCGCGTGCCGGGAATTCCCGCTACAACCAATTTTCCGTTCCAGTCGTCGGGTACGCGAATGACAAATTTGGCATCTTCAAACATGCCGTTTACCTGTGTGCCTGTTACCTCAGCAGGTTTGTACATGCTGTGCCAGCCTGTTTGCTTATGCTTGTCTCCCCAGACTGTCGGGGCCAAGCCAAGGTTGCCAAACTGAATGGCGCCGTCGTACTGGACGGGGTTTTTCGTTGTCAGCCAATTCCCGTTTTTGCCGTCAAATTTGGTCACGGTAACGCTGTGCGCTCCGGGAATCACCGGTGAATAAGCTGCTTGGGCTGCACCGGGCAGAACGATGGGACAAGCCAGAGCCAACCCCAACAGCGTCTGAAAAACAGCCGAAATCCTGTTCCGTTTCATCCTTACCCTCCTTAAAACTCTTTTTGCTGCGATCGGTTGCAAGTCACGTACCAGTGCGGTATGATCTGCCGTTTCGCCGTGAACAATGAAAGTGTGTCTCGTGTCAGCAACATAGTCGGATGACAAAGCAGCGACATGTCTCTTTTATGAGACACATCCAAGAGGGCAAACACCTGATTTTCCATTAGAATTGGGCATCTGGCACGTTTTTTGCTACTTGCTATTGCCTGTATTCGCAGTACACGACTGGAAACCCGATTGATTTCATCAATCGCGACGGAGGGATGATCGTTGAACAGGATGCTAGCGGATCGTTCAGCATTTATTACAGGGGCTGCAAGCGGGATAGGGCTGCAGATCGCCAAGGAGATGGGGCACGCAGGGGCAAAAGTAGTCCTGTCAGATAAAAATCAGGAAGCTTTGTCTGAAGCAGCCAAGCACCTGCAAGCGGACGGCTTGCAGGTGCTTGCTATGAAGTGCGACGTACTGAACGAACAGGAGATACGAGATTGCCTGGAAGCGGCAGAAAAAGCGTATGGACAAATCGACATTCTCGTCAACAATGCCGGCATGCAGCACGTCGCCCCGATCGAGGAATTTCCCACGGAAAGGTTTGAGCTGATGGTCCGGCTGATGCTGGTGGCGCCGTTTATGGCGATCAAGCACGTCTTTCCCGTGATGAAACGGCAAGGCTTTGGGCGAATCATCAATATCGCCTCGATCAACGGGCTGGTCGGCTTCGCCGGAAAAGCGGGGTACAACAGCGCCAAGCACGGCTTGATTGGCCTTACCAAGGTGGCTGCCCTGGAGGGAGCTGCGCACGGCATCACGGTCAATGCTTTATGTCCCGGTTACGTCGACACGCCGCTGGTGCGAAATCAAATGAAGGACCTGGCAAAGACGAGAGAGGTTCCTGTTGAAAAGGTGTTGGAGCAGGTGATCTATCCGCTCGTTCCGCAAAAGCGGCTGATCACCGTCCAAGAGGTGGCTGAATACGCCGTCTTTCTCGCCAGCGAAAAGGCGGCGGGGATCACGGGGCAGGCCGTCGTGATCGACGGCGGTTACACGGCGCAGTAGCGGCCCGCCGGTTTATGCCGGGCGGGCCGCCTGTTCGCTTCACCCCTCCGGATTCTTGCGCCGGCATTTTCGTTATGCAAAAGCGGATAACTCATGCAAAAGTGAATACTCCTTCAAGTTGATGATCCTCTGCCAACCTTCTCTATTCCCCATAAAAACGGCATTTCAAACGCAGTTTCCCCTGATGATCCGACTTGGCACAGTACATGCATCAGCACATTTTTGCTAACGTGCCGACAAGGAGGATTGATGAATGGGAAATGCGGATTCCCCCACGCTGAAACGCTCTCTTACGTTGAAGTATGTCGTCTTTTTCGGATTGGCTTTTATGGCACCAAAGACGTTTTTCTCCACATACGGAGTGGCTGTGCAAAGCACAAACGGGATGCTGCCGACCGCTTACGCGATTGCGCTGGTGGTCATGTTGTTTACCGCTTACAGCTATGCCCAATTAGTGAAAGCGTTCCCAAAAGCGGGCGCGGCCTACACGTTTACGCAAAAATCGATCAGCCCGCATATCGGGTTTATCGTCGGCTGGACGATCATCATTGACTATATGTTCAGCCCGATGATCAGCTCCCTGCTCGTTGGAATCGCATTGAAAGCTTATTTCCCATCCATTCCGATGTTTGTCTGGATCCTTTCATTTATCGTGATTATGACAACCGTCAACATCCTGGGCATCAAATTTGCGGCCAACCTAAACATGTACTTGCTCCTCTTGCAAATTTTGCTGTTTGCCCTCTTTTTTATTTTGACGATGAAAGGGCTGCTCGCAGGTAAAGGAGCAGGGACATTATTTTCAACCGCACCTTTTTTTGATTCCGAGATACCGCTGCCTGCGCTGCTGTCTGTCGTCCCGATTCTCTGTTTTACCTTTCTCGGCTTTGACGCCGTGACCGCGTTGTCAGAAGAGACGAAGAACCCCGCGAAAACGCTGCCAAAAGCGATCTACTCCATCACGCTGATTGGCGGATTTTTGTACATCGCCGGTTCTTATTTTGCGCAATTGATCTATCCGGAGTTTCAGTCTTTCAAAAATCCTGAATCCGCCTATTTGGAGATTGCGATGTATATCGGCGGAAATATTTTTACGAGCATCTTCGTAGCGATAGGGTTGACAGCCGGTTTTGCTTCCGCCGTTGCATCGGGAACCAGCGCATCCCGCATTTTGTACGCGATGGGAAGAGAAAACGTGCTGCCGAAAAAAATCTTTGGCTATCTGTCCCCCAAATACCGTACACCGGTGTTCAATATCCTCATCGTCGGTGTGATTGCCTTAAGTGCCCTATTTTTAAATCTTACCACGGCCGTGTCGCTGATAAATTTCGGAGCGCTGTTCGCCTTTTTCTTTGTGAATCTCGCAGTTGTCGCCCACTATTATTTCCGAAAGAAACAGAGGTCTTTTCAAGGTACCATTCGATATCTGATTATTCCGCTTATTGGAGCGGCGCTCATTGGACTGTTCTTTATCAAGTTGGATAAACACTCCCTGATGCTAGGGGGAATCTGGCTTCTTACCGGATTTGTCTACCTGCTCAACCTTACCAAAATGTTTAGACAACCGCCCCCGGAGCTTGCCTTTGAAGAGGCGTAACCATAGAGCCAACGTAAAGATAATGAAAGGTGTGATTGCTGATGTCCCATCGACCAGCCGACGTAATTCTTTCCAGTAATGCTGTATTTACAGGACTTACTGATCAACCGGAGCCCGCGTCCATCGCCATCGCAGGCAACAAAATCATGGCGATTGGCGCTGACGAGGAACTGAAACCCTACATAGGGGAACACACGAAGATCTATCGATTTGATGACCAGTTGATCATGCCGGGATTCCATGATTTCCATCTTCATATCATGCAGGGTGCCGTTGCGCTCAACAGTGTCGATCTGTTCGCGGCTCGCTCGGAAGCGGAAGCGGTGGAAATGATACGCGAATTCGCCGAATCAAACCCGGACAATCCCTGGGTAATTGGATTTACATGGGATGCGGGGTATTGGGAGGAGCCTCGGTTGCCGACCCGCCACTCTCTGGACCGCATTCTGCCTGACCGTCCGGCCATGATGTTTCACGCCGAAGGCCACTACGCCTGGGTGAATGCAAAGGCACTGGAAATCGCCAATATTACGCGCCATACGGAAAACCCCGCATATGGCATCATTGGAAAAGATGATAACGGGGAGCCAAACGGCATTTTATATGAAAAAGCGATGGGGGCGGTTGTCGGCCAGGCATTTGAGTTTTCCCATGCACAAAAGAGTGAGATCTTCGCTCATTTCCTGGCACACGCAGCAAGCCTGGGGGTGACGGCTGTCCACGACTTGCACGCTTTAAAATCAATCGACGCACTGGCTGTGTTCAAGGAATTTGAAGACAGCGGAAAATTAACCGCACGCATTCATTTATGGCCTGCCTTAAACGGCGATCTTGAGCGGGCCAAGCGGCTTCGTGATACGTATCAATCGGATAAACTCCGCGTATCGGGGCTAAAACAGTTTATCGATGGCGTGATTACCGCCCGTACGGCTTATATGCTTGAGCCTTATGCGGATCAGCCGGGGGAACGCGGCGAGACGACTTTTCCTCCCGAGACGATCAAAAAATGGGTCGTTGAGGCAGATAAAGAGGGTTTTAGCATCCGGTTTCACGCCATTGGGGACGGAGCGATTCGCCTCGCGTTAGACGCCTATGAAGAAGCGCAAAAGGTCAACGGCAAGCGGGATGCGCGCCATTCCGTCGAGCATGTGGAAGTGATTCACCCGAATGACATCCCCCGTTTCAAGCAGCTTGGCGTGACCGTCTCGATGCAGCCGGACCACCTGGCAATGTCTGAGAGGGGCGTGTACACCGAGCGGATCGGCCCCGAGCGGGAAAAGCGTGTTTTCTTGATTCACACCCTGCAAAAGACGGGTGCAAATCTGGCATTTGGAACAGACTTCCCGATTGATAAGTTACATCCGCTTCTCCAGATTTATCGTGCGGTCACGAGAATCGACAGCAGCGGAACAGAAGTGTGGCACCCGCATGAACGGATCACGCTTGCCGAAGCGTTGAGAGCGTATACAAGCGGCCCGGCCTACGGTTCATTCAGAGAGCACGAACTCGGGACACTGGAAGCAGGCAAGCTTGCCGACCTTGTCGTCCTGGAGCGAAATCTCTTTGAAGTGCCAGTCGAAGAGATCCCGGATACAAAAGTGCGGCTAACGATGGTTGACGGCAAGGTCGTCTATGAACATGGCCGAGCCAGGGGGAAATAAGGCGTGAATGAAAAGAAACGGTTCAACGGCGAAGGGACATCGGCCGGCTCACCCACGCTTAAACGTTCTCTTTCATTAAAGTATGTTGTGTTTTTTGGCCTAGCCTTTATGGCCCCGACTACTATGTTCTCAACATATGGAATAGCTGTTCAAGGCACGAACGGAATGATTCCAACCGCTTATATCGTTGCTCTAATGGTTATGTTGTTTACAGCTTACAGTTATACGCAAATGGTGAAGGCTTTTCCCAATGCAGGCGCTGCCTATACCTTTACGCAAAAATCTCTAAGTCCTCACATCGGTTTTCTCGTAGGCTGGACCATATTGTTGGATTATGTGTTCAGTCCGATGATTAGCGCTTTGTTATTGGGAATCGCGATGAAGGCCTATTTTCCTTCGATTCCGATGTTCATTTGGATTGTGCTCTTCATCATTACGATCACGATTGTAAATATACTTGGCATCACGGTAGCGGCCAAATTTAACATGACGCTTTTATTCGTTCAATTCGGGACACTGACGTTATTCGTGATCTTTTCGGTAAAGGGGCTGCTAAATGGGCTTGGAGCGGGAACGCTCTTTTCTATGCTTCCGTTTGTCGATGCCAATGTAAATACGACAGGCTTTATGTCAGTGATCCCTCTTTTATGCTTTTCCTTTTTGGGATTTGACGCGGTGACCACCCTCTCGGAAGAAACGAAAAATCCGGTAAAATCCATCCCCAGGGCGATTTTCCTGGTTACGCTCATCGGGGGAGTCTACTATGTTGTCGGTTCCTATTTTTTACAGCTCGTCTGGCCGGACTACCAATCTTTTCACGACCCGGAAGCGGCTTATATCGAAATTGCCATGTACGTCGGGGGCAACTTTTTGACAAGTTACATTCTTGCCGAAGGAATCATGGCAAGCTTTTCATCGGCTGTTGCGTCGGGAACGAGTGCTTCGCGCATTTTATATGCAATGGGACGCGAACGTGTACTTCCTGCCAAAATATTTGGCTATCTCTCTCCGAAATTCCGTACGCCTGTCTTTAACATATTGATGATAGGAGGCATCGCTTTAAGCGCACTTTTTCTCAGTCTTACAACTGCAGTATCTCTCATCAATTTTGGGGCATTATTTGCTTTTACCTTTGTTAATCTTTCGGTGATCGCCCACTTTTTTTTCCGAAAAAAGCAGAGGTCCGTTACAGGGACAGTCCGCTACCTGATTCTTCCGTTGATTGGCGCTTCGCTTACCGGACTCTTTTGGGTAAAGCTGGACATCCATTCCCTCATCCTTGGAGGAGCTTGGCTTACGCTAGGATTTTTATACCTTCTCAATCTGACAAAAATGTTTCGACAGCTCCCACCCGAGCTTACCTTTGAAGAAGGTCAGACATAAGCAGATGCATCTATAAAAACGAAAGGATTGATGATGATGAGTTTTCAACATGCTGATGTGATACTTTCAAGCAATGCCGTATTTACAGGGCTTTCTGATCAACCGGAACCTGCGTCCATTGCGATCGCGGGCAACAAGATTATGGCGATTGGCTCAGAGGCAGAAATAAAACCCTACGTTGGCGAGCACACCAAAATCTACCGGTTTCAAGACCAATTGATCATGCCGGGATTCCATGATTTTCACCTTCACATCATGGATGGGGCTGCCTCGATGAACAGCGCCAATCTGTTTCCGGCCCGCTCTGAAGCGGAAGCGTTGGAAATTATTCGCACCTTTGCCGAAACACACCCGGAGGAGCCATGGGTAATCGGCACTACATGGGATGCAGGTTATTGGGATACGCAGCAATTGCCGAACCGGTATTCATTGGATCGCATTCTTCCCGATCGTCCTGCGCTGATGTTTCACGCCGAAGGCCATTACACCTGGGTGAATTCAAAGGCGCTGGAAATCGCGAATATTACGCGAGATACGGAAAACCCTGCTTACGGTATCATAGGCAAAGACGAAAGCGGAGAACCCGACGGTCTCCTATACGAGAAAGCAATGGGAATGGTGGTTCAGCATGCCTATGATTTTACCAAGGAGCAAAAGAGAGAACTATTCGCGAATTTTCTCGCCCACGCTGCCAGTTTGGGAGTAACTGCCGTCCATGACTTGTTTGCAACGGAATCACTGGAAATTCTTACGGACTACGATGTGTTCAAAGAGTTTGAAGACAAAGGAAAATTAACCGCACGCATTCATTTATGGCCTGCTTTAAACGGCGATCTTGACCGCGTCAAAAAATTGCGCGATACGTATCGGTCGGATATGCTGCGCGTGTCGGGGCTGAAACAATTTATCGACGGCGTCATTACCGCCCGCACCGCTTATTTGCTCGAACCTTATGCGGATCAACCCGATACGCGTGGCGAGACGTCCTTCCCTCCCGAGACAATCAAAAAATGGGTCGTTGAGGCCGATAAAGAGGGCTTCAGCATCCGGTTTCACGCGATTGGCGATGGGGCGATCCGCCTTGCCCTGGATGCCTATGAAGAAGCGCAAAGGGTCAACGGCAAACGGGATTCACGCCATTCCGTCGAGCATGTGGAAGTGATTCACCCGGATGATATCCATCGTTTCAAAGAGCTAGATGTCACCGCTTCGATGCAGCCGGATCACTTTGCGATGTCGGAAAGAGGCGTTTACACCGACCGAATTGGTCTCGAACGGGAAAAGCACGTTTTCTCGATCAACACATTGCAAAAAGCCGGCGCAAGATTGGCTTTCGGAACGGACTTCCCGATTGACATTCTGAATCCGCTCCTCCAAATTTATCGCGCGGTAACGAGAATCGACAGCAGCGGAAAAGAAGTGTGGCATCCCGATGAACGAATCACGCTTGTCGAAGCGTTAAAAGCATATACGAGCGGATCGGCCTACGGTACCTTCCGAGAACATGAGCTGGGGACCTTGGAAGTGGGCAAGCTTGCCGACATCGTCGTCTTGGAGCGAAATCTCTTTGAAGTACCTGTAGAGGAAATACCAGATATAAAAGCAGCGCTTACGATTGTCGATGGAAACGTGGTTTTTGACCAGACGAATTCGTTCATCGCAAAGTAAAGTTCGCCAAAACAATAGGAAGCGGGGGCTTTTTCCCCGCCCTTTTTCTTGTACAGCCAGTCTTTTGATTCGTTAGGTTGAAGTATTCAAACAATTCTGCTTTATTCTGACACTATGATCAAGTAACATAAAGAGTACAGGCGGAGGTGGAAAATATGGAGATAACTGGTGACGTTCTGCAGAACGGTTTGACGCCGGAGTCGAAGCAATTGCTTGATTCGCTCAGCAATGGCGTGATGATCGTCGACAAGCAGGGAGTCATTTTGTATGTCAATCAAGCGGGCTGCGGCATGCTGGGGTTGAAACGGCACGAGGTCCTATTCCAAAACATCATCGGCATTGCGCCGGGGACAGATATCCTGCAGGTGATGAGGGAGGGAAAACCCAGTCTGGCCAATGAAGTCCGGTTTGGCGACAAAATGTTTCTGGCAAATCGCACCCCCTATGTTCTGAACGGGGAGATCGTCGGGGGAATATCCGTGTTTCAGGATATTACCGCCTATGAACTCGCCTTTAAAAAGATGTCGTCGCAGGAGCGGGAGCTGCAGCAGTTCAGGGAATTGGTCGATCAGCTTTACGACGGCCTGGTGATGTGCGATCGGGAAGGACGGATTACGATGATCAACCAGACCTACTGCGATTTCCTCGGGACCACGATAGAGGAAGCGATCGGCAAGCACATTACAGAGGTCATCGAGAATACCCGGATGCATTTGGTCATTCAGACGGGAAAGCCGGAGTTGGGCCATTTGATGCGGCTGCGCAACCGGGATATCATCGTCAGCAGAATGCCGCTCCGCGAGGGGGAGGAGATCGTCGGGGGATTGGGCAAGGTGTTATTCAGCGATTTGCGGGAACTGCGCGGGCTGGTCGAGCGCTACAACATCATGGAGCGGAAATTGGATTACTACCGGCAGGAGTTAAAGCGCGTCATGGGAGCGAAATATTCCTTTAATTCAATATTTTCGGACCATCCTCTGCTGGCAGAAGCGATCGAGCTGGCGAAAAAGGTGGCGAAGACCAGGTCGTCGATCTTGATTCTGGGGGAAAGCGGCACTGGCAAAGAACTGTTTGCCCATGCGATTCACGAAGCAAGTCCGCGCGGGGAAGGACCGTTTATCCGCGTAAACTGCGCGGCCATCCCCAAGGACTTGATCGAGGCTGAGCTGTTCGGTTACGAGGAAGGGGCGTTTACCGGCGCGAAAAAGGGCGGAAAGCCGGGGAAGATCGAATTGGCCCACGGCGGCACGTTGTTTCTGGACGAAGTAGGGGACATGCCGTTGGACATGCAGGTGAAACTGCTGCGAGTGCTGCAGGAAAGAGAGGTAGAGCGGGTGGGCGCGACCAAACCAATCAACGTCGACATCCGGGTGATCGCCGCGACACACCGCCCATTGGAGCGGCTGATCGCGGAGGGCAGATTCAGACAAGACCTGTACTACCGGCTGAACGTCTTTACCATCAGCATCCCGCCGCTGAGAGTGCAGGGCCATGCCATCCTGAGCCTCGCCCATCATCTGATCCGGAAGCTGAATCAGGAGCTGTGCACTGCTGTCAAGGACCTCGGCCCGCGGGTAGAAGAGATCTTTCTCTCCCACAGTTGGCCAGGCAATGTCAGGGAGATGCACAACGTCCTGGAGAGGGCACTGCAGATGGCTGACTCCGGTACGCTGCAGGCCGATCACCTGCCTCCCTACCTGCAGGATCGGCAGGTAATCCTCAAAGGCGAGGCAGTCACGCTTGACCTGGAGGCAGAGCTGTCCAAAACAGAGAAGCGGGTACTGGAGCTCGCCCTGGAAAAGTGTCAAGGAAACAAAGTAAAGGCTTCACAGGTGCTGGGCATTCATCGGGCAAGCTTGTACAGAAAACTGGAGAAGCACGGGCTTCTTTCGCTTTAAAAAAAGATGTCTCATAGCTGCTTCATGTCTCACTGCCGAAACAGGATATTGTCTCTTATCTGCGACAACTAAGGCGGCTGCCCGCGCTGCCTCTCTTGGTTGCAGCGGTTGGCATAGGTTTTGCTTATTAAAATGGCAGCGATTGCAAGGCGCCTTTCGGTGAGAAGAAAAGGGGGACGATTTGAATGAAAGCAAAGTGGCTGTTGTCTGCAGTTTTGTTGTGTTCCATGGGATTTGCCGGCTGTGCCCCAAAGGTGGATCAGACCAGCGCTCCCGCTCCGGCCAACCCGGCAGCCGAACCGGGGCAGACCAGTTCAGGCGGGGATGCCGGAGAATTTAAGATTGGCCTCGCCATTTCCCTCAGCGGCGGAACAGCCAAATTCGGGGAGGCAGTCAAACGGGCCGCTACGATGGCTGTGGAAGAATTTAACGAAGCGGGCGGAGCAAACGGTCAAAAAGCCAAATTGATCGTGTACGATGACGAAGCAAAGCCGGAAAAGTCGGTTGAAATCGTGCAGCGCCTGATCAATCAGGACAAGGTCGTCGCGTTTATCGGTCCGGCCAACAGCGGCAACGGAAAAGCCCATATCAAGTATCCACAGGAAGCGGGCGTTCCGGAAGTCATCCCTGTCGCAACTGGTACGGGAATCACCAGCCAGTACGCTGATCAGGAAAAAAATTACATTTTCCGGGTTGCCCCATACGACCGGGGACAGGTGGAGACGATGCTGAAATTTATCGTCGAAGAAAAAAAGTACGCCAAGATCGGTCTTTTGCATGATACGACCGGCTACGGGCAAGGCGGAAAAGCCGATGTGGAAGACGTGCTGAAGACCAAGTACAACATGCAGCTGACCGCGACAGAATCATTCCAGGTAAACGACACCAGCATGGAGTCCCAACTGACAAAAATGCGCGAGGCCAACGTCGATGTCGTCATCTTTTACGGCCTGGCTCCCGAGGCGGCGCAATACCTGAAATCGCGCGAAAAATTAAACTATTTTCCGGTGACAGTCGCGTCGTGGGCGATGGGTGACCCGACCGTAAAAGAGCTGGTTGGCGATCTCGTCAACAAAGACGTCTACATGGTCCAGTCCTTTACGGTGGACCAAAGCCCCGAAGCAACTGCGTTCCACGAAAAAGTAAAGGCGAAGTTCGGCGATGACATCTTCCCGATCGCTTCCGCCCAGGGATATGACTGCGCCAATCTCATTCTGGAAGCGGTGAAGAAGGCGGGCGCCGATCCCAAAGCGATTCGCGACGCCATTGAGAATATGGACGGTTTTCAGGGGATTACGGCGATTCATGCCAAGCCGTTCACCAAGGAAAACCACGAAGCGCTTAACAGCGACAATATGTTCCTGGCGACCTACAAAGACGGTTTGATTGTGAAGCCGTAACGCCGGGCAGGAAGGAGGAGGCGCGTTGCTGCAAGCTGTCGTAAGCGGATTCATTCTCGGGAGCATCTACGCGATCATCGCCCAAGGCTACTATATTACCTATGTGACGACACGGACGCTCAATTTCGGTCAGGGTGACTTTCTGATGGTCGGGGCGCTTCTGGGATTAACGTCACTGGGAGCGCTGATGACTTCCGGAATCAACGTGTTTCTCGCATTATTGCTCACCCTGGCGGTGACTTGTCTGATCATGGGCCTGTTGGGGTGGGGGCTGGAGCGGATCGCGATACGTCCGCTGCAGAACAACTTTATGTCGATCAGCTGGATCTTGAGCACGGTGGCTGTCTCGATGATGTTTCGCAATATCGCCATGCTGGTTTGGGGAAGGAATGTCATCCCGTTTCCTTCCCCCTTCGGCAGCGAAGTACTCAGGTTTGGGGGAGTCGGCATCGCCAAACACGAGATCTTCATTGCCGTCTGTGCATTTGTCATCATGGGCTGCCTGTTCGTCTTCCTGAAAAAGTCCTTGCTGGGCAAAGCGCTGGCTGCGGTCGCATTCAACCCCGAGGCGGCTGCTTTGATGGGGATTAATCCGCGGGCGATGGCGGTTCTCGCCTTTGCGCTCTCTTCGGCGCTGGCCGGCATCGGCGGCATATTGGTCGGGCCGATTACCAACACCGCTTTTTTCATGGGTGCGACGCTGGGGCTGAAGGCGTTCGCTGCGGCGATTATCGGCGGACTTGATAACCCGGTGGGCATTCTCATCGGCGGTCTGCTGCTCGGCGTGCTGGAGCAGGTGTTTGCGCTGGGCAGTTCCGCGTATAAGGACGCCAGTGCCTTTGTGCTGATTCTGATCGTGTTGATTTTTATGCCGCAGGGTCTCTTCGGGAAAAAAGTGAAGGAGAAATTTTAAGATGAAAAAGTGGGGCATTTACGCGGCTATCGGAGCAGCATTGTATGTATTTCCCTGGATTTTTCCCAATTCCTACTTGATTCACCTGGCCCAGGGGTTTCTGTACACCTACATCGTCGTCGTCGGTCTCAACCTGCTGGTCGGGCTCTCCGGTCAGCTGTCGCTGGGACATGCCGGATTTTTTGCCATCGGCGCATACGGCACGGCTTTGCTCAACAATGCCGGCGTTCCCTTTCTCATCAGCCTGGCTCTGGGCACGGCCGTCTGCGCTGCGGCGGGAGGCATTGTCGCGATGCTCTCCCTGCGGGCGAAAGGGCCCTATTTGGCGATGGTGACAATCGCGTTCGGCATGCTGATCGAGATTGTCGCCAACCGCTGGGTAGAGGTTACCGGGGGACCGGCCGGCCTGTATCTGAATTCGCCCAGCCTGTTTGGCTTATCGCTTGGCGTCGTGGAATACTACTGGTTGATCGCGCTGATCACCATCGTCATTACCGTCTTGGCGGACAATTTGTTCACGTCCCGCATCGGCAGGACCTTTCAGGCGATGGGCAACAGCGAGGTGGCTGCGGCGACGGCAGGCGTTGACGTGCGCAACTGGAAGGTGCTGGCGTTTGTAGTCAGCGCATCGATCGCCGGCATCGGCGGTGCGCTGTTTGCTTTTCAAAATTCCTACTTCAACAGCGACTCATTCACCTGGGACAAATCGATCCTGTTTTTGGTCGGGGTGATCGTGGGCGGCGCCGGCACCAGGCTCGGCCCCGTCATCGGCACGATCGTGATTTTCTTGCTGCCGCAGGCATTCCAGAGCTTGTACGACTACCATCTGCTGATCTTCGGCGCCATCCTGCTCGTCAGTCTGGTGCTGCTGCCGCAGGGCATCGTCGGCAGCCTGGCCAGGGTCAAAGGGAAGCGAAGGGAAACTACGTCGCTGGCCCAAAAAGCGGACGAACCGCGCGAAGCCACGGGGACCGAGATGCGCTGGGCGGCAAAAAGACAGGCGACGGTCCTCGATATCCGGCAAGTGGTGATGGAATTTGACGGGTACCGTGCCGTTGACGGGGTGGATCTCACCCTGCAGGGACCGGAAGTGCGGGGGCTGATCGGGCCGAACGGGTCGGGTAAAAGCACGATCGTCAACGTCTTGAGCGGCGTATACGTCCCGACGGAGGGTCAGATGATCTGGAACACCCGCAATGTCACCAGCTTTCCGCCCCAAAAGATGGCGGAGGCCGGGATCACCCGCACCTTTCAAAACTTGCAGCTCTTTTCAGAACTGACTGTCCTGCAAAACGTACTGGTCGGATTTCATCTGCACTATACGAGCGGTTTCTTCGCCAACCTCCTGCACACGCCCCGCTTTTGGAGGGAAGAGGAGCGGTTTCGCGATGAGGCCATGCGTTTGCTGGCTTTCGTCGGGATGGCTGAAAAGGCGAACGAAATGGCAGCCAATCTCTCCTACGGCGAGCAGCGGCTCGTCGAGATCGCCCGGGCTATGGCGGTCAAGCCGCAATTGCTGATCCTCGACGAACCCGCAGCGGGGGCCAGCCAGTACGAAGTGGACAAAATCGTGAAGGTGATCCGCAATCTCAAGGAGATCGGCATCTCGATCATCCTCGTCGAACATCACATGGAGATCGTGATGAACGTCTGCGACACGATCACAGTGCTTGACTTCGGCAAGAAAATCGCAGAAGGCGACCCGGTGTATATCCAGAAACATCCTCAGGTGATCGAGGCGTACCTGGGCGGCGAGGAGGTGACGAAGCTTGTTGTCGGTGAATGAACTGTACGTCCGTTACGGCAGGGCACAAGCGCTTCGCGGCGTCAATCTGCACATCGACGAAGGTGAGATCGTGGCCCTGATCGGCCGCAACGGAGCGGGCAAAACGACGCTGCTGCGGGCGATCACCGGACTGGTCAAGATCAGTTCAGGCGAGGTCAGGTACAAGGGAGAATTGCTGAATGGCATCCAGGCCCATGACATCATGAAAAAACGGATTGGCCACGTGCCGCAGGGGAGGCAGATATTCGGCGATCAAACCGTGGAAGAAAATTTGATCCTGGGGGCATACACCAAGATCAAAAAAAATCCGGCTCTCGTAAAAGAGTGGATCGAACGCGAGTACACCCGCTTCCCCCGGCTGAAAGAGCGCAGGAAGCAGCAGGCGGGGACGCTCTCCGGCGGCGAGCAGCAGATGCTGGCCCTCTCCCGGGCGCTGATGGCCGACCCGGAGTTTATCGTGCTCGATGAACCGTCGATGGGCCTTTCGCCGCTGTTCGTCAAGCTGATCCTGGATACGGTAGCACAGCTGCGCACCGAGGGCAAGACGATCCTGTTGGTCGAACAACTGGCCAAAGCGGCGCTATCCATCTCGGACAGGGCTTATGTGCTCTCATCGGGTGCGGTGGAAATCACAGGCGCTTCGAGCGAGCTATTACACGATGAGAAGATCGTCCAAACCTATCTCGGCGCGTAATTTGACTGCGTGCCGGGATAAAGCTGTCTCATGCGGCAGGATCAGCCGCCGGACAGCTTTTTTTGTTAAAGTTTATGTATATCAGCCTTCTTCACCCCGTACCAGATAGGCTTTTGAAACAGGTTTGCCTTGATCAGCAGCCAAAGCAGGAAGCGGGATCCAAAAACGTTGGTAATCAGACTGATGATGAGCGTCATGATCAGGATGGTGGCAAAGCCTTGAATCGAGCTTGTCCCGACGTACAGCAGCACAAGGGCGGCGATGATCGTCGTCACATGGGAATCGATGATCGTGATAAAGGAGCGTCTCTGGCCGGCGCGGAAGGCAGACAGAATCGTTTTTCCGCTCATAATCTCTTCCTGGATGCGTTCATAGGTGATGATGTTGGCGTCCACCGCCATTCCGACGGACAGAATAAACCCGGCGATACCTGGCAGCGTTAGCGTAGCGTTCATCCAATCCAGCACGAGCAGGCAGAAATAAGCAAAGCCGATTAAGGTGATGTTGGCGATCATTCCCGGTACGCGGTAAACGAGCAGCATGAACAGGAAGATGATAATGCCGCCGATATATCCGGCAAAGATGGTCTTCTGTAGTGCCATCGCCCCGAGAGAGGCACCGACAGCGTTGGCCGACAGTTCCACCAGTTTGGACGGCAGCGCCCCTGAATTTAGAATGTCGACCTGTTCCTGTGCTTCTTGAACAGTGCGTTGACCAGTGATTCGGGCGCTTCCACTCGAAATCACTTCAGTAATAACCGGATTCGTAAGCATTTGCTCATCGAGAAAAATCGCGATTTGTCTCCCTAAATGTTCCCTCGTAACATTCGTAAACTTATCCGGGTTGGCAAATTTCAAAAGAATAATCGGACGTTTCAAATCGTCATACCCGACGCTTGCTCCGCCCGGCGCAAGGTCGCTCCCTCTTAATACCACGCTGCCTTGATCATCCCGGAAGGTGAGGACAGCAGGCTTGCCGATGAGACTGCGAATTTTTTCTTGATCGCTTACACCGGCCAGCTTGACGCGCAGCCGATCGGGCTTTTCTATCGTAACTTCCGGCTCCTGCACCCCGCCGATGTTCACGCGCTTCTCTACCATCCCGGCAGTTGCCTTCAACAGGTCGGTTGTCACTTGTTCGGTCGACTCAAGCGGCTCTACCTTGTATAAAATTTCAAAGCCTCCTCGAAGATCTAGTCCTAGAACGATATTTTTCGATAAAGGCGATACGGTTGTGATCACCAATCCAAACAAAACAGCAACAACCAGCACGAAAAGCGCGAACCTGCTCCATTTTATCACTTTAAGCCCACCCCCCTTTTTCCCAAATATTTACTTATATATGGTAAGAATATTATAGTTAGATGAAATAATCAAACTGGTGTGCTTCGCTTTAAAAAGTGTATAGTGAACATTGAACGGCCGGACATGAGCCCATTTCCGGTCTCGTGAAGGCTTTAATCAAAAATTAATTATTTTCATAGAAAGCGGTGGGGCGGAAGATGATCTATATTACGCTTCTAAGAGGCATTAACGTAGGCGGAAAAAACAAAGTAAAGATGGCTGAACTAAAGCGCGTGTTTGAAGCGATGGGACTAGGTCGGGTACAGACGTACATCCAGAGCGGAAATGTGCTGTTCGAGTCGAATGACGATGAGGAGTCGCTGCGCAAGCGAATCGAGCAGGAGTTTGAAAAGGAGTTTGGCTTCTCGATTTCAGTCATACTGCGGACGGCTGAGGAATTAAGCAGAATGGCCGCAAGCTGCCCGTTCACGGAGGAAGAGGTTTCCGAAGCGGAAGCATCTTTCGCAGGGGAAAGCTTGTACGTCGCCTTGCTGCTGGGGGAGCCTGCACCGGAAGGGATCGAACGGCTGGAAGCCTACAGAAGTGAAAACGACAAGTATCAGCTAATAGGCAGAGATCTGTTCCTCTTATTCCGCCACAGCGTGCGGGATTCCAAGCTCGCGGCCAACCTGGGGAAGCTGGGCGTTCCCGTGACTGTACGCAACTGGAAGACGATCAACAAGCTCGTCGACTTGGCGAATGCGATGGAGTGATCATTGGTGATACCGGCGGCATCTGCTGCTGCCTTGATTAAAAATAATTGACTACTAAATTTATTCAGAACTATGTATATCGATGAAATATTTGTGTTATTATTTTGTTGAAAAATGAAAAATATTGCGAAATAGTGGAGGGGCGTGTGGGGAACAAGCGAACGAATCATTCCGTTTACGATCGGGAGAACGGCGTTATCTTTGGCTCCCTGACCGCGGGCACCGACTTGATGGAGGGCATCATCGCCGAATACGCCAAGTACGATGTCGCGTCCGGCATGCTGACCGGCATCGGCTCGCTTGGCAGGGCCACGTACGTGTACGGTGTGGACGGGCCGGATGGGCGGCCGGGTTACAGCGATCCGGTCACGGTAGACGGGCCGATTGAGATTCTCAATGCGACAGGCTTTCTATGCCGGAACGATGAGCAGGCGATCGACATGCACCTGCATGGTTTATTTGTAAACAAGCAGGGACAGGTTTTTGGCGGCCACGTGTTGCCCGGGAAAAATCCGGTGCTGATTACCGTCGAATTTACGATCAAGGTAGGGAATTCTGTCGAAGCGGTTCGCTCCTTCCATCCGGAGCTGGGATTTTCCGTCATCACCTTTAAGCAGGGAGGGTAGTGGTTGGAAACATTAGGGAGTATTGCCAAAAAAACATGCAGACAGTTTTCTGCTCAGACTGCCGTTGCGGAAGGGGAGCGCTGCTTTACCTACGCCGAACTGCGGGACCGCTCTTTTCGCCTGGCAAAAGCACTGCATGACAAGGGACTGAAAAAAGGAGACCGGGTTGCGATCCTGATGTCCAACCGCATCGAACACGTAGAGCTGGACATCGCGATCGCGCTGGCCGGGCTTGTCAAGGTTCCGCTCAACTACCGGCTGCACGCTAAGGAGCACGAGTACATCCTGGAACACTCGGGGGCAAGCCTGTTGATCGGGGAGGAGCACCTGATGCAAAACGTAGCGGGACCGCTTCCCAGGGTAACGGTAGGCGGAGCATACGAGAGCTGGCTTGCCGCTTCCGAAAGCGCAGAGCCGGACACGGCCGTTGACGAGGATGACCTGTACGCCATCATGTACACATCCGGTACGACGGGCAGGCCAAAAGGCGTGATGCTGTCTCACCGAAACTTCATTTCCGGCGCCTTGTCCCTGGCGATGGCGTGCAATCTGACGCACGACGACGTCATCGGCCACGTCGCCCCGCTGACCCACGGGAGCAACTTCCTGGCACAGTGCGCCCTTCTTTTGGGACTAAAGCAAGTGGTGTTCAACAAGTTCGAACCGGAGCAGTTTTTGGAGGCGATCGAAACCGAGCGGATCACCACGGTCTTTCTGGTGCCGACGATGGTCAACCTGATGATCCACGACAAGAGCTTCGCCCGGCGGGACCTGCGTTCGCTCAGGACGATCAATATGGCAGGAGCGCCGATGGCGGCGGAGAAGGTCAAGCTGGCCCTGGAGCTGCTCGGTCCCAAGATCGTCGAGACCTACGGCCAGGTGGAGGCGCCGATGACGATCACGGTCATGCCTCGCCACGAGCTGCAGCACCGTCCGGCTTCCTGCGGCGCCGCCGGTTCGTTTGTCGAGCTGAGAATCGTCGACGACGAAGGGAGCGAGGTTCCGGCCGGTCAGGTGGGCGAGATTGTCTGCCGGGGCTCGCTGGTCATGCAAGGGTACTGGAACAATCCGGAGGCGACAGCCGAGACGCTGAAAGACGGCTGGCTGCACACCGGCGACCTGGGCTGGGTGGACGAGGCAGGGTACCTGCACATCGTCGACAGGAAAAAAGACGTGATCATCAGCGGCGGTGCCAATATCTATCCCCGGGAAGTGGAAGAGGTGTTGAATCTTCACCCCGCGGTCAAAGAAACCTGTGTGTTCGGCGTTCCAGACGAAAAGTGGGGCGAAACCGTCTGCGCCCACGTCGTCCTTCGCGATGGACAAGCCGTAGAGGAACAGGAATTGATCGAATTGTGCAAAAGCCATCTGGCCAGCTTTAAGAAGCCGCAGCGAATTCACATCGTGGACTCCTTGCCAAAAAGCACGTACGGCAAGATCTTGCGCAAGGAGATTCGCGAAGCGTACGGGAGGAATGCCTGATGAGAACGGTTTCAGTGACAGGAGTAGGCATGACGCCGTTCGGCAAGCACGAGACTTCGGTCAAATCGCTGGCGGTCGCCGCTTGCCGGGATGCGCTCGCTGATGCCGGACAGCCGAAGATCGACGCCGTCTACGTCGGCAACTTCATGGGCGGCCAGCTTGCCGGACAGGAAATCCTCGGGTCGATGCTGGTGAGTGAGCTTGGTCTCGGGCCGGTCCCGGCGGCCAAAATGGAGGGGGCCTGCGCTTCGGGCGGCATCGCCTTTCGCCAAGCTTACCACATGGTGGCTGCCGGTCTCTACGATACGGTGCTGGTCGTCGGCGTAGAAAAAATGACCCATGCCGCCACCAGCCAGGTGACCCATGCAATCAACGCCGCGATGGACAACGATTCCAACGAAGGCGTATCGGGCCTGACGTTTCCCGGATTTTTCGGCGTTGTGGCCAACCGCTACATGTACGAAACCGGAGCGGAGAAAAAGCATCTGGCCATGGTGGCGCAAAAAAACCGGAATTACGCCGTGAACAATCCGAAGGCCCAGTTCCGCAAGCCAGCTTCGCTCGACGAGATCATGCAGGCGCGGATGGTGACCGATCCCTTGGGGCTGTTCGACTGTTCGCCGATCTCCGACGGAGCCGCTGCCGTCGTCATCACCGCGGGTGACAAGGGCATAAACGTGCTGGCTTCCGCCCAGGCCTCCGGTCCGCCGCTGATGCAGGAGATTCCCGACCTGCTGCGCATCGGAGCGATCGAGGAAGCGGGGCGGCAGGCGTACGAGCAGGCCGGACTTGGGCCAGAAGACGTGGATGTGGTGGAAATTCACGACTGCTTCTCGATGACGGAGATACTGGCGACGGAAGCGCTCGGCTTTTGCGCCAAGGGCACCGGCTGGCAGGCGGTGGAGCAGGGCTTGACCGGCCACGGCGGAAAAGTGCCGGTCAACACGAGCGGCGGCCTGCTGTCGCGCGGGCATCCGATCGGCGCCACCGGGCTGTCGCAAATCGTGCAAATCGTCAGCCAATTGCGGGGCAGCGCCCCCAACCAGGTGGAGCGGGCCCGAATCGGTCTGGCGCAAAACCTCGGCGGAACGGGCGCTTTTGCAACCGTTCACATCTTTGCCGGGAAGGGAGGGCTGGCATGAACATTTCCGTGTTGTCCTGCGAAAAGTGCAGCGCAGCCTTTATCCCGCCCAAGTACATCTGTCCCGTCTGCCGGCATGATCGCCTGACGCTAAAACCAGCCAGCGGGAGCGGCACGGTCTATTCCTACACCACGATCCACATCGCACCGGAGAAGTTTGCCGATCAGGCGCCTTACCATATCGTCCTGGTTGATCTGGACCAGGGGTTACGGGTGACGGGCCGCTTGACTGGCGGTACGCCCCGCATCGGGCAAAGGGTAGAATGCAGCCGGGTGGATGAATCCGTTTACTGGTTTGACCCGGCGGGACAGTGAGGCGTGTTTGTCACTGCAGTGAAAAACAGATATTCATTTGAATGGAAGAGACGAGGGGGACTCATAAAAGTGAAAAAACATTGGAACGCATTGGCCGCATTTGTCTTGAGCGCGGCGCTGATCGCCGGCTGCGGCGGAGGAAAATCCGAACAGGCCTCCGGCGGTGAGTCGTCCGGCGCCAAGGACGAAAAAATCAAACTGAAGATGAGCGTGACCACCAGCGAAACCTCTACCTGGTACAAGGGCGCACAGATGTGGGCGGACAAGGTAAAGGAAAAGACGAACGGGCGGGTGGAGATTAAGATCTACGCCAACGAACAGCTGTCCAACGGCAACCAGCCGAAGGGCATCGAGCTTTTGCAAAACGGTTCCACCGATGCATCGCTTCACTCCACGATTATCTACTCCGGTCTGGACGAGAAGTTTTCCGTGATCAGCATGCCTTGGCTGTTCACTGATGAAAGCGTTGCCGACAAAGCGCTGGCAGGCACCGGAGGGGAAAAGCTGTCCGAGCTGCTGCGGGAAAAAGGCGTAGAGCCGCTCGCTTTCGGCGAAAACGGATTTCGGCAGATCACCAACAGCAAACGGCCGATCACCAGTCCGGATGACATGGCAGGCATGAAAATTCGCGTGCCCAACATGAAGATGTACATCGATCTGTACAAGGCGCTCGGTGCCGACCCGACATCGATGAGCTTCTCCGAGGTTTTTACGGCCCTGCAGCAGGGAACGATCGACGGCCAGGAAAATCCGATGCCTGTGATCATGAGCTCCAAGCTGTACGAGGTGCAAAAGTACGTGTCCCTGTGGAATTATTCGTACGATCCGTTGGTACTTGGGGTAAACAAGAAAAAGTTTGACTCCCTCGACAAGGAAACCCAGGACATCATGAGAGAAGCCGCTGTCGAGGCGATGGAATACCAGCGCAAGATCAACCGCGAAGAAAACGCCCAGATGGTAAAGGAACTGGAAGCCAAAGGCGTAACGGTGACCACGCTGACGCCGGAACAGGTAAAGGCTTTTCAGGACAAGGTTGCGCCGATCTATGATCAGTACACCGACACCATCGGCAAAGACTTGATTGACGCTTTCCGCGGCGCAAACTAATTTGGCGGCCCCGGCTTTTGCTGGGGCAGCTTTGTTCAGGAGGTGAACACCCGTGAAGTGGCTGAACAGATTGGAAGAAATCGTCCTGGTCATCGCGTTGTCGGCGATGGCAGTCATCGCCTTCGCCAACGTCATATCGCGTTACTTTTTGCACGCTTCGCTCTCGTTTACGGAAGAATTGACAACGAATTTATTCGTCTATGCCATTTTTATCGGAGCCTCGCTGCTGGCACGGGAAAACGGCCACCTCGGCTTTTCACTGCTGACTGACCTGGTCCCGGTTCCGTTGAAAAAAACCATCCTGAGCCTGGTCGCCCTGCTCACGCTGCTGTTCTTTGCCATCCTGTTGTGGTACGGAGTAGAGATGGTCATGCAGCAGGTCGAATACGGGGCCAAAACCTCTGCCTTGGGCATACCGGAATGGATCATGGGCTCGTCGATCCCGCTGGGGGCGTTGATCTGCCTGTTTCGCTTTACGGAAGGCTTCTGGAAGGAATACAGACGGCTTGGGGGGGATGAGAAGTGAGCACAGAGGTATGGTTATTCGGCTCTTTTTTTCTCCTGCTCTTCCTGAACATGCCGATCGCGATTGCACTCGGCTTGTCGGCCGTAAGCACGATGCTGATCTTCGATTTGCCGATGCAGTCGATTCCGTCGCTGTTTTACTCCTCGACGGCAAAATTTACTTTGCTGGCCATCCCGTTTTTCTTTTTGGCCGGGATTATCATGGAACGCGCCGGCATCTCGGGACGGCTGATTAACCTGGCAAAGACGCTGACTGGCCATTACACCGGCGGACTGGCGATCGTCTCCGTCGTCTCCGCCTGTTTTTTTGCGGCGATATCCGGTTCCGGACCGGCGACGATGGCGGCGGTAGGTTCGATCCTGATCCCGGCGATGGCCAACTCTGGCTACCGCAAAGACATGGCGGCCGGCCTCTTGGCGACTGCCGGGGGCATCGGGATCATCATCCCGCCGAGCATTGCCTTCGTCGTGTACGGCGTGGTGGCGGAGGTTTCCATCGGCAAGCTGTTTATCGCCGGGATTATCCCCGGTCTCTTGGTGGGCCTCACGCTCGCGGTCACCAGCTACTTCATCGCGAAGCGGGACAAGATTCCCAAGATGCCGAAAGCGACTGGCAGGGAAATCGGCAAGGCTTTTCGGGAGGCCCTCTGGGGCTTGGCCGCTCCGGTGGTCATCCTCGGCGGTATTTACAGCGGGGTGTTCACCCCCACGGAATCAGCCGTTGTCGCCGTTTTTTACAGCTTGTTCGTCGGGCTCTTCATCTACAGAACGATCAAGTGGAAGGAGTTGAGCGGCATCCTGCTCCAATCCGGAAAAACTACCGCGATGATCATGCTGATCGTGGCTTCCGCTTCGGTGTTCGCCTGGCTGATCACCGTGGAAGGGATCGCTGAAGACGTTGCCGACAGCCTGCTTGGCCTGGTACAGAGCAAGTACGCCATGCTGTTTATGATCAATGTCATCTTGCTGCTCGCGGGGATGTTCGTCGACGCGATCTCCGCCTACTACATTTTCCTGCCGATTTTCCTGCCGATTCTGGCCGCGCTCCAGATCGATCCGGTTCATTTCGGCGTCGTGATGACAATGAATCTGGCGATCGGGTTGGTGACGCCTCCTGTGGGACTTGACTTGTACGCCGCCTGCGGCCTGGCCAAAATCAGCCTGAAGGAAATCTCCCTCGGCGTGATACCGTTTATCCTGGCTTCACTCGTCGCTTTATTTATTGTCACCTACATTCCTTCCGTGGCCCTTTGGCTGCCCAACATACTCGGCATGTGAGCGGACGAGGCTGTCTTCAAAGACAGTCTCGTTTTTTTTAGCCCGCATAATCTTGTTTTGAGGGCTCCGCCTGACTGCCTTCCGCTTCTTTTCCCGCCTTTTTGGTTCGCTTGCTGCGGGCATTTTTCAGGCTTTGCTGCTCAAAATAGGAACTGATCCTCGCCAATGTAAAGGTCAGAATGACAGAGAAGACGACGACTCCGTAAAATCCCGCACCGATGCCGATCCCTACCCCTCCGGCAAAAAAGATCATCGCAGCCGATGTCAACCCTTTCACCTGCAAGCCGTCCTTGATGATGACGCCTGCTCCCAAAAAGCCCAGCCCGGTGACGATTTGGGCAGCGAGGCGCATGGGATCCATCATCGTTCCGCTATCGGGAGCAGCCAGCATTTTTGCCGTATAGATGGAAACCAAGGTGATCAACGTGCAAGCGACCGAAACGTACGTGTACGTTTTCAGGCCGGCCGGTTTATTGCGAAAGGAGCGGTCCCAACCGATAAACAGCCCCAGCAGGGCACTGACCAATATCCTGATATACATCTCCAGATTCCAGAATTCTGTCACAGTCGTATTCCCTCCTATTGACATCAGGGTATTTCAATGCGCCGAAGATGTGAAATATGATGAATAAGCAAGAAGTTATTTAATTAAAAATATTTGCAATCTTTACTCAATTAATTATATAATAGTCCCAACCCACTAAAAATCAATGAAAAAAACAGAAAAACATAAAAAACATGTGGAATTCATAATGAGTTAACATCTGTTTAACAGTCGGTCATTAGTATTTTTGTTAAAGTGAGACGCCAAGAGAGGGAGGGCTGCCTGAGACAAATCATGAGCGGTAAAGCTGCAGATACATGATATGGAAGAGGGGGATTGCCTGTATGAGAAAGTGGTTTCATGTTGCCTTTATCCCGATTTTGCTCTTATCACTCGTCGTTCTGACTGCTTGCGGCGGATCCAAGGATGCCGCCGGGTCGAGTGGTGGAAAATCGAATGAATTAACGGTCTATACGGCATTGGAAGACGATCAGTTGAAAGCGTATCTCGACTCCTTCAAAAAGTCTTACCCGGATATCAAGGTCAACCTGGTCAGAGACTCCACAGGTGTGATCACCGCAAAGCTCTTGGCGGAAAAAGATAATCCGCAGGCAGACCTGGTTTGGGGAACATCCGCCTCCAGTCTGCTGGTGGCAGACCACCTGGGGATGCTGGAGCCGTATGATCCGAAAGGAATCGAACGCGTCAGCCCCGAGTTTCGGGACTCCCAAAGTCCGGCCCATTGGGTGGGAATCGATGTGTACGAGACCGCCTTTGTCGTCAATACAGTCGAACTTCAGAAGCGTAATCTGCCGGTTCCGCAGTCGTATGAAGATCTGATCAAGCCGGAGTACAAAGGATTGATCGTCATGCCCAATCCTTCCTCTTCGGGAACCGGATTTTTGACGATCAACGCCTTTTTCCAGCTGTTTGGCGAACAAGGTGCCTGGGATTACATGAGCAAACTGCATGAGAACATCGGGTTGTACACCCACTCCGGTTCCAAACCGGCCAAGATGGCGGCAGCCGGCGAGTACCCGATCGGGATCACGTTTGGTTACCGCGGCGTCACCGAAAAGAAAAAAGGGGCTCCGCTTGAAGTCGTCTTCCCGAAGGAAGGCTCGGGCTGGGACCCGGAAGCCAACGCGCTGGTCAAGAAAAAAGAGATCAAGCCAGAAGCAAAAGTATTCCTGGACTGGGCGATTTCTGACGATGCGATGAAGGAGTACAACAAGAACTTCGCGATTATCACCGTGTCTTCCGTCAGCGAACCATACCCGGAGGAATACCCGAAAGAACCGCTGAAACAGTTAATCAAAAACGATCTGAACAAAGCAGCCAAGGAGCGCGAACAATGGTTGGCCGAGTGGGATAAGCGCTTTAGCACCAAGAGCGAACCGAAGAGCTGACCACGCCGATCAAAGCAGGTTGGAGAAAGGAGGAGTTTATGGATCAGGCCTACCTCTCAATACAGGGAATCAGCAAGTCATTTGGCAAGTTTACGGCGCTGAACCAGATTGATATCGACATCCAAAAAAATGAGTTTGTCTGCTTGCTCGGGCCAAGCGGATGCGGAAAGACGACGCTGCTGCGAATCATTGCCGGGCTGGAGCGGCCAAAAACGGGACGAATTCTCGTCAATGGGAAGGATATCACCGGTTTGCCTCCGGCCAAGAGAAACTTCGGCATGATGTTTCAGTCCTATGCGCTGTTTCCCAATCTTACCGCGGCTCAAAATATTGCTTACGGATTGAAATCAAGGAAGCTTTCCAAAAAAGAGATAGAAGAAAAAGTGGGAGAAGTACTGGCGCTGATCGACCTGGAACATATCAAAGAGAAGTATCCGGCACAGCTGTCCGGGGGGCAGCAGCAGCGAATCGCTCTAGCCAGGGCGATCGCTCTGTCGCCCGATTTCCTGCTGCTCGATGAGCCCTTGTCGGCCTTGGACGCGAAGGTTCGCTTGAAACTGCGGCGGGAGATTCGCAGTCTGCACGAAAAAATCGGGATCACGACGATCATGGTGACGCATGACCAGGATGAAGCGCTGACCATGGCCGACAAGATTGTCGTCATGAACAACGCCGAGGTGGTGCAAATCGGCGGGCCGGAGGAGGTGTATGAGAGGCCTAACAGTCCGTTTGTCGCCGATTTTATCGGTTCGATCAACTTTTTTGAACCAGCTCACTTTGCCGGGTTCACGCCCGAGCGAAAAGGACTTTTGGCGATCCGCCCGGAGAACGTCCACGTGTTGGAGTACGATTCCGATGTCGGAATGAAGGCAGTAGTGGAAGATATGGAATTCCGCGGCTCTTTCTACCGCCTTTTGCTGCAGCTCTCCACGGAAAAGACCGAGCCGCCGGGCCAGTACATCATGATTGACATGCCAGTTCACCAGGTGCACCGGTTGAAGCTGCAGAAGCACAAGGTGCTGTCGCTCGAACTGCCGTTGGAGAGGTTGATCACCTTTGACCAGGCAGCGGACCTCAAAGTGAGCGGGGAGTGATGCTTATGATTTCGACAAGAACCGCAGTCCGCCAGCAGGCGGGCAGGGACCAGTGGATCCAGCGAATCCTGATCGGCGTCATGGTCGTCGTGCTGTTTGTGAGCGTGCTGCTCCCGCTTGTCGTTCTCTATGAAAAAGTCTTCCTGGACAATGAAGGAAACTACGTCGGGCTGGCTAACCTTGCGAAGTACTTCACGACTCCAGCCCTCTTTCAGTCCTTTACCAATACGATGTTCGTCTCGGCGGTGACGACGGCCATTTCGGTCACGCTGGCTTTCCTGTACGCCTATGCCTTGACCCGGACGGCCATCCCTGGCAAAGCTTTTTTCCGCTACGCGGCGATGCTGCCGCTGTTCGCTCCGACGATGATGCATGCTATCGCCCTGCAGTACCTGTTTGGCAATCAGGGGTTGGTGACCACCGGATTCTTCGGGAGTTTGGCCGGATTTGACATCCACCTGTACGGACCGGTGGGAATAATCATCTCCGAAGTGATCTACACCTTTCCGCAGGCGTTCCTGGTGTTGTCGGTGTCGCTTGCCTTTGCCGATTACAATCTGTACGAGGCGGCGGATACGCTCGGGGCGGGCAAAGCGAGGAAGTTTTTCACCGTCACGCTGCCCAATATCAAGTACGGTCTGGTGAGCGCCCTCTTCGTCTGCTTTACCCTGAGCTTTACGGACTTCGGCGCGCCGAAAGTGGTGGGCGGCCAGTACAACGTGCTCGCCACCGATGTATACAAACACGTCATCGGCCAGCAGAACATGACGATGGGAGCGACGGTCGGCTTGATCCTGATCATCCCCGCGATTCTCGCGTTCATCGTCGATCGGATCGTCGAGCGAAAGCAGAGCGCTTCGATTACTGCCAAGTCGACGCCCTACAAGATCGTCCGGCAAGGGTGGCGGGACTCGCTGTACCTCGCTTACTGCCTGCTGATCACGGTGTTGATTTTCGTCCTGCTGCTGACAGTTTTATTTGCCGCTCTGGTGAAGGTATGGCCGTACGATTTGACGCTTTCTCTGACGCATTTTGATTTTTCCAAAGTGGCCGGAGAGGGAATGCAGCCATTCTGGAACAGTTTGCTGGTCTCCTTTTACTCTGCAGTCATCGGAACGATCATCACCTTCGTCAATGCGTACTTAATCGAAAAAACGCGGTTTATGAAAGGGCTGCGCCAAATCGGGTACTTCCTGTCCATTTTGCCGCTTGCCCTGCCGGGGCTGGTAATCGGTCTGGCGTTTATCTTCTTCTTCAACAACCCTGACAACCCGCTCAACTGGATGTACGGCACAGTTGCCATCATCGTCCTGGCCAATGTGGTTCACTTCTACTCGGTGCCGTTTATTTCGTCCACCTCGGCGCTGAAAAAGCTGGACAAGGAGTTTGATCTTGCTTCGGAATCGATGGGTGTGCCGTTTTACAAGACGTTTTTCCGGGTGACAGTGCCTATGTCGCTGCCGGCCATCCTGGAAAACGCCGTCTACTTCTTCATCAATTCGATGGTGACGATCTCGGCTGTCGTCTTTTTGTACTCGGCCGATTTCAAGCTGGCATCGGTAACCATCGTCAACATGGATGACGCCGGGGATGTTGCGCCCGCGGCTGCCATGTCCGTGCTGATCGTCTTGACCAACATCATCATTCGCATCGTCTATGAGCTGACGACCAAGGGACTCAGGCGGCGGACGGAAGCATGGCAAAAAAGATAGGAGGGAATTAGCGAGAACATGATTCAAGCTGTGATTATGGATTGGGCCGGAACAGCAGTCGACTACGGATGTTTTGCCCCGCTGGACGTGTTTATCGAGGTGTTCAAAAAGCGGGGAATTGCGGTAACCCATGAGGAAGCGCGGGAGCCGATGGGAATGCAGAAGCGGGACCACATCAAGGCGATGTGCAGTATGGAGCGCATCGCCAGCCTCTGGCAGGAGAAGTACGGCAGGCTGCCGACGGAAAAGGACATCGACGCCCTGTACGCCGATTTCGAGCCGATGCTGTTTTCTATTTTGCGCAACTACTGTACGCCGATCCCGGGGGCGATCGAACTGGTGGAGCGGCTCCGGCAGGCCGGGCTGAAGGTCGGCTCGACTACAGGGTACACGGCCAAGATGATGTCGATCGTGACCGCCGAAGCGAAAAAACAGGGGTACGCACCAGACCTGCTGGTGCCCCCTGACGATGTCCCGGCGGGGCGTCCGTATCCGTGGATGATCTACCAGAATGCCATGGCGCTGGGCGTTTACCCGATGAAACACATCATCAAGGTGGGCGATACGCTGAGCGATATCAAGGAGGGCGTCAACGCCGGAGTCTGGACCGTTGGGGTGATCAAGGGCGGCAGCGAGCTGGGTATGAGCGAACGCGAGGTGAAAGAATGCGACCCGGATGTCCTGGCCGACAAAATGGATGCCGTGGCCAGACGCTTTAAAGCCGCCGGAGCCGATTACGTGATCGGGACGATCGGCGAGCTGGACCAGTTGATTCCGAAGATTAATCTTCGACTAACCCAAAAGGAGAGATGACTTGTGGAAGCGACTCGTTTGCAAGGAGAAAGACCGGTAGATCCAAGCCTTCTTCCCGACAATCCGTACCTGCTCTTGACCCCGGGGCCGCTCAGCACTACCAAGGGCGTCAAGGCGGCGATGCTGCGGGATTGGTGCACGTGGGATGACGACTACAACGGATTGGTGCAGGACATTCGCAGGCGGCTCGTCGGACTATCCGGTGAACAAACAGCCGGCTATACTTCCGTTTTGATGCAGGGAAGCGGCAGCTTTTCGGTCGAATCTGTGATCGGGACGGTTGTACCGCCTGACGGCAAGCTGGTAGTGCTCACCAATGGGGCCTATGGCAACAGGATCGTGCAGATGGCTCGGGTGCTGCAGATCGACGCCAAAGTGATCGATTTTGGCGAAGTAGAGCAGGCACAAGCTGAACCGTTGGAACGACTGCTCAAAGACGATCCGGCGATCACCCATGTTGTCGTGGTTCACTGCGAGACGACGACGGGAATGCTCAACCCCATCGAGGAAGTGGGCAAAGTGGCGAAAGAGTATGGCAAAATCTTTATCGTCGATGCGATGAGCAGCTTTGGCGGAGTGAAGCTCGACCTGGCGGCCCTGCAAATCGACTTTTTGATCAGCAGCGCCAACAAGTGCATCCAAGGTGTCCCCGGATTTGGTTTTGTCCTGGCGAAGGAAGACGAACTGCAAAAGTGCAAAGGCCGCGCCCGCTCGCTCTCGCTCGACCTGTACGACCAATGGGCGACGATGGAACAGCATAACGGCAAGTGGCGCTACACCTCGCCTACCCATGTCGTCCGCGCGTTTTATCAAGCTTTGCTGGAACTGGAAGCGGAAGGCGGAGTGGAAAAGCGCTCGCAGCGCTATAGGGAAAACCAGCGGACATTGGTCCACGGGATGGAACCAATCGGCTTTACAGCTCTCCTGCCACGTGAATATCAATCGCCGATCATCACTTCTTTCTACTATCCCGACAGCCCGACATTTACTTTTGGCGAATTCTACGACCGGCTGAAACGGGAGGGATTTGTCATCTACCCGGGAAAAATATCGGCCGCTGATACCTTCCGAGTGGGAAATATCGGCGATATCTATCCCGCAGACATGGTCCGGCTGGTCCAGGCAATTGAACGAAACATCTTCTGGTAACTATTTTTTTGCTCCGAATCACAACAAAAAACAATGAAAAAAATGGTTGAAGAGTGGGTTATATAAGGTTTTCTTGCCACTATACGGATCATTCGGGGAGGTAGCGGAGAGATGAAGGTATTCTGTTTGGGCGGTGCCGGCAACATCTGCCGGGAAGCGGTCCTCGACCTGGTGCAGCACTCCCGATTTGAACGGATCACCATCGGGGATTTTAATGAAGAAGAAGGGATGAAGGTTGTCCAATGGCTGAATGATCCGCGGGTGGATTTCGTGAAGGTGAACGTGAGGGATCATGAAGCTACGGTCAACCAGATGCGGGGCTACGATATCGTCATGGACGGTACAACGATCACGCTAAACGGGCTTTCTACGGCATGCATCGCCGAAGCTGGCTGCCACGGGGTCAACCTGAACGGCTTTGGCGAGGAACGGGCGGCAGACGAAGTGTTTCAAAGAAACGGCAAAACATGTCTGCCGGGGTTTGGCATGACGCCCGGGGTGACCCAGATGATGGCGATGCATGCCGCCAATCAACTGGACACGGTCGACACGGTGAGGGTGAGCCACGGTTCGTACCGGCCGATCGCCTTTTCCAAGTCGATTGCCGAGACGACGACCTATGAGTACGATCCCGAGCTCCCGGGCCGAGTCGTCTACGAAAACGGCCAGTTCGTTCAGGTGCCGCCGTTTGCCAGACCGCGCGAAATCCAGCTTCCCGAGCCGTATGGAAAGACGGTCCAGTACATCATTCCCCATGCCGAGACCGTGACGCTGGCGAAGGCGCTCGCCGGCAAGGGCGTGAAGCTGATCGAAACGCGCGGGACCTGGCCGCCGGCCAACATGCAGCTAGTGAAGGCGCTGTACGATTACGGCTTTATGCGCAACGACAAAATTCAGGTTGGCGGGCAGGAAGTCGGGATTCTTGATTGCATTGCCCAGTATCTTTATAATTCAAAAGAGGGCAAGGAGACAGAGTTGTACGGCTATTCACTGCATGTAGAAGTGACGGGAGAGCGGGACGGCCGTAAGGTGCAGCATACCTTGACGCATACCCATCCGGCTTCGGACGGTTCTGCCCCAGGCTGGGCCGGACTCAGGGCGTATACGCGCAACGTGGGAATCCCGTTTGCGATCGCCGCGCAGCTCATTGCCGACGGAGCGGTTAAGGCGACAGGGGTGATCAATCCCGAAGAGGCTTTCGATCCGTCGGATATCTTTGCGGAGCTTAGAAAACGGGGCATTTTCGTTCACGAAGAGATCACATGCCTTGAATAACCGGGAGAATCAGAGCGCTTGCCGCAGGAGGGGTATGCCATGTCATTGGTTGGAGAAGAGCGGAAAGAAATCATCCTGGATATGCTGAACCTCGCCGGCAAAGTGAGGACGAATGAACTTACCCAGCGGCTGCAAGTCTCTGCCGAAACGATCAGAAGGTACCTGGAAGAGTTGGAAAATGAACAAAAATTGAAAAGGGTGTACGGCGGAGCCATCAAGATCACTTATGACCGGGAAGAGCCTACTCATTTAAAACGGGAGATCACCCGCGCGGAAGAGAAGAAACGAATCGGCAGAGCCGCGGCCAACCTGGTTCAGGATAATGATGTCATCGTCATCGACGACGGGACGACAACCCTGCACATGATCGAATACCTGGTCAACAAGATCAATCTGACCGTCATTACCTGTTCGGTGCCGGTCTTGTCCCTGCTGATGGAGTACCAGAACAAGGGACTCTTCTCCGGAGAGATTTACTTCGTCGGAGGCAAGGTACAGTCCAAGTATTTTCGCGTCGCAGGTTCTCTGGCGGAAAAGATGGTGTCGGGCTTTTACATGGATAAGGCATTCATCGCGGCAGACGGCATCCTGATGCGCAAAGGGATCACCAGCTACAACCTGGAGCGGTCGCTGCTCGTCCAGAAGTACATCGAAAATGCCAACGTCAGCATCGTCATGGCCGATCAGTCGAAAATCGGCATTCATACTCCGTACAAGATTGCCGATATGAAAGACATTGACATGATCATCAGCGACGAAGCGCCGCCGAGGGAGTGGACGGCCGAACTGGAGGCAAAAGACATCAACTGGATCGTAGCGGATTGAGCATGATCACCTGTTCGATCCCCTGCGTTTTGATCGGGCCCAAGGCTTCGCCGACGGAACTGGCGGAGCCGGGCCGCACTTTCTAGGATTCTCTTTTTTCAGCTTATAATTTTAGATAATTCACAATCATATGAATATAAAGTAAAATAGATGTCATAGAGTGCCTTGAAAAGAGGTGGTATAGGTGACAGAAAGACCGATACGGGCAGTTCCGCTGGCGACGCGAATGATTCCCAATGTGGATGCCGGGCTGGCAGAAAAGCTGAATCTGCCTCGGCATATCCGCAGTCTGGGACTTTTGACTTCCACGATTGACGACGTCGGGTATACGGCACTGGATGAAGCGACCAAGAAAGCGGCGGTGGAAGTGGTGTACGCCAAGTCGTTTTACGCTGGAGCGGCCCACGCCTCGGGGCCGTTGTCGGGAGAATTTATCGGGATCATTGGGGGTGCGACCCCGTCTGAAGTGATCAGCGGGATGGATGCCGCGATTGACTTGATGGAGCGGGGAGCCTGTTTTTACGCGCTGGACGATGAAGGTACCCATGCGTACTACGCCCATGTCGTTTCGCGCACCGGTTCTTACCTTTCCCAGCTGGCCGGGATTCCCGAGGGAGAACCCTTGGCTTACCTGATCGCACCCCCGCTGGAGGCTGTCTACGGCTTGGATGCTGCACTGAAAGCAGCCGATGTGACCATCCGGCAGTTTTACGGTCCGCCGACGGAGACGAATTTTGGCGGCGGCCTTCTGACCGGCAGCCAATCGGCCTGTACGGCGGCCGCGCAAGCTTTTGCCGAGGCCGTCAGAGGCATTGCCCGGCAGCCGCTAAAACGCTGAGAGGGGGAGCTAGGTAGTGAACCATGGCGATGCGTTGGGAATGATCGAGACCTGGGGATTTCCCGCACTTGTCGCTGCAGCCGATGCGGCAGCCAAAGCTGCCGATGTCAGAATTGTCACATATCAGGGGGCTGACGCAGGGATTGTGACGATCTACATCATCGGCGATGTCGCCTCTGTCCAAGCAGCGGTGGCGGCAGGCGAAGCGGAAGCGAGAAGAGTCGGGCAATTGCGCAGTTCACATGTAATCGCCCGGCCGGACGGCAGCGTTCCGCAGATGATCCAGGGAATCGTAAAGAAGGAGAAAAAGCAGGCGGCCAAACAGACAAAAGTGGAAAAAGCTCCAGGCGGGAAAAAGGAACCGGACAAACATCAGCCCGAAGAAGAGCAGGAGAGAGGTGACGATCAATCGTGATGATCGATACTGATTTGGCCTCCGTCCAGGAGGTGAGGGACTGCCTCGCGTTGGCAAAGACGGCGCAAAAGGTTCTGCAGCAAATGACGCAGAGCCAGATCGACCAAATCGTGCAAAGCATGGCCAACGCCGCCAGAGAGGAAGCAAAGCGGTTGGCAGTCATGGCTGTAGAAGAGACCGGCTTCGGCAAAGTCGCCGACAAACTGACGAAAAATCTGTTCGCGGCAAACGATATCTACCAGGCGATCAAAGCGCGGAAGACGGTCGGAATCATTTCGCGGGACGAAGCCAACCGGGTGTGGGAAGTGGCCCAACCGGTAGGGATTGTCGCCGGTATCGTTCCCTCGACCAACCCGACCTCCACGACGATTTTTAAAGCGCTGATCGCCGTGAAGGCGGGGAATGCGATCGTCTTCAGTCCCCATCCGGCGGCAGCGAAGTGCACTCTAGAAACGGCCCGGCTGATGCAGGAGGCGGCAGAGCGGGCGGGTGGGCCGGCTGGTCTGATCTCCTGTATCGCGCAGCCGACGATGGCCGCAGTGCAGGAGCTGATGACGCATAAAATGACCGATGTAATCCTGGCGACAGGCGGTACGGCGATGGTCAAGGCGGCCTACAGCTCGGGCAAACCGGCATTCGGCGTCGGCCCGGGGAACGTTCCGGTCTACCTGCACGAAAGCGCCGACGTGCCAACGGCGGTGGGGCACATCGTCGCGAGCAAGACGTTTGACAACGGGACCATCTGTTCATCCGAGCAGGCGATCGTCGTCGATCAATCCATCAAGCGAAAGGTCATCGCCGAGTTAAAGCAGCAGGGGGCCTACTTCCTCGACGACCACGAAAAAAAACAAACCGCTGCGGTGATCATGGCGGGTGGAGGACTGAACGCGCAGATCGTCGGCAAATCCCCGCAGGCGATCGCGGAGATGGCCGGCATTCTCGTACCCGATGATGCGAGGCTGCTGATCGCCGAGGAGACGGGCATCGGCAAAGCCTATCCCTTTTCCATCGAAAAACTGTCGCCGATCCTCGCACTGTACACGGCGGGTGACTGGCAAGAGGCAAGCGACATCTGCCACAGACTGCTGGAGCTGGGGGGATTGGGGCACACCATCGGGATCCACTGTCAGGATCTGCAGGTGGTGGAGGCGTTCTGCATCGACAAGCCGGCTTCGCGGATCATCGTCAATTCGGGAACGACATTTGGCGCGATCGGCGCGACGACGGGGATTCAGCCTTCGATGACGCTCGGCTGCGGCTCCTTCGGAAACAACATTACCTCGGACAACATCGGCCCTGAGCATCTGTTTAATGTAAAACGGGTAGCCTTTGGCATTCGCGAGATGAAACAGAAGGAGGTGGTCCCTGAGGCAAAAGCCCAGCCGAATTCGGCAGCAGGCCAGATGACCGTCAGCAGGGAAGAAGTCATGGAGATCATCAAAAGCGTATTGGCGGAAATGAAGCTGTAACAGGGTACCCTGTGAACAAAATTGATTGAAGGAGGCACATCATATGGCAGGCGAAATGGGAGCATTGGGAATGGTGGAAACGAAAGGATTGGTCGGGGCGGTAGAGGCGGCAGACGCCATGGTCAAAGCGGCAAACGTGAAGCTGATCGGCAAGGTGCACGTCGGCGGCGGACTGGTTACCGTAATGGTCCGCGGTGATGTCGGCGCGGTCAAGGCGTCTACTGACGCGGGCGCCGCTGCTGCGGAAAAGGTGGGGGAACTCGTCTCGGTACACGTCATACCGCGTCCTCATTCCGATATCGAATTGATCCTTCCCAAATTGGAAGGGTAAGCGCGTAGCATATGGCCTTGATTACAGAGACAACACTAAGGGCCATGCTCAGAGGGGGGATTCCCAATCCCTATCCCATTCATGAGGACGATAAGATTACCCCGGCGGCCATTGACTTTTTAAAGGGGAGGGGGATCCAATTGAAACCTTTAAAAGTGACGGAATCAAATGAAGAATCGGATTCATCTGCGGCGGAGCTGGTCGTTCCCGTAGGGGTGTCGAACCGGCATGTTCACCTGTCCCCCGAGGATGTGGAGGTGCTCTTCGGAACCGGCTATGAGCTTACTCCCCTGCGCAATTTGTCGCAGCCAGGCCAGTTTGCCGCACAAGAGCAGGTGACGCTGCTCGGTCCCCAAGGGTTGATTCACGGCGTGCGCATCCTTGGTCCGGCCAGGGGGGCAAGCCAGGTAGAAATATCCCGGACAGACGGGTTTCGCTTAGGTGTTCACCCGCCCGTCCGGCTGTCGGGGTTGATCGATGGGACGCCGGGAATTACCTTGATCGGCCCGAAGGGTTGCGTCGTGCTGCAGCAAGGAGTCATTGTAGCCAAATGCCACGTTCACATGTCTCCGGATGAAGCCGCGGCCTTTGGTGTTGAGAATGGGGACAGCTTGATCCTGCAGACGACAGGCGAGCGTCCGATCATCTTTCCGGAGGTGGCCGTTCGCGTCAGCCCGAACTTCGTTTTGGACTTTCACATCGATCTGGATGAGGCGAATGCGGCTAACTTGAAAACAGGCGACAAAGTCTGGGTGACCGGCAAGAACGGCAAGCTCCTGTCCGGACTCCGGAGGTGAGGAGCATGGACGTCAGAGAAATCGTCGAGTCGATCACCCGGGAAATCCTGCAGGCGATGAAAGGGGAAGAGGCAGCCAGACCAAAAGTGCTGTTCATCTTTTGTGACAGTACTGCTCAGGAAGCCTTCACCGATCAGTTCATCAAGCTGAAAAATCACGGAATCTGTCATGACATCCTGTTTTTGGATGGGGAAACTTCGTCGTGGCTGGGCATGCACCGGATCGAATGCGGCGGGGCGGGGAAGATCATCGCGACGGACGAGTATGCGCCTGCCCCGTTGGAGGTGCCCAAGGAATACGATGCCGTCGTCATTCCGGAGATCGATCTGGACAACGCCGCCAGAGTAGCGGCCGGGATGAAGGGCTTGATTAAGGCGGAAGTGATCTTTTCTGCATTGGTCCTGGGGAAACCCGTCATCGTAGGCGAAGACGTTCCCGGATTGAATCGATCCGACCGTCGCTGCCTGCAGACGTTAACCCTTCCGGTTCCCTACCAAAGACTGTTTGAGCGGCATCGCAATGAGATGAAGGAACTGGGGATCCACTTTGCTCCGCAAAAAGACCTGGCTGACCTTGTGATCCAAAAGCTCCTCCCGGCGGAGCAGCAGAGCGGCCAGACTTCGCTGTTTCCAGGCAAATTGCTGACAGCGGACTGGGTAAAAGCCCGCGCCGGGGATGTCGGCAAGACGATCGTCTTGCAGCCGGGCTGCATCGTTTCCCCTTTGGCTTATGACGTCTTAAAAGAGAGAGGCATTTCCGTCCACTACATCGGTAAAGGGTGAACAGGATGTTTTTAGGCAAGGTCATCGGCAGTGTCTGGTCGACCCAAAAAGAAACAGGCATGGAAAACTTGAAACTCCTGATCGTCCAGCCGATCGATTGGCAGGAGACAGAAGGGGGACAGACCGTCATCGCCGCCGATCGGATCGGCGCCGGCGTTGGCGAGCGGGTGATTGTCTCCCGCGGTTCTGTGGCCCGCAGTCTGTTTCAAGAGAAGAACGTCCCGGTCGACGCCGTCATCGTCGGGATCGTCGATTCGTTTGAGATCGCGGAGGATGAGTAGGAGAGAAAATGGTTTCGGATGGCCCGAGGAATGTTCCTTGTCGAACGTTCCCGGGCCATTTTTGTATGGGTGGTATGCCTGGCAGATTCGTCCGTTTTGCCGAATATCCATCGTCTTCCAGGAATAAAGATGGTACAAAACGCAGCAGCAATCGCAGGGGGTGATGACTTGAAACGGAGTCTGCGCAGTTTTGGCACCGGAATGATGTTCGTCGGCCCGTCCCTGTTTTTGATGATCGTATTTGTCTTTTACCCCATTTTGAAAACGATCTATTACAGCTTGTATCTCACAGACCCCCGCGGCGTCCCCGTCCAGTTCGTCGGTGTGGAAAACTACACCCAGTTGCTGGCTTCCGACAGCTTCCAGCTTAGCATGAAGTCCACCTTTTTGTTCGTCCTCTACACAGTGCCGACCAGCATCCTGCTGG
Source organism: Brevibacillus sp. B_LB10_24 (assembly GCF_046036945.1). Taxonomy (NCBI): domain Bacteria; kingdom Bacillati; phylum Bacillota; class Bacilli; order Caryophanales; family Paenibacillaceae; genus Brevibacillus; species Brevibacillus sp. B_LB10_24. The sequence continues at coordinate 19,898 of NZ_JBJQOQ010000017.1, read as the reverse complement.
CGCTGTTTTTGGCAGTGCTGGCTAACGAACGGGTGAGGGGAGTGGAATTTTTTCGAGTGATTTTTTCTTCCTCGCTCGGTGTCTCTGTCGCTGCCGGCTCCACGATCTGGCTCTTCCTCTTTCATCCGAGCATCGGGCTGTTCAACCACATCTTGAAGACGCTTGGCGCATCTCCGATTCAGTGGCTCACCAGCCCCGACTGGGCGCTTACGTCGATCGCGCTGTCCACCGTCTGGATGAGCGTGGGCTTTAATTTCATCGTGCTGCTCGGGGGGCTGCAAAATATCTCCGAAGAACTGTACGAAAGCGCCAAAATCGACGGAGCCGGGTACTGGGTCAACCTGTTTCGGATCACTCTGCCGCTCTTGTCTCCCACCCTGTTTTTTGTCACCGTCGTCACCGTCATTCATTCGTTTCAATCCTTCGGCCAAATCGACATCCTGACCAAAGGCGGCCCCGCGGAATCGACCAATCTGATCGTGTACTCGATCTACCGGGACGCGTTTATCAACTATAAATTCGGGACGGCCAGCGCCCAGGCGATGATCCTGTTCGTGATCATCCTGATCGCGACGTACGTGCAGTTCAAGGTTGGGGAAAAGAGGGTGCATTATCAGTGATGGTGAAAAACGCGATGATCTACTGTCTGCTCGGTCTGTCGGCACTGATCCTCTTCTTTCCGATCCTCTACGCCGTCTCTGCCAGTCTGATGAGTACGGAGGAGATGTACGGCGGCAAGCTCATCCCCAGCCAATTTTTACTGGAAAACTACGCAGCTGCCCTGCAAAGTGTCCCCCTGCTCAAGTTTTTGCTGAACAGCCTGATCGTCTCGGCGACGGTGATGATCGGTCAAATCGCCGTCAGCAGTCTGGCCGCCTATGCTTTTGTCTACATTCCGTTTAAAGGAAGAACATTCATTTTTTACCTGTTCATTTCGACGATGATGATTCCCTGGGAAGCGACTATGATCCCCAATTACCTGACCATCCTGCACCTGAATTGGATCAATACCTACCAAGGGCTGTCCGTTCCGTTCTTTGCGCTCGCCTTTGGCACGTTTCTGCTGCGGCAGCACTTCCTGACGATCCCCAAGGAACTGCGCGAAGCCGCGGAGCTGGAAGGATGCGGCCACCTGCGTTTCCTGCTCTCCTTTGTGTTGCCGCTGTCCAAGCCGATGCTGGCGGCGCTGGGAGTGTACGGCTTTCTCACGACCTGGAACATGTACTTGTGGCCGCTATTGGCAACCACCAACAAGAGCGTGCGGACCGTGCAGATCGGGTTGAAGATGATGCAGTCCCAGGAGAATTCGACCAATTGGCCGGTGGTCATGGCAGGGGTCGTGATCGTCCTGCTGCCGACGCTGATTTTCTTGTTCGTCGGGCTGAAACAGCTGAAAAAAGGGTTGATGTCCGGTGCATTAAAAGGGTGAATGAGCCCGGCTTCCATCGCTTGAAGGGGGGCTTCGGGATCAAGATAAAAACAAACCTGAAAGGTGAGGAAGAATATGAAGAGGATTTGGCTTCTTGGCCTGGTCTTTCTGCTGGTGCTCGCCGGCTGCACCAATTCCGAAACGGCCGGGGGCGGCCAGACCGGGCAGACAGACGACGGCAAGGTAAAAGTGACCTTCTGGCATTCGATGGGCGGCGATGCGGGCAAAGCCCTGCAGAAGATCGTCGACAATTACAATGCGAAGCAGACGAAGGTGTTTGTGCAGACGGAGTATCAAGGGTCGTACGAAGAAGCGCTGACCAAGCTGAAGACGGTGGGCGGAACGCCGGAGGCGCCCACACTGATGCAGGTGTATGAGGTAGGCACCAAGTTCATGAGCGAGAGCGGATACATCCAACCCGTGCAGGATTTCATCGACAAAGAGCAGTTTGACCTTTCCCAACTGGAAGAAAATATCGCCGGGTATTACCGGATCGATGGAAAGCTGTACTCGATGCCGTTCAACACGTCAAACGCCGTCCTGTTCTACAATAAGGATAAGTTCAAGGCTGCGGGGCTTGATCCGGAGAAGCCGCCCCGTACGTTCAGCGAAATACAAGAGGCGGCCAAAAAGCTGACCGACAACGCCAAGGACGAAAAGGGCTTCGCCATCCTCATCTACGGCTGGTTTATCGAGCAGTTGATGGCCAACCAGGGAGCTGACTACCTCGATGAAGGAAACGGGCGGAAGGGCGAGCCGTCCAAGACGCTGCTGAACGGTCCGGAAGGGCTCAAGATCTACCAGTGGCTCGACGAGATGAACAAGGAAGGCGTGCTCGGCAACTACGGACGCAAATGGGACGATATCCGCGCCGCTTTCAAAGCGGGAAAAGTGGCGATCTATCTGGATTCGACTGCAGCGACAGCAAGCAATGTTAAGGACTCGCCGTTTGAAGTGGGCACGGGATTTCTGCCGGTTCCGGATGGCGTGGAACCGAAGGGAGTCATCGTCGGGGGCGGATCGATCTGGATGATGAACAGCGTCTCCGACGACCAGAAAGCGGCGGGCTGGGATTTCCTCAAATTCGTCGCCCAGCCCGATACCCAGGCACAATGGGCGGTCGATACGGGTTACTTCCCGATTACGAAAGCGGCTTACAACGAAAAGGTCCTGCAGGATACCTACGCGAAATATCCCCAGTACCTGACCGCGGTCAAACAGCTGCAGAGCACAAAACTGACGACCGCGACCCAAGGGGCATTGATGGGCGTCTTCCCCGAGGCAAGAGCCGAAGTGGAGAATTCCATCGAGAAGCTTTACGGGGGAGCCGACGCGCAAAAAGTCCTGGACGAAACGGCGGAGAAGATCAACAAGCTGCTGGCGGATCACAAAAAAGTCACGAAGTGAACAGATGTCGGCAAACCGCAAAAACCCTCGTCATCGTACGGATGGGTTTTTTGCGGTTTTCGGCCGGTAAACGGCAGTAAGATTTTATCGTAAAGTCTGACATAGATGTACGTCTAACAAACCGCATTTTGACGGAAGTGCACGCGAAAGAAACGGCAAAAGTGCTTGCAGAGTATTCGCTGGTGCTGCATGAGCAAGGGGCAACCCAATGGGAAACCATGGATTCCATCAGCAAAGTTCCTTCGTTACTTTGAAGAACACGAAGAGAAGCCTGTTAAAAAAGTGTAATATTTTTCAGTATGAGATATTGCCGCTTTTACGAAATTGAGAGTTCTTATGGGGAGCCGGGCAGTCGACAGCTATTGCAGCCTCGTGTTCTGCTCCGACTCGATGTGGGAAATCTTGGACGACTCCCCCATTCGCCAGTAGACGATCAGGCTTACGGCGATACAGGCGGCTACGTAGTAGTAAAAGAGCGGCTCAATTCCGCTGCTTTTGCACCATAATGCGATATACTCAGCCGTGCCACCGAACACCGCGACCGTGACTCCGTAGGGAAAACCTACGCCTAAAGCGCGGATTTCGGTAGGGAAGAGCTCGGCTTTTACAATCGCATTGATCGACGTGTAGCCGGTGACGATGATCAGCCCCGCCATCATCAGCAAAAAGGCGGCAAAAGGGCTTTTTGTGCGCTCCAGGATCAGAAACAGCGGCACCGTCAGCAGCGTTCCGAGAATGCCAAAGCCCATCAGCAGCGGACGCCGCCCGATCCGGTCGGAGAGCATGCCGGCGAGCGGCTGAAGTACGACGAAGACGAGCAGCGCGATGAAGTTCACCCAACTTACGACCTCCTTCGGGAGTCCCTCCGTATTTACCATGAACTTCTGCAGGTACGTCGTATAGGTATAGAAGGCGACAGTTCCGCCGAGGGTAAGCCCGACGACTGTCAGCACTGCGCGGGGGTGCTTCATCAAAGCTCGTATCGTTCCGGCTCTTTTCCGGTCTTTTGAGCCCATCTTTTGAAACTGTTCCGATTCATCCATGGTCCGCCGCAGCCACAGCACAGCCAACGCTCCCAACGCGCCGATCACAAAGGGGATGCGCCAGCCCCAGGACTTCATATCGGCTTCGCTGAGGATTTGCTGGAGGATGATCTGGACGCCCAACGCCACCAGCTGCCCGGCGACAAGTGTGACGTACTGGAAGCTGGAGTAGAAGCCGCGGCGGCCGCTGCTGGCCATTTCGGACAGGTACGTGGCCGAGGTTCCATACTCTCCTCCCAGCGACAGACCTTGCAGCAGACGTGCAAGAACCAGAATAATGGGAGCCAGCACACCGATGCTGCTATAGCCGGGCGTAAAGGCGATTACCAGGGAACCGGCGGCCATGACCGTGATGGAGAGCGTGAGTGCGGCCCGGCGGCCGTGACGATCGGCGTAGCTGCCCAGCAGCAGGCTTCCAATCGGACGCATCAGGAAGCCGACGGCGAAGACAGCCGCGGTGTTCAGCAGTTGGCTTGTTACATCTCCTTTGGGGAAAAACTCTGCCGAGAAGTACACGGCGAAAGCCGAATAGACGTACCAGTCGTACCACTCGATCAGGTTTCCAACCGAACCCTTGAAGATGTTGCTCGTGATGCGCCGCATCTGTCTGCGCTCAGTAGACGTAGTCAATGCCAAATCCTCCTCACCCGTTTTCTACCTCCTTAGATATTATGGAGGATTTTCGCCAAATGTATGTCACAGTACCATTTATTCCCATTCATTCTATAAAACAAAAGCCGATTTTTCCCCCATAAGAAAGGAAGAACCGGCTTTGATTCGGTGATGATCGCTGACGGACCCGGCAGCATGGCTAGACCGACTGCTTCTTCTGTTCATATGCTGTCCGTTTGATATTTTGGATTTCTATATTGATTTGGCGCATTTGCTTATAAATTTCCATCATCTGAAAATAGGTAGTAGAAGGATGTTTGGCTTTTTCAATCAATTCGTCTTTCAGCTTTTGCAAAAAAACGATTCTCGCTAATAATCCCATCTTTTTTCCTTGTACATGAGAAACGGATTTTTTCATGTTCGTTTGGCAGATTATCTACCGAGAATTCTCATCCTTTTTACCTTGAAACCACTGGCTTGAAAAACTCTGTCATAAAATCTGTCAAGCTTGTATCACGGACATCCCCTTATCGGTATGATTCAACTATAAGCTTCATGGCTTTGACACTCATTGTTCTCGCCATGGCTCTCCATACTCCTTCTATTGCATCCAGCTGCTGGATGCCCTTTTTTTGATCTGGCCCTTTTACATGAAAAAACGCATACCCCGCAGGATACACGATTGACTAAATGGCCTAAAGATAGCTTCAGTACTCTACTTCGGTCACCTCTTGCAAAGGCTCCAACGGATTCTCCCTTGCCTCGCGCAGTTCTTTTTCCAACAGCTTTTCATGGCTTTCGTCGGCCAGGCTAAAGTAGAAATATTCGTCGGCATGCTGATCTTTCCGGGCCGGCTGTTTCTCTGCTTGGTCCACGGCTCCTTTCGCCTCCTTCAAAAATACTTCCATCGTAGCTTGCCTAAACTTGACTGATCTTACACCTGTTGGCAGGGAAGTTGTTTCTGTTTTGTAACTTCTTTCACCTGATTTCCCGCTACAATAGAGGAAGTGAAATGCATATCGGAAGGGGAAGAAGGCAGAGCGATGAAGGGAAAATGGGTTTCCTTACTACTGGCGGCAGGATTGCTGACAACGGGTTGCGGGATGAGCGCTTTGCCCGACAACCTGGTGAAAGCGCCGCGGTTGGCGCAAACCCAGCAGGCAGTCACGGAGGCCGTCATGCAGGCCCTGCCGGAGGGAGCAAAGCTGGCAGTGCCATCCCGGCCGCTGCAGATGAGCGCTGTCAATCTGAAAGACTTGGACGGCGATGGCCAGGATGAAGCAGTCGCCTTTTATAAAAAGGAGTCGAGCGAGTTCGAGTTGGGGATTCTTGTGTTGAAAAACGAAGCCGGCGAGTGGAAGCGAATTGCCAATATGGAAGCGTTGGGCCGGGAGTTGGATTACGCCGACTTTCAGGATGTTACCGGTGACAACATGCCGGAGCTGCTGGTGGGATTGAGCGGAGGAGCCGGGCTTAACTCCGAGATCTCCGTCTACTCGCTCACAGGAGGACAATTGAAGCAAATCTGGCGGCAAAAGTACTCAGAGATCGCAGTCGGCGACTTGACCGGGGAGGGACGCTCAGAGATAGCGGTATTGCTGCACGACCACGACAAGCTGGAATCCAAACTGAAACTGTACGGGTACCGTGATGGGAAGATGAAGTCCATCAGCGAGCTGGACATGGACGGGGGGATAAACGGCTTTGATCAGGCGTTGATCGGCAGCGCCACGCCGACGGTGAAAGGCCTCTTCGTGGACATGGGTGTAGGAGCGCACTCGGCCTTCACATCGCTGGTGATCATGAAAGACGGCAAGCTGACAGATGTTTTTGGCAAGACAGAATACGGAGGGGATAAGACGTTCAAACCTTATCCACTCAATTCGAAGGACGTAAATGGAGACGGCATTGTCGAAATCGGCATTCAGAGCCAACCAGTTGGTTCGGAAGAACTGCCTATGGTGGACGTCCCGTGGATTGACTCTTGGTACCAGTGGGATGGCAATGACGGCCTCAAATTGGTTCAGGAGGATTACACCGACTATGAAGTGGGATTTGATTTTACCATTCCGGCCAAATGGCTGGATAAGTACACAGTGGAAAAGGTGCAGTCCGGGGTTCGATTTTCTTATATTGGCCTGTCTCCGGAAAAACCGGCAGAGCTGCTGTCCTTCAAGTGGTTTTCAATGGATGATTGGAAAAAACAGGAGGACATTCTGAAGAAAAAACAAGTTCGCTATACGGTGCTCGGCGACAACGGCGAACATGTCATCACCGCCCAGCTGCCTGCAGACGCCCCCCGTTTATCTGGCCGTTTTCTTGATGAGTACAAGCAAATGCTGCTGCAGGACAACGAAGTTCAAAATCACTTCCGCATGGTCGAACCCTAATCATCTCCTCGAAATGCAGGCTTATTGACGCGTCTTTTGGCCGTCAATGAGCCTGATTGCTTTGAGTTCCTTTATTCTATGTTTTGTGACAATTCCTGCGGATGATTATGGTAAAATAGACCTGGAGAGCTTTCATAAAAATGATTCTATCGTATGAAAGGTTCGTGAACGAGAAAGTGGCAAACTCTCATGCTGTGAGTGACCCTGCATTAGATCCGGCCTGGCCCGTGACAAAATTTCAAAATCCCCAGTCCCTGTCGACGCATTTGCTGAGGCCTCGCCTCTACGAACTGCTGGAGGAACAAACCAGGTCGAAGCTGACGCTTCTGCTTGCTCCGGCAGGGTTTGGCAAGACGACTTTGATCGGCGGATGGGTTAAGCAGAGAAGCGAATCGGCAGGTTGGATTTCTCTGGACAAAAGCGACAATGATCCGGTCAGATTTTGGGGCTGCATCGGCAAGGTGCTGGAAGAACTTTCTGCGGACCTCGGAAAAAGGGTACAAAGCAGCCTGCACGCCGCAGCACTGCCTTCAGCTGAGGTTTTGCCAGCTAAATTGATCAATGAACTATCCCGAATTTCACGGGAATTCGTACTCGTATTAGACGATTACCACCTCATCACAAACGAACAAATCCACCAGAACATGCTGTATTTTATCGAAAATATGCCTGAAACCATGCACGTGATCATCTCAACAAGGGTTGTCCCACGCTTTCCTCTGCATCGGCTGAGGGCGAGAGAGCTGGTTAGAGAAATCGGCGTAAGTGAACTTCATTTCAACTTAGATGAAACATTTTCCTTTTTCAACCAATTGAAAAAGTTCGACATTTCCCGGGAAGATCTTGATATTTTGCAGTACCGTACAGAAGGCTGGATCGCCGGAATGCAGCTCGTCGCCCTGTCGATGCAGGGGCGGGACAACCTCCCCCGTTTTGTCCGTGAATTTACGGGCAATCACCGTTACATCTGGGATTACGTAGTGGAGGAAGTCTTCATGGCCTTATCCGGCGAGATGCAGGACTTCTTGCTGAGGACATCCATTCTGGAACGCATGACTCCTTCATTATGTGACAGTGTCACCCGGCGGCAGCAATCGGAAGAGATTCTGGCTTATTTGGAGGCAACGAATTCTTTTATTGTCGCACTTGACCAGGAACGCCGCTGGTACCGCTACCATCACCTGTTTTCAGACATGCTGCAGACCCAGCTGCGCCGTAAGTACGCGGATCAGATTGACCAATTGCACCTGGCGGCCAGCCACTGGTATGAGCGGAATCTCTTTTGGGAGGAAGCTGTCGAACACGCCCTGTCGGGAGGCCATTTTGACCAGGCTGCGGCGTTAATCGACAAGTTATCGGTGACTTTGCTAAAACAGGGGAAACTGGCTACGCTGAAGCGCTGGCTGCACAGCTTTCCCGAACGATGGCTTCAGTACCATCTGAAAATGGCAGTGATATACCTCTGGACATTGGTATTGTCCGGCGAGCTGGAGCAGACGTTCGAACAGTTGTCCCGGGAGGAACAGTATCTGACCACTGCCGACCTTCCCGCGGAAGAGGCAAATGAAGCGATTGCGGAGTTGTTCGTCATTCGGGGGTACTTGGCCATGCAGGAAAGGGACGTCGACAGAGCCCTCGCTTGTTTTCGCGAGTCGACCAAGCGGCAGCCAAACAAGGTCGGCCGATTTTTTCAATCGGGGATTGAGCTGAATGCCGGAGAAGCGCTCGTGCTCCGCAGTCCGATGTGCATGGGAGGCGAGCTTGGGAAAGTGGAAGAGGTGTTTACGAAATTACGGGTTCTGTGGAAAAACAGCGGACTTTCCATTCTCGGTTACGGTTCTGCCGTACTGGGCGAGCTGTACTACGAAAAAAATGTCGACCACGAAGTAGAGTATTTTGTCCACCGGGGGATTGAGCTGGGACAAAAAGCCGAGCATATCGGGATACTCGTGCCGATCTACCTCACCTATGCCCGCTGGAAACGTGCGCATCGCGACCGGGTTCAGATGTGGGCGGTGATGGAAGAGCTGGAAGAACAAATACAGCTCCTGGATGCCTCCGATTACTGGCTGGAAGCGGTAGAGGCTTTTAAGGTGAGACTCTGGATCGAGGAAAACAGGCTGGAGCGGGTGGACGACTGGATCAAGCGCAGCAGCTTGAATGCCATCCGGCCGTTCGCGATACTCCAGGAGTTCGAATACATCACATTGGCCCGGGCATGGATCGCCCTGGATCAAACGGATCAAGCACTTGCCCTGTTGACCAGGCTGCTCCTGCAAGCGGAGCGGGCGGAGCGATTGGCCAGCATGATTGAACTGAATTTGCTTATCAGCCTGCTGCACCAAAAACAGGGGGATGAAAGGAAGGCGGTCACCGCGTTGAATCGGGCTCTCTGCCTTGGGGAGCCGCACGGATACCTGCGAACCTTTCTCGACGAGGGCGACTGGCTGGCACGGTTGCTTCAGACGTTGAATAAGGACAAGTACAGGCTGCTCGCGGACCAAAAGGCTCTGCATTACGCAGAGCGCCTGCTGTCGTATTTCCCGGCTGAACACGCCGCGGACATAGCACAGTCACCCACAGTTGGACAAGCCAGGCAGTTGACCAGGCGGGAGCTGGAGGTGCTGGCTTATATGAAGCAGGGATACACCAACCAACGAATCGCCCGGGAGATGTGCATCACGGTAGATACGGTGAAAACCCATACGAAAAACATCTACGAGAAGCTGGGAGTCAACAACCGCACCCAAGCGATCTCTCTGGTCATCGAGCGGGGAATTTTGTAAAGACTGCCCTGAATTTCCCTTGTTTGTCCCAAGGGCTTGTGTTACATTAAAGAAACGATTTACCCAATAAAAAGAATATTAGCTCGTATAATTTTGGGGATATGGCCCATAAGTCTCTACCGGATGACCGTAAATCATCTGACTACGAGTGGAAGTGCGCCTAGGGTTCCGCTCCCTTTCTTCGGCAATGGTTTGTCGGGGCGGGGAGGATTGGACCGAGCGGCGCAAGCACATAGATGTATTCCTTGTGCTACACCTAAGGGATAAAAACCCAGGGGGACAGGTTTCACTTGAGACGCGCATGTCGTGTTTTCGCAACCTGTCTTTCCTGGGTTTTTCTTTTACAAAAAAAGGAGCGGAGAAGATGAAGGCATTACAAGAGCGAATCAGGCAGCAAGGGGAAGTGTTGTCTGCCAGTGTGCTGAAGGTGGACTCATTTATCAATCATCAGGTGGACCCGGTGCTTGCGATGGAGATCGGTCAAGCCTTTGCCGAGCACTTCCAGGGGCAGGGGATCACCAAGGTGCTGACCGTGGAGGCGAGCGGAATCCACTTTGCGATGGCCGCAGCACTCGCCCTGAAGGTTCCCTTTGTTTACGCCAAAAAGAAAAAAGCTGTCACACAGAATGAAGAGGTCTACGCTGCGCCCGTCTATTCCTTTACCCGCCAAGAGACGTACCAGATCAGCGTATCCAAGCGCTATCTGGACGGGAACGACCGCATTTTGATCGTGGACGATTTTCTCGCCACCGGCGCGGCGCTGCTCGGCTTGAAGGAGATCATCTCTAATGCGGGAGCCCATCTGGTCGGGGTAGGCGCCGTGATCGAGAAGAGCTTCCAGGAAGGACGCCGGAAGCTGGAAGAGGCGGGCGTTTACGTCCACTCGCTGGCCCGCATCCAATCGATGTCTCCTGAAGAGATCGTGTTTATCGACGAAGCCGCAGCGCCAAAGGAGACTGCATCCGTATGATCAGCAAACAAAAGACGGTAACACTGGGGATGCAGCACGTACTGGCGATGTACGCCGGTGCTGTTGTCGTTCCGCTGTTGATTGGCAAAGAGCTGGGCTTGACTCCCACGCAGATGGCTTATCTGATCGCGGCCGATCTGTTCACTTCAGGGATCGCCACGCTGATGCAGGTAGTCGGCACGCGTTACTTTGGCATCAGGCTGCCGGTCGTGCTGGGCTGCACGTTCACTGCGGTAGGCCCGATCATCGCAATCGCCTCCACCTCGAATCTCGCCACCGCTTACGGGGCGATTATCATCTCCGGCCTGTTTGTAGTGCTGGCGGCTCCGCTGTTTGGCAAATTGCTGCGCTTCTTTCCGACAGTCGTCACCGGATCTGTCGTGACGATCATCGGGTTATCGCTCATCCCGGTGGCGATGAACAACGCTGCCGGCGGCGCAGGCAGCGCAGACTTCGGGTCCCCGCGCAACCTGCTGCTGGCGCTTGGCACGCTTGTCTTGATATTGCTCGTCAACCGCTTTTTTACCGGCTTTACCCGCGCGATTTCCGTTTTGATCGGGCTGGTCGCCGGAACGGTTGCCGCTTACTTTATGGGCATGGTCAGTTTTCAATCCGTGGCCCAAGCTTCTTGGGTAAACATCGTACAGCCATTTTACTTCGGTACTCCGCAATTTAACATCGGCGCCATTTTTACGATGATCCTGGTCAACATCATCAGCATGGTGGAATCGACTGGCGTCTACTTTGCCGTATCCAAAATCGTTGACAAGAAACTGGAGGAGCAGGATATCGTCAAGGGCCTGCGGGCGGAAGGGCTTGCCATTACCCTGGGCGGTCTGTTCAACGCCTTTCCCTACACCGCCTTCTCTCAAAACGTCGGCCTGATCTCGCTGACCCGGGTAAAAACCCGCTCGGCGATTACCGCTGCCGGCCTGATTCTCGTGGTGCTGGGACTGCTGCCGAAGCTGGCCGCGCTCACCACGGTGATCCCTGACGCCGTGCTTGGCGGGGCGATGATCGCGATGTTCGGCATGGTCGTGGCGTCAGGCATCAATACGCTTTCCAGCGTGGACCTGCGCCAGAACGAAAACCTGCTGATCGCCGCCTGCAGCATCGCCGTGGGCTTGGGCTCATCCGCCGTCCCGCAGATATTCGATCAATTGCCGAACATGCTGAAGATGCTGCTGCAAAACGGCATCGTCACAGGGTCTTTGACCGCGATCGCGCTTAATATCCTGCTGCTGCACAACCGGAAGGGCGATAACCCCCTCCCCGTGCAAACGTCCCTTTCGGATGTATGATCAGCTTCGATGAAGATGCTCCGCTTTTACCGGCGGGGCATCTTTTTTTGTAAGAGAAGAAATTCATGCAGAAAACCTAAGGGCATTAGGGTTTGATGTGGAAGAAAAAGATATAATAGATGGAAAAGTGTTTATGGATAAATCTGGTGCAAGCTGGACGTATGTTTCTTATTCGAAATCTAACCTGATCGAAGAGAAAATGATGGAAAAATATGGTAGTTCCGTCTCATTTATCGAAACCCATGATGGCATCATGACAAAATACGCTGAGCGAGGCGATACCCTTCCGATTATTTTGATGAATGAGGATTTGACGGAAGGAGTTTTTTCATTTATGAGGGGCGGGAAAGTTGTGTCCATCAAGATGAACAACATCGGAAAATACGGTATCTGGACCTATAAACCTTTATAAGGATCCGACATAATTTTAAACGGGGTGAAGCATGATTTTTTTATTAGGTACAGTTATTATCAGCGGCTTGTTTTTTATCCCGGGTACAGTCACTGTCATCACGGCTTTTTATTGGCAAGCGGAACATAAAAAGCAATTGGCTTTCGGCGTAGCTTTGCTCGCGGCTGCTTTTGTTATTTTCATAACGGGTTTAGGTATTTGGCTAAAGGATTTTTTTGACTTGCTAGATTTAATCGCCGAGTAAATAGCGGATTTTCCTAGGATAGTGTAAGTTTCCAGAATGGATCGATCCATAAGTCCTGTTATAATCCGCTTCTGCTAAACCCTTCGACCTAGTTCTTCTCTGCATTTATCAGATTTTTAGGACATTAACCCTATGGAAAATATCCCCATTTCATGTGAAAATGCAAGTATTTTCAAAAGGACGTTTACTCTATTCCCAAGAGGAGGGATTTACTTGCGGAAAATAGCGCTGCTCACAGGACTTAGTTTGGCCCTTGTCGTCGGTTCGGTTGCTGCCCCCGTCCCAGTCGAGTACAACATGGGGGTCGCGGTCGCCGCGCCGAAAGAAGGGCGTCCGGCTTCCGCGACGTGGGATAACCCGGGGAAATCGGCGACAAAGCTGCACAAGGGAGCTCCTGCCGCGGCTGGCATGCGGGCCGAGCCGCTGCAAGCGATCGATCCGTTCATCGAACAGGCGATCGCGGATAAGATGATGCCTGGCGCCGTCGTGCTGATCGCTAGAAACGGCGTGATCGTCAAGGAACAGGCATACGGATACGCCGCGCGCTATGCGGATGCCCATTTTACCCCGCTGGATCAGCCCATTGCGATGAAGTCGGATACGATCTTTGACCTGGCGTCGGTCAGCAAGCTGTTTACGTCGACAGCCGTCATGCAGCTCTACGATCAGGGCAAGATTGACCTGGACAGACCCGTAGCGGCATACATACCGGAGTTTGCCCAAAACGGCAAGGACAAGATCACGATCCGGCAATTGCTCACCCATATATCCGGGTTTGAACCGGGCATCCCGATCTGGAAAGTGGACACCGACAGGGAGGGCCGGCTGCAGGAGGTGTTCCGCCACACCTTGCAAAATCCGCCTGGCAGCAAATACGTCTACAGTGATTTAAACCTGATCACACTGGGCGCGGTAGTGGAGAGAATCACGGGCAAGCGGCTCGATGAGTACGTACGGGAGAATATCACTGGGCCGCTGGGGATGAAAGACACCATGTACAATCCCCCGGCCAAACTGAAACCGCGGATTGCCGCCACAGAAGAAGAGCCGTGGGCGGAGCGGGGACTGGTCTGGGGAGAAGTACATGACGAGAAGGCCTGGTCGCTTGACGGAGTTGCCGGACACGCCGGTGTCTTTAGCACAGCCGAGGATCTGGCCGTCTTCGCCCAGATGATGCTGAACGGCGGTACTTACAACAACAAGCGGATCCTCTCGAAAGAGGCCGTCGCGTTGATGGCGGAAAATCAGATTCCCCAGTTTCCCGGGGACGACCACGGACTGGGCTGGGAGTTGAATCAAGGCTGGTACATGGACGCGCTGGGCGATGCGTCTTCCATGGGCCACACCGGATTTACCGGTACATCAATCGTCGTCAGTCCGGCAAACAACACGATCTGCATCTTGCTGACCAACCGCGTCCATCCGACACGTCAAACCGTGTCGACCAATCCCGTCCGCAGAGGTGTAGCTCGGCAGGCAGCCCTGGCCATTCCGGTGGACATTCCCTGGAAAAAGGACGGTGTCTGGTTCGCCGGAATGGGCGATCAGCTGCAGAACACGCTGACAGCCGAGGTTGATCTGACTGAAGGCGGGACGCTCAGCTTTGACACCTGGTTTCGGATCGAACCGGATAAAGACTTCGGGTACGTGGAAGCCTCCCCTGACGGACAGAACTGGACGCCGCTGGGTACCGCCTTTACAGGGAAGAGCGAGTGGACGCCGCATTCGTACCAGCTTCCGGAGGGAACGAAGCAGGTGCGGTTCCGCTACAGCACCAACGAGACAGCGAATGGACGCGGATGGTACGTCCATGAGCCCCAAATCAAGAACGCCAAGGGACAGAAGCTGAAAACCGCTTGGAAAGCAGCGGGATGGTCGCAGGCGGCTGAATAAGCTGCCTGCTGTCGTTTGACAAAAATGTTGAAAATTACCGAAATATGTTGACGAAAAAGCCAATTAGAATAAAATGGTGTTGTAGTAAATGAAAAACAGTTTGTCCATAGGAGGTACAAATGCAAACAGATGGAGTGTTAGAGAGCCATACCCCGCAGCCGAAGAAAAAGAAAATAACGCCGATCGTAGTGGCGTTAATCTTGGTCGTCGTTGTCGGGACGGTGGCAGCCATGGCTATGTCCGCATTCAAAAGTCCGAAAGCGGTCTACTTGAGTGCAGAATTAAAAGGGGTACAGGAGACGACGAAATGGGTGACGGAAGGGATGGACAAATACAAACAGTCGATTGCACCCTACCTGGAAAAACCTGTATACACTACAATGGAAATATCCGACCTGACGATTGGCCCCGTTCCTGGGGATCCCGAGCTTAGCCACATGCTGGATGTGTTAAAGGAAGCGACGCTGTCGATCGACAGTGCCGTTGACGAGAAAAACGGTAAAAAATACAGCAAAGTAAGTCTGGCGCTCAAAAACAATCACCTGCTCGGCCTGGAGGTGTTTTCCGATCAGGAGCGAATGGGTTTTGGCGTGCCTGAAATATACAACAAATACGGCATCATCAATTTGAAGGATGTCGATGAATTTAACAAAAAGTACGGTGCGGATCTGCCCAAAAAGATGATGAGCTATCAGGATTTGGCGGAGGCGATTAAAGTCGACCAATCGGAACTGCTTCCGATCGCTGCCGTGTACGGCAAGCTCTATGCAGACAGCATCACGGATGAGCAGGTGACGATCAATAAAGACGGCACCTTCGAAGAGGGCGGCACGAAAATTCCCAGCAGGGAAATTACCGTCACCTTCTCCGACAGCCAGTTTAAAGAGCTGATGACAAAAGTATCGGATACGGTGGCCGCTGACGAGAAGCTTCACGATCTCCTTTACAAGCGTTACTCGAATATCGTCAATCTGCTCAAGGACAACGGCTATCCGATCAAGGACAGAGATGTGCTCAGCAAAGATAAGTTTGTCGATAACATCAAGGAATCGATGAAAGATCTGGTCGCTTCCATGGATAAAGGGGATGCTGTGAGCGGCGTGAAGATGGTGCTCAACGTGGACGGCTCCGATCGCATTTTAAAGCGGACCGTAACCCTCACGTCCCCTGACAAGAAAGAGACGATCACGATGAAGAGCGCGAAGTGGACAGAAGGGCAAGCCGAGAAAGGAGTATTCCAGGTCGTCACGGATTCGGTTCGCGGAGAAGACGTTGACATGTCTTTCAGCTTCACCAAAGAAACCAAGGATCAGACGACAAACGGCAGCTTTGAATTGAAAATAGACGAACTCCGGGATAAGAAGGTAGAGGAAACTGCCCTAATCAAGACTTCCTACAAGTCGACGAAGGACGGGAATAAAGAATCCGGGGAAATCGACTTTAGCATCGGCTACCAGGAGGACGGAGTCAATCAAACTTTGTCCGGGAATGTTGCGGCTGTGACCGAGACGACAGAAGAAAAACGCAATTCCGAGTACAAGGTCAAGCTGAATACGGGCGAGTTGGCTGATGAGGAAGAATTGCCGGAAGTCATCCAGTTTTCGCTGAAATCGACGGAGGAGTTTGGCAAGGAAGCACAGTTCCCGGCTCTCTCCAAGGATAATTCGCTCGACCTGGTTAACATGACCGACAGTGAAGCCGATCAGGTGATGATGGAAGCGCAGATGGGTGCGCAAGCGTTTATGTTGAAGAACATGGGGCTGTTTCAACAGCTTGGATTGATACCGGACTTCCCGGAAATGTACTGATCAAAGAAGGGGCAGCGCTACTTTTCGCTGCCCCTTTTGCATATTTAACCTAGCCAGTGGACTCGTTGAAATTGTAAACTAGGGTAGTAGGGACAAATAAAAACGGAACGCCAAGGGATGGTTCCCTCGAGATTCAGCCTGGGTGCAATGCTTGAGATTTTGGTCCCCTCAAGGTATGCGCCAATAGACATGCTCGCGGATGATGCGCCCTTTGGCTTCAAATAGAAGAATCGATTCAAAAGTTCATCCCCATAGTGCAATCTGCGGGAAAACTGACACCTGGCGCTTTGTGGGCACCGTTCTCCCAATATTGCCGACCTGATTGGAGCATGAGCTAAGATTGACGCAGCCAGCTAGACCTACATCACTTAGGAATCAGGCTTAAGCGCAACCAATAGGAGGCAAAAGTATGATCATTGCAAAAGTGGAAACATCGCGAGCGGCCATTCCGCTGAAGAAGCCGTTCAAAACGGCTCTGCGTACGGTTGAACAGGCGGAAACCGTCGTGGTAAAAATCACCAGTGAATGCGGCAAAACGGGTTGGGGCGAAGCGCCGCCCACGGTCGTCATTACGGGTGACAGCATGGAGAGCATCGAGTCAGCTATCCGCAACACATTGGCCCCCCAGCTGATCGGCAAGAACCTGCTCCAGTACGAACAGGTTTTTCATCAGCTGCATCACCTGCTGGTCAACAACAACAGCGCGAAAGCGGCCGTAGACATGGCGCTGTACGACTTGATCAGCCAGCAGGCGGGGATGCCGCTGTACCAGTTTCTCGGTGGTTACCGCAACCAGATCGAAACGGATTTCACGGTGAGCGTCAATTCGCCTGAGGAGATGGGAGAAGACGCACTCGCCTATATGCAGGCCGGTTTTCTGGTACTGAAGATCAAGGTAGGCAAAGATCAAATCGCTAATGATATCCTCCGGATCAAGGAAATTCGCAGCAAGGTCGGCAACCAGGTGAAAATTCGCCTCGATGCCAACCAGGGATGGGAAGTAAAAGAGGCGATCCGTTCCATTCGCAAGATGGAGGATATGGGGCTGGATATCGAGCTGGTGGAGCAGCCGGTAAAAGCCCACGATCTGGCTGGTTTAAAAGCGGTAACAGATGCGGTAGATACGCCGATCATGGCCGACGAAAGCGTCTTTTCGCCGCGCCAGGCGTTTGAAGTGCTGCACAACCGCGCCGCCGACCTGATCAATATCAAGCTGATGAAGGCAGGCGGGATTTACAAGGCCCAGATTATCAATCACATGGCGGAAGAGTGCGGAGTGGAGTGCATGGTCGGCAGCATGATCGAAACGCACATCGGCATCACCGCAGCTGCCCATTTTGCAGCCAGCAAGAAGAACATTACGCGCTTTGATTTCGATGCCCCATTGATGCTGGTGAAAAGCATCGTAGAGGGGGGCGTTCGCTACGACGGACGCGTGCTGACCCTGCCGGAGGCACCGGGTCTCGGCATCAGCAAAGTACATGTGTAGGCTGGGGGGAGGAGAAAATATGGAAAAACCAACCGTTCGCATGGTGGCATCTGTTCCGGTAGCCACAGTTTGGACGACGCCGGCTTCCCCGCGGGAAATGGACCGTCCGGCGATTGAAAATCCGGCCGATCTCACGGGCTGGCTGCAGGCGATGAGCTACGAGGACCGTCTGGAGCTCTGTGAAGCCAACCTGGTGCAAACCCAGGTGCTGTACGGCAGCCTGGTAGAAGTGATCGAAGAAGAGGCTGGCTGGCTGAAGGTAGTCATCCCAAGCCAGCCGTCGAAAAAAGACGAGCGCGGCTATCCCGGGTGGATGCCAAAATGCCAGCTTCTGGAGGCATCAGGGTTTGCCGCAAATCCGGACCAGCCGACCGCGGTGGTCACAAGCACTGCGGCACGGCTCTACGACAAGGAGGGCGAGCCGGGCATAACGCTCAGCTTCTTGACCAGGCTGCCCGTCATCTCGCAGTCGGGCGAGTGGATCGAGGTGACGACTCCTGCCGGTCCGCAGTTGCTAAAGCAAAGCGATGTAGCTGTTTTCCTGACAGAGCGGGACATCCCGATCGGCACAGGGAAACAGATCGTAGAGGCGGGAAAACAGTTTCTCGGCTTGCCCTACCTGTGGGGAGGAATGTCCAGCTTCGGCTACGATTGCTCCGGCTTCGCCTACAACATGCACCTCGCTAACGGGATTATCATCCCCCGCGATGCTTCCGACCAGGCGAAACAGGGCAAGGCTGTCGAACGACAGGATTTGCAGCCGGGCGATCTGCTCTTTTTCGCCTACGAGGAAGGAAAAGGAGCCGTCCATCACGTCGGCATCTACGCAGGCGACGACCAGATGCTCCACTCGCCCAAGACGGGGAAAACGATCGAGCTGCTCCCCTTGAGCGGTTCAGCGTATGAAGTGGAGCTTTGCGCTGCCCGGCGCTACTGGTAGGAAAAAAACGAGAGGCAGGACCTTATGGCACAGAGGCAGTTTTGTCTGACGGCCATAGGGTCTTTTTTTATTTAACTTTTGCAGCGTTTCATACAGTCAAACTTTACAACATTGCCAATCACCTGTACTGAGAAGAAGGGCTTTGTTCCTAACTGAAGTACATGATGGACGTATTGCTCCAACAAAACTGGACATATAATTGGAGCATAATTAAATGAATTTAGATGAAGGAAGAGAGAAATTGATGATGAATACAGAAACATTGCAATATTTGTAGAAGACCGGGTTGCCAATGGTCTATCGCATTCATCAAGTATAATCGGAGCCTCAGCAATGGTAAGTGGTAGGAGTATTATCTCGATCGACCGCCTTTCAAAACCGTAGCCTCGCTTTATCGGCAGACAATCAGCCAAATATATAACAGGAAAGAGGGAGACGCAATGTGTCATTTCATTTATAACTATAAAGTGAAGTGGGGGGACACAGACGCCGCAGGAATCGTATACTACCCCAACTTTTACAAGTGGATGGATCAAGCGGCACATGAGATGTTTAATCACCTTGGCTTTGCTGTATCGAAGCTGTTTACAGAAGAAAAGGTGGGCTTGCCTCTGCTTGAAACCCACTGTGAATTCAAATCGCCCGCTCTGTTTGAGGATCAGCTCGAAGTAAGAACTACGGTGGCAGAAGTCCGCGATAAGGTAATCAGGTTAACCCATGAGTTTTTTCGGGGTGGGCATTTGATTGCCAATGGATACGAAGTAAGAGCCTGGACAACCTTTGCAGAGGATAATTTAAAAGCTGTCTCCATTCCGGAACAGGTACGTGAAGCTTTGAGCAATATGAAAAGGGTGTCCTGTTAATTCTCCGCTTAAAGTGTCTTCTCGCGAGGGCAAGGCACTTTAAGCTGCATATAGTTTGCCCATCAATCATTTAACCTGCCACTGGTCGATTTTTCCTGTTGCCATCTGTTTTTTGTCGTGGTATGATCTTAGTTGTCGCTCGAAAGCGATGAGAATAAATCAAGAGAGAAAACGAGAACTATTAAAAATTTCCTCTTGATTTCTGAGATTCAGCCTGATATACTATTGAATTGTCGCCGGTAGTTAAAAAGTTGATGCCGACGAGAAAAAATGCTCTTTGAAAACTGAACAGCGAAGCGTTTTAGTGAGTA